>JAMOPG010000035.1 GCA_027064715.1 Desulfobacterales bacterium
ATGAGAAGATATTTGAAAGAAGAGAAAGATACAGAGGCAAAGAGATATGGGTGTGGGGGATGTGAAAATTAAATTCCTTATGTATGAGGAAGATAAAGGATAGGTGTTTACTATCATAAAAGAAAAATATGCTATAAAAACAATCAATTATAGTATATCGCAGAACTTGATATAATAGAAACGATTTGATATAGAGAATTTCTATGAAAGGGGAACATATTAAGGTTAAAAATATAGAAGAGCTAAAGGAAAAAATTAAAGAGTGAGAAGAAGAAGAATATATTGGTAAAACTTATTTTTCTAAATCTTATAGGATGCCAAGCAGGTTGTGAGAGGAAGATTTAAAAAAGCTTAAGGAATTACTTAAAAAGAAAGTATATTGGACTACAAAAGAGATAAAGGCATTTATAAAAGATAGTTTTGATATAGAATATTCCCAAGACCATGTAGTAAGGAGATTGAGAAATAAGCTTAAGATTCATTTTTCTAAACCATATCCAGTAGATTATAGAAAACCAAAAGATGCAGAGAAGATTTTAGAGAATCAACTTCAAGTTACTTTTTCTTTGTTAAAAGAGATGAAGGATGTTATATCAGAAGCATGGTGGTATACGTTATGTAAAAAAAATAAGTTTTCCTAAAAGTTAGATAGAAAAATTTTTAAAGGACACCCCCTATTATATGAAGTTGTATAGATAACTATAATTTACAATTTAAAGGGAACACAAATTTTATGGCTAATATACTCATTGTAGATGATGATATAAGTATTTTAGAGGTATTAGAGATTGCTATTGAAAATCAGGGCCACAAAGTAAGCAAGGCCCAAAACTCTAAAGAAGCCAAAGAATTGTTGTTTTCAAAACTCTTTGATCTTGCCATATTAGACATAAAACTCGGATCAGAAAATGGATTAGATTTGCTGAGATTTATAAAAAAAGAACACCCTTCACTGCCTGTACTTATGATAACTGCATTTGCAGACCCAAAAACAGCTGTTGAGTCAATAAAACTTGGGGCAAAGGATTATATACCCAAACCATTTGATATAGACGAATTTTTATTGGTCCTTGAAAAGACCATTGAGACCTCAAAGCTAGAAGAAGAAAATATCAGACTAAAAACAGAAATAAAAGGTAGGTATGGACCTATTATTGGCAATAGTCCCAAGATGCAGGAGGTATTTAATTTAGTAAAAAAGATAGCTCCCACGAATATAAATGTGTTAATTATAGGTGAGTCTGGCACAGGCAAAGAGCTGATTGCTCGGGCAATCCATGAAAATAGCTTGAGAAGAGATGGTCCATTTGTTCCAATAAATTGTGGAGGAGTGCCAGATGAACTTATAGAAAGTGAACTCTTTGGTTATAGACAAGGGGCATTCACAGGAGCAACCCATTCTAAAAAAGGGCTTTTGCAAAAGGCAGATAAAGGGACTTTCTTTTTAGATGAAGTTGGTGAAATATCCCAAAATATTCAGGTAAAATTACTGAGATGTATCCAAGAAGGCACCTTTATTCCCCTTGGTGCACTTGAAGAGATAAAAGTAGATGTGAGATTCATTGGATCAACTAACAGAGACATTGAAAAAGAGGTGAGTCAGGGAATTTTCAGAGAAGATTTCTTTTATAGATTAAGTGGTATGATTATAAAAATTCCTCCACTCAGGGAAAGAGGAGATGATTTACTATTGCTTGCTGAATACTTTTTACAAAAATTTGCAAAACAGCAAAACAAGAAAATAAAGGGATTTTCCCAAGAAGCAATGAAAAAACTAACCTCTTATCACTATCCAGGAAATGTTAGAGAATTAGAAAATCTGATTGAAAGGGCTGTGGCACTAGAAACTTCCTCATACATAACCCCTTCATCAATAATAATCTATGAAAAGGCCCCACAAGGAGATCTTGATTCCTTTGAACAAATATTTAGTGGAAAAAAAACCATTGATGAATTTTTAGATGAAATTGACAAAAAAATAATATTAAAAGCCCTAGAGAGATGTAAAGGAAATAAAAAAGAAACAGCCAAATTACTTGGCCTAAACCTAAGACAACTAAGATATAGACTTGAGAAACATAAAATTAATTAATGGTATTCAATGATAAAAAATATCTCCCACCTATCTTTACAATCCATGTCTGCTTTATCTCATTTTTAGTAGGCCTTTTTTCTATATTTTATTTTAAGCAATCTCTAATTTCCATTATAATTCTAATAGCTATATGCAAAAATAAAAAATACACTACAATCATTTTTATGGTAATATGTTATATTATAGGTAGTGCAACTATCTTAATAATAGACCAAAAAAATAAATTAAAATACAAAATACCAAAAACAAAATACGTATATCTTGAGGCTAAAATAAAAAACATAAAAACATATCCTTTAAATAAAACATATGTAATCCTTCATGACGTAATTATTTTTAATGAAAATCATCAATACAGATTAAAATCAAATGTATTGTGGAAAATATATAATTTGCAATTTACTCCTTTGCCAGGACAAAAGGTTTATGGAAAATTCAGAATCAAACCTTTAAGATATTTACAGAATCCAGGTGTATTTGATTACACAAAAATATATTATTTAAAAAATATCCATTTTGTTGCCTATGCATCAAAAGATATAAATGAGATATTTATATATGGAAAACCTACTCCTATCTGGTCAATAAGACAAAAAATTAAGAAAAATTTAACTAACTTGTTGAAATCCACTCAATATCAAGGGATTTTATTGTCTTTAATTGTTGGAGATAGACATTATATAACTTATGAGCAAATGGAAAAATTACAAGACGCATCCCTATCTCACATAATAGCACAATCAGGACTCCATGTGGGATTTGTAGCACTCATGGGTTATACAATAACTTATATAATAGGTCTTTTATACCCTCAACTTTTTCTAAAAATTCCAAAACAAAAAATAGGATGTATAACCGCAAGCATTTTTGTTATCATTTATCTCTGTATTAGTGAGCCAAGGATATCTATTATTCGTGCATCTATTATGTTTTTCTCCTTTGCTATCCTGTTTTATTTTAACTACAACTACGCTACAATTGATGGCATATTTATTTCTCTATTTTTGATCCTATTGCATGATCCAACATCTGTATTTGATATTGGTCTGCAGTTATCATATTTGTCAGTTCTTGGCATAATTATATTTTATCCAATAATTAAATCACATTTAAAAAGTAAGATAAATAACAAAATCTTATTATATCTTTGTACACTTTTCATTATAACCTTTATAATACAGATAGTCCTTTTGCCAGTGATTTTATATTATTTTGGTGAGATACCACTAAATTTTCTTTTAAATCTTATGTTTATACCCATTGTTGGATTTGTTATAGTTCCTCTTTTGTTTTTAGCACTTTTATTAATTTTGATGAACTTACACTGTTTATCATTAATTTTAGTTAATATTAATGATAAGCTCATTACATACTCTTTTAATTTAATCTCTTTTCTAGAAAAAATACACCTAATAAATTCCATTCCATTTTTAAGACCTAATAGCTATATGATCATTGGATATTACATGTTATTATTCTCAATTTTACTGATCTATTATAATAAAAAAATAAAAGCATATTTAATATGCATTATTGCACTATGTCTTATATTTATACCTTTATTTTTAAATAAATTGGACAATAATCTAAAAATATCTATCCTTGATGTGGGACATGGACAAAGTATTTTACTTTCATATAAAAAAAAGAGGATATTAATAGATGGAGGTGGGAGCTATTATAGATATTTTAACTTTGGCAGGACTCTCCTATCACCTATTTTGACATACATGCATTTTCCATCATTAGATAAGGTAATACTTACACACGGAGATATTGATCATATAGGAGGTCTTTTTTATTTGGCCAAAAAATATAATATAAACCAGTTTTACTACAATGGAATTAAAACAAAATATAACGTCAAAAGTCTACTTACAATTTTAAAAAAGAGAAAAATCCCTGTTAAAACAATAAAGAAAGGAGATAAAATTATTATTGATAAGGATCTAAAGATATATGTTTTAAATCCGCCAAAAAACTCTTATGACAATGAAAACGACAATTCATTGGTGCTAAAAGTTAGTTATAAAAATCATACAATATTGTTAATTACTTCTGATGTGGGCAAAAGGGTCTTAAACCAAATTATTCAAAAAAAGATGTCCCCACTCATATTCATGGTGCCTCACCATGGTAGCAGAAAGAGTTTTTCATTTAATTACTTGCAAAAAATAGATTCAAAGATTTGGGTAGTTAGCACTGGATTTTTAAACAGATTTAGATTACCGTCAAAATTATGGATAAAATTCGCTCGACAAAATAATATCTTATTATTAAATACTGCTTATCAAGGTTGTATCACCTTTAAAATAAAAGACAAAAAATTAGTGATAATAACCCAAGGAGGTTTAGATCATGAAAAACACACTTCAAAGATCCACTATCTCAGTACCAGCAAATAGAGAAAAGATGCTTGCAAAAGCAAAGACTTTAAATGCAGATTTTATTATGTTTGATCTAGAAGACAGCGTGCCACCTAATGAAAAAGATAAAGCCAGAAACATGCTTATTGAATTTTTGCTATCAGAAGATCTATCGGAAAAGAATATATCCTATAGAATTAATTCATTGGAATATCCTTATGTGTACAAAGATGTAATTGATGTGGTAGAAAAGGTTGGAGATAAGATCAAAAGTATTGTAATACCCAAGGTGGAAACACCAGATAATGTAATCTGGGTTCATACTCTTCTTACACAGATTGAAAGGGCATTTGGAATAAAGGAAAAAATAGAGATCGAAGCATCCATTGAAACAGCCAAAGGTCTATTAAACATAGAAAAGATTATATCCAGTTGTTCTAGGATAAGATCATTAGTATTTGGAGTTGCTGATTATACTGTTTCTCTGGGAATGTTTTTTAAAGGCATAAGCGGTCATGGAGAAGGGGAAGAGTTTTATCCTGGTCATAGATTTCACTATCCCCTAAGCAGGATTGCAGTAGCTGCTAAGGCAAATGGTCTACTTGCAATTGATGCCCCTTATGGAAATTTTAAGGATTTAGAAGGATTAAAAAAGAGCTGTTTACTTAGCAAATATCTTGGCTTTGATGGGAAATGGGCAATACATCCTGCTCAAATAGATGTTATAAATGAACTATATTCCCCATCAGAAGACGATCTAAATAGGTGTAAAAAAATAGTGGAGATTTATGAAAAGGCTAAAGAGCAAGGCATGGGCAGTGGTTCATTAGAGGGAAGCATGATAGACGGAGCTACATATAGACTCGCAAAGCAAATTTTAGATAACTTCTATGGCAAATAAAAATCTTTTCCCCCTATTTTTTTGAACTTAAGACACCTTTTTTTGGGCAGAGATGTTCAAGTTCACAATTATTACACCGAGGAGATCTTGCAGTGCATACATCTCTGCCAAACCAAACTAATAGATGATTTACTAAATGCCACTCACTACGAGGAAATAAAGACATGAGATCCTTTTCAATTACGTGAGGATTTTTAGAACTAGTGAGACCAAGCCTAAAAGAGAGCCTCTTTACATGTGTATCAACTGCAATTCCTTCATTTTTAGAAAAACAGTTTGAAAGTACAATATTTGCTGTCTTTCTCGCAACTCCAGGAAGTTTTAGAAGATCTTCCATGGTATTTGGAACTTCTCCATTAAACTTATTTATAATCTTTTTTGCTGACTCAATCAAAAATCTTGCTTTATTTTTATAACACCCAGTGGAATATATTACTTTTTCCACTTCCTCATTTTTTGCCTCACTGAGGGCCTTTATTGTTGGCCATTTTTTAAAAAACATAGGAGTTACCTTATTTACCCTATCATCAGTGCATTGTGCTGCCAAAATTGTAGCAACCAAAAGCTCCCATGGAGTTTTCCAGTTTAATTTAGTTTTTGGATCTGGATATCTTTTTTTCAAAATTTCTAAGATCTTCAAAGCCCTATCTTTTAGGTTCATAATATGCGCCTTGAAAAGTTAGAATTTAGTAATTATTATTTTCTTGCAAATTGCCTATCAACTCATTAAATCCTTACTAAAAAGGAGCTTTGGATGGAGAGTGTAATATTTTATATTACATGTAAAGATAAAAATGAAGCTGAAAAAATTGGAAAGACATTGGTTGAAGAAAGGCTGGCTGCAGGTGCCAATGTGTTAAGAGAGATCACCTCTTTTTTTTGGTGGAAAGGCAAAATCAATGAAGCCAAAGAGGCTGCCTTGATTTTAAAGACCAAAAAAGGCCTTGCACAAGATTTAATAAATAGAGTCAAAGAACTACATTCATATGAATGCCCATGTATCATAGCCCTTCCCATCATTGAAGGAAGCAAGGATTTTTTGAATTGGATTTGTGAGGAGACAAAATAGAGATGAAATTTTATATCCATACCTTTGGTTGCCAAATGAATGTGTGTGATTCATTATGGATAGCAGCAGCTCTAAGACAAAAGGGTTACACACAGGTGATGTCTGAAAAAGAAGCAGATGTTATTTTAATCAATACTTGTAGTGTGAGGCAAAAGCCTGAACAAAAAGTATATAGTATGTTAGGGAGAATTGAACCCTATTTAAAAAATAATCCCAATTTAATAGTTGGCGTGGGAGGATGTGTAGCCCAGCAAGTAAAAGAGACTTTTTGGGAAAAATTCCCTTTTGTAAGACTTATCTTTGGAACAGATGGGGTTAGATCAGTGCCAGATAGTATAGTTAGATTAAGTGAAAATCCTGATCTGAAGATTAGTTTATTAGATTTTCTAGATTATTATCCTGAAAGGGAGATAATTATAGATAGAACACTTACAAAACAGCAAGCTGGAGCATATGTAAATATAATGCAGGGTTGTGATAATTTTTGTGCATATTGCATAGTCCCATTTACTAGAGGACGACAAAAATCTAGAAAAACCGAAAACATATTAAATGAATGTAAAAAATTTGCAGAAGCTGGGATAAAAGAGATCACATTGTTGGGGCAAAATGTAAATAGTTTTGGAAAAGACAAATATGGCGATGGTGTGAGCTTTCCTCAATTAATAAGAAAAGTCTCAAAAATAGAGGGTATTCGACGCATTAGATTTACAACATCCCATCCAAAGGATATATCTGACGAACTTATAGCGCTCTTTGGAGAATTAGAGAATTTGTGTCCAGCAATACACTTACCCCTTCAATCGGGTTCAAATACGATCTTGGCAAAAATGGGGAGAAAATACACCATTGAAGACTATTTGCAGATTGTTGAAAAATTGAGAAAAGTAAGAGATGATATAGTGATTACCACTGATCTTATTGTTGGTTTCCCAACTGAAACTGAAGAAGACTTTTTAGAAACTTTAAAAAGAGTAAAAGAAATTGAATTTGATAGTAGCTTTTCATTTAAATATTCTGATAGACCTGGAACAAAAGCAACAAAAATGGAGCCTAAGATCCCAGATGAGATAAAATCTGAGCGTCTTAAGAGATTACAAAACCTGCAAGATAAGCTCACTCACAAATCTCTTAATAAGTTAAAGGGTAAAGTTGTTGAAGTTCTAGTTGAAGGTAAAAGTGCAAAACAAGGGAAAGATAACCAAATTTCTTTAAAAGGAAGAGAAGGAGGGGGAAGGGTTGTAAATTTTTTGACAAAACAAACCAACAATATCCATGTTGGTTCTTTGGTTAAGGTTAAAATAACTGAAATTAAAAAACATTCACTTTTTGGGGAGGTGATTTTATAATGGTAGAGATGAAAATTTTTGGATTAGCATTGGACGAACACTCACAGGTGCCAATTTTAATTTTAAAAGATTTAGAAGAAAAGAGGATACTTCCAATTTGGATAGGTGCCATGGAAGCCATGTCTATTTCTATTAGTCTAAACAAAATAAGCATGGCCAGACCACTTACCCATGATCTAATGATAAATATTTTAAATACAATAGGTGCCAAGATCACAAAGGTGTGTGTGGTGAGTTTAAAAGAAGGCACATATTATGCTGAAATCCACATAGAAATGAATGATACTGTTTATGTAATAGATTCAAGACCATCTGATGCAATAGCCCTTGCTATTAGATGTAATGCAAAGATTTTTGCAAAAGAAGAACTTCTCGAAGATTTAGAAAAACATCTAACACAGCAACATGAAGTTGTATTAAAAGATGAAGAATCTGAAAAGTGGACAAAATTTTTAGAAAAACTTCAAGAAGATGACTTTAAATACAAGATGTAACATAAAAAATATTTAAAAAGGCTAATGATTATGATTGATCTACATACCCATACTATTTTTAGTGATGGAGAACTTATCCCAGCAGAACTTATTCAAAGGGCAAAAAAGAAAGGTTATAGGGCCATATGCATAACAGATCATGTCGACCACACAAATATTGAATTTATTTTAAGCAATTTAAAAAAGGGAATAACAAAAATAAATCTAGCGCAGGATATTACAGTTTTTGTTGGAGTGGAACTTACCCATGTTCCTCCCCCCCTTATACCTGACCTTATAAAGTTCGCCAGAGAGTTAGGTGCTGATCTTATTGTTGTTCATGGAGAAACCATAATAGAACCTGTAGAAAAGGGAACAAACCTGGCAGCTATAGAAGGCGGTGCAGACATACTTGCCCATCCAGGATTGATATCTGAACGAGAAGTTAAGTTAGCTGCTGAAAAGAACATCTACCTGGAAATTACCACAAGAAAAGGTCATTCTCTTACTAATGGACATGTGGCCAGGCTTGCAAAACAATTTGGCGCAAAGCTTGTTATGAACAATGATGCACATGCACCATCAGATCTAATACCAGTAGACCAAAGGAGACTTATAGCACTAGGAGCTGGTTTAACTGAACAAGATTATTTACAAATGGAAAAAAACTCTGAATCTATTGTAAATAAAATCCTTCAAAAAAAATAGAGGATATAACTACATGGAATTCAATGCAAATCCAGATCTTTTATATCTTGTATTAAAAGCAACAATAGTTGTAAAAATAGTATTATGTATATTGCTTTTTATGTCAGTTATAAGTTGGACAATTATAATTTATAAAACGATTTTATTTTTAAAATTCAAAGGTCAAATCAAAAATGATGTCCAACTTCTAAAAAATTCAGCAAACCTTTCCTCTGCTTTAAGGATACTTTCAACTAAAAATAATTCATTTATCTATTCTATGTCATTTAATGTATTAGAAGAGTTAAAAAAAATAAAAAAATTGTCCTATCCAAAAAAAGAAAAAATAGCTTCAGAAGCTATGGAAACAATCATAAATAACAATATATCAGAAAAATTAAATGAACTTTCCTATGCCCTTTCTTTTCTAGCTACATGTACAAACTCAGCTCCTTTTATTGGTCTTTTTGGAACAGTTTGGGGGATTATGCATTCATTTCATAACATAGGGATTCAAAAAACAGCAGGCCTTGCCACTGTTGCACCTGGAATAGCAGAATCATTGATAGCAACAGCTTTTGGACTAGCAGTTGCAGTCCCTGCTTCCATTGCATATAATGCATTTGTTAGATCTCTAGAAAATATAGAACTCTATTTATATTCCTATAAAGCAATATTTACCACAATGGTTAAAAGAGAGATTAGTATATTTATTTAGAAGTCACAAACTGACGAATAAAATATGAACTATTCAATTAAAAACAAAAAATTAATCTCAGAAATTAATGTTACGCCTTTTGTGGATGTGATGTTAGTTTTATTAGTGATTTTTATGGTCACTGCTCCAATGCTCACCCAGGGATTAAAGATTGAAGTACCTGAAACAAAAACCGTTCGCACTCTATCAAAAGATCAAGACAAGATAATTATCTCAATTGATAAAGATAAAAATATTTATATTGATAAATATAAAGTAGATAAAAAGAACTTTGTAAATTACTTAAAAAAAATGGTGTCCAACAAAGATCAGATAATATTTTTAAAGGCAGATAAAAGCATACCATACGGTTTTATAGTAAAAATAATGGGAGATATTAAAAGTATTGGCATTGAACAACTTGGAATTATTGCGGAAAAAGAAGAAAATAAGTAATATAAATGCGAATTTTAAGCCTACTATGTTCAATATGTTTACATCTAGCAATTATTTGCTTAATTACAAGTCAAAAAATAACTCCAAAGATCAATTTAGATCAAAAAGTTCAATATAAGGTGAAGATTGTTACTCTTAAAAAGCATATAAAAAAAGGCCCTTCTAACAAACCTATTAAAAGTAAAAAGGCTCATAAGATAACACCTAAAAAAATTCAAAAGATAAAAAAAAGAGAGCCAATAACACCTCTTAAACCGAAAAAAAAAGAACCAATAAAAATTGCTGAAAAAAAGAGAAACATAGCCAAAAATAAAAAAGTTGATCTAAAAAAAGAAAGAGAAAAAGAGATAAAAAGTGCTTTGTCTGAGATATTCAAGATTGCCAAGCAAGAAGAAAAACAAAAGGAGATAGTGTCAAAGGAGATTTTAGAAATAAGTAAAAATGTTTCCAAAGAAGATACATTTGATTTTGAAATGTCCAAAGAAGATAGCCTTGAGAATTACAAAAAAATTGTTGAGGCTATGATTCAACAAAATTTTAGATATCTTTCAATCAATCCTAACCTATCTGTTAAGATAGAGGTGCTTATAGACAAAGATGGAGTAATAACAAATAAAAAGATTGTTCACTCATCTGGTGATAAATTTTTTGACAACATGGCACTGAAGGCTATAGATGAAACAGGCAGTCTAGAACCACCACCTACAAAGGAAAAACTAAGATTTATAATTACACTTGGAAATAAGGAATAGTTATATGATAAGAAGACTCTTTTGCACACTAATATTTATTTTTATCATTTTTTCGTCAAAAAATTCCTTTAGTGAAATAAAAACCTTGTATCTACATATAGAAGAGCCTGGCCAAAAAGCATTGAATATATGTATAATCCCTCCTATTTTTTTAGGGAAAAATTACCAATCAACAAATAACACACAACAGCTTATAAGACACTTTTTTTATGTTATAAGAAACAATATACATTTTCTTCCCTTTCTAAAATATATACCAATAAATGACGTAATAGGAGGAAATCAATTTAAAGGTGTTACAATAAAAGATATTGACTTTAGAAAATTTGTAATAAGCAAAGTAGATCTACTTATTACTATCGGTTGGCATTTACTGGAAAATGGAAATATAAGGATCGAGATAAGGGCATTTGATGTTTATACTCCTTCGATGATAGTGGGACGGGGCTATATCTTAAATAATATCAATCAAGTCTATGAAGCAGCTAATAAATTTTGTGGATTACTTATGAAAAGACTCACTGGCAAAGATGGTTTTTTTACATCTAAAATTGCATTTGTAAAAAGAGAAAAAGACGGCAGTAAAAATATATATATATCAACTCCTCAAGGATATATGCAAACTAAGATAACTGATTTAAAAGGAATTATCATGTCTCCTTCTTGGTCCTATGATGGTAATTTCATTATTTTTACATATATATCCAACATGAAACATAAATTATTACTTTGGTGTAGAGATGGAAGACTGAGGGAAATACTTGTACCTGGAAATACCATTATTTCTCCAACATTTGATCCAAATGGAAATATAGTGCTTAGTTCTGACGTAAATGGAAACCTTGATATCTATCTGCTTGACAATAACTTTAAAATCAAAGATAAATTAATTCACAGTTGGGCAATTGATATATCCCCAGATTTTGACAATAGTGGAAAAAAGATGGTTTATGTGTCAAGTAGATATGCAAATCCCAATATTTTTTTGTATGACTTTGATAAAAAGATTACCAAAAGGATAAGCTATATTGGAAATTACAATACTAATCCTGATATAAGTGGAAATGGAAAGTATGTGATCTACTCCACATTAACAGAAAAGGGCCACAGGATTGTATTATGTGATCTTGACACATTAGAAGAGAAAATTATTACAACTGGACCAGGTAATGACGAACATCCATGTTGGGGACCTGATGACTATTTTATAGCCTTTCTTTCAAACAGAAGGGGCAAATATAAAATTTATATAACTACTAAAGACGGCACTTCTCCTGTTTTAGTAGATACTGGAGAAGAAGAGGTGGGCTCAATTGCATGGAGTAAAAAAATTGAACAATAAAAGGAGGGAACAATGTCAAAAACAACCTTTTTGAATTTAGTATTTGTTACAGCCCTTTGTGTATTATTTGTTGGTTGCGCCAAAAAGAAGGTGGTAACTTCTATACCACATACAGAAGAAAAACAAACTACTGTCTTAACACAAGAAGATTTGACAAAAAAAATAGATAAACAAAAGGCCCAACAATTAACAAATGTTGAAGTAGGAGAATACGCTATAGAGACAGGGAAGGAGAAAATTGAAAAAGAAGAAGAAATTGAACAACAAAAAAGTGTGACACTACCACCTAAAGATGAGGAGATCCTGACAAAAAGAATACATTTTGCGTTTGATTCCTATGAACTTAGCGAGGAAGCAAAAGAGATACTCAAGAAAAAGGCTGAGATTTTACTCAAATATCCAGAGATAAAAATGGTGATTGAAGGACATTGTGACGAAAGGGGTACTGATGAATACAACCTTGCACTTGGGGAAAGACGTGCAAAAGCTGCCTATGATTACCTTATTCTCTTAGGAGTTGAAGCTGACCGTTTAAGCATTGTGAGTTATGGAGAAGAAAAACCTCTTGATCCTAGACATAATGAAGAGGCATGGGCAAAAAATAGAAGAGATGAATTTAAAATTGTGAAATAGATTAAAAATATCCTATCTCTAATGTAACTTAGAACCACAATTATTTATTTTTTAAACGAGGAGGTAAGTATGCCAATTTATGAGTTTAAATGTTTAGACTGTGATCATTTACAAGAAATTATAGTAACATCTTCATCTCAAAAAATTGAGATCAAATGTGAAAAATGTAACAGTAAAAATCTACAGAGGGTCATTAGTAAAACATCTTATATAATGAGTGATGGAAATAGTAATTCTATTAAGACCACTACTAGACAATGTGGACCATCAAACAGTTGCACAACATATGAAATACCTGGCTATCAAAGATAGTATCATATGGAGTAATCTATGAAAAAAAATATTTTAATACTTATTATGAGTGTAGTGATATTAAATGGATGTGCTGTATTATGGCTTGGTGCTGGGGCTGGTATTGGAGTTGCTGGATATAAATATTATAATGGTCACCTTGAAACTAGATACTATACATCATATAATAATGTATTCAATGCATGTAAATTAGCTTTAAAAAATTTAAACATTACAATAGAAAAACAATATAAAGATCCAATTGAGGCAACAGTAGAAGGTTTAAGACTAAATGGATCAAAAGTAAAAATAAAAATAAAAAACGTTGGCAATTATGTAGTGGTCAAAATAAGAGTAGGATTGTTAGGAGATTTGGAAGCATCAAAATTAATTAAAACAAAGATAGACAGCTATGTTGGACAAAATGGAAAATAGTCAAATTATGAAGACTATAATTGATGTAAAAGAGTTAACTAAATATTATGGAAATTTTTTGGCAATAGATAAGATATCTTTTAAAATATCATCTGGAGAGATTGTAGGACTACTTGGCCCAAATGGAGCAGGAAAGACCACAACTTTAAGACTCTTAACAGGCTATTTAACACCTACTTCAGGCACCATCAAAATTAATAATTTTAGATATCCTGAACAAGCTCCTCAAATTAAAGAGCTAATTGGATATTTACCTGAATCAGTACCATTGTATAAAAATATGTTAGTTTATGAATATCTGGAGTATGTTGGAAACATTAGGGGATTTGAAAAAGCTAGACTAAATAGCAGGATCAAAGAATTAGGGAAACAATGTCAAATAAACCATATTATGGGAAAGGAAATAGGTGAGTTATCCAAGGGACTTACCCAAAGGGTAGGTATTGCAAGTGTTCTTTTGCACAATCCAGAAATATTAATTTTAGATGAGCCAACCTCTGGTCTAGATCCAAACCAAATTTTGGAAATAAGGGATCTAATAAAGGAGATTGGTAAACACAAGACAGTTATACTCTCTAGTCACATATTAAGCGAAGTGGAAGCCACATGCGATAGGATAATCATTATTAATAAAGGCAAAATAGTTGCAGATGATTCCACTGAAAGACTAACAAGTCTCTATAAAGGAAAAATTTTGATAAGTGTTGGGCTTAAAAACGCTAACTTTGACGAATTAAAATTAAGACTATCAAATATTGAAGAAATAGAAAAAATAGAATTGGTTTCATCAAATAAAGGGCAAGAGTTGTATGTAGATCTCTATTTAAACAAAGATGTTAGAGAAAAGATATATGAAAATATAAAAAATACAGAATGGATATTAATTGAATTTTCAAAAAAGAAAACATCACTGGAAGAGATATTTAAGGAAATCACACAGGAGAATTGATCATGCATAAGATTATGAGCATATGTATTAAAGAATGGAAAGATTATTTCTTCTCCCCCATGGCTTATATTATTATCTCTATCTTTCTCTTGATTAGTGGCTGGTTTTTCTTTTCTACATTTTTTCTCATCAATCAGGCATCTTTGAGAGATTTTTTTGACCTTCTGCCATTTGTATTTTCATTTATCATTCCAGCAATCACAATGAAGGTATTTGCTGAAGAATTCAATCTAGGATCATATGAAATCTTAATCACTTTTCCCATAAGGCATATCCATATAATTTTAGGAAAATTTCTCGCCCAGCTTCTATTTATTATTTTATTATTGATGCCAACCCTGTCTTATCCAATTTTTGTATCATTTCTTGGAGATCTGGATTTAGGACCTGTGGTTGGTGGCTATATTGGTGCTATTTTTCTAGGTGCAGCCTTTTCAGCAATTGGACTATTTGCTTCTTCACTTACAAAAAGTCAGATAAACTCATTCATTATTGCAACAATAATCTGTCTTTTTTTTACATTAATCAATAGAATGCTTTTTTTTCTCCCAGAAAAATTGATTACAATCTTTAATTATCTCTCATCTAGTTATCACTTTCAAAATTTTGCAAAAGGAGTTATAGATTCAAGAGATATTATATATTTCTTTTCTTTAACATTTCTATTTATATACCTCACATTTTTATCTCTAGCTTCTAGACAATAGATATTTCAGGAGATGTAACATGAGAGAAAAATACATAAAATTTGTGCTTTATTTAATTGTCATTATACTTGCTAATCTTGTAGCATTAGATAATTTTTTTAAAATAGATCTTACCAAGACAAAAATGTATTCTCTATCTCCTAAAAGCATAGAAGTAGTATCTCAATTAAGGGAACCATTAACAATAAAATGTTTTTTTAGCAAAGATTTACCTCCACCATACAATACAATCAAAAGATATTTAAAGGATATACTTCAAGAATATAGTGAATATTCAAATAATTTTTTTAATTATGAATTTTTGAATGCAGATGAAAGTAGTGTAAAAAAAATGGCAAGTGAATATGGAATCAGGCCTATTCAAGTTCAAGTTATTCAAAAAGATGAATTAAAATATAAAAGTGTATATATGGGACTGGTTTTAATACATGGAGATGCAATTGAAAAGATACCAGTTATAACTACCACAAATAGACTTGAATATTTATTAACAACATCTATAGAAAAATTGATTACCAAGGTTAGTTATTTATTAGGATTAAAAGGATTCATTAATATAGATTTTTATTTTTCACAAGATCTCAAGAAAATAGCTCCATACATTGGGTTAAATGATCTAAATACCATTGATATAAAAATAAAACAACTCATAGATAAATTGAACAAAAAGTATTATAATAAATTAAAATTAAATTTAATAGACTTAAAAATAAATGCAGACAATATTGAAAAATTATCAAACCAAGGCATCCAGATATTAAAGTGGCCAGAAAATAAAAAATTAAATCTTCAAGCAGGTGCTGGTGGCATTGGACTTATATTAAGATATGGTAATGAAGAGATTCCTGTTGTTGTATTAAGGGTAGTTAATATTCCAATTATAGGCACCCAATATTTACTCACATCTATTGAGGACTTAAAGGATTTAATAGAAACTGGCATCCAATCCCTGTTACATCTAAATCAAACAATAGGATATTTGACAGACCATAAAACTGTATCCTTATATTCAAGTCCATTTTCTAGGTCCCAAGGTGCAAACAACTTTAGAGTACTTTTAAATGAAGGATATGAAATAAAAGAGATTTCTTTAGATAAAGGCATTCCAACTACATTAAAATCTCTTATTATAGCGGGACCAAAAGAAAAATTTAGTGATTATGAACTTTATGAAATTGACCAGGCCTTAATGCATGGAACTAATTTAATTATTTTCTTGGATAAATACACTGAACTACCTAATAATCCTCAAATGCTTACAAAAAATAAGACAAATTTAGAAAAATTACTCAAATCTTATGGCATTGATATAATAGATGGAATAGTTATGGATAAAAATTGTTTTAAACAAAGAATGGATAAACAACAAGGTGGAGGTGAAGTTTCTATATATTATGCTCCTATAATTAAACAAAAAAATATCAATAACTCTGTAAAATATATGCAAAATATAAAGGGCCTGGTAATGCTCAAAAACTCCCCTTTAGAAATTTTAAAACAAGACAAAAATAATACAGATATTAAATATACTCTACTTTTTACAAGCTCAAAAGAATCTTGGATAGAAAAAAATCCAGTTAATTTAAACCCCCTTTTTATAAGACCACCATCTAATAGTAGGCTGAAAAAATATCCCCTAGCATATGTAATAGAAGGCAAATTTAAAAGCTATTTTAAAGACAAAAAAATACCTGTTAAAAAAGAAAAAACAAAAACACAAGATACCTCAAATAAAAGTAACAACAAAAAAACACTTAAGGAATTAGAAGCAAAACAATCAAAACTAGATTCGGGATACGGGAAAATATTTGTTATCGGTACATCCGATATTATAACTGATGCAGTAATTGACGAACAGGGAGATAGTCCTAATTCTATATTTGTGATGAATATAATAGATGTAATGAATGATAAAATTGATAGAGCACTACTGAGATCAAAAATAGAAGAATTTAATCCACTCTATGAAGTAGATGAAAATACCAAGATGTTTATCAAATTATTTAATATAATAGGATTACCTATATTAACCATAATCACAGGATTTATTATAACTGCCTATAGAAAATCTAAAAAAATGAAAATTCAAAGGATGTTCTCATGAAAAAGGAGGCAGTGATGAAAAAATATACTGAATATATTGTATTAGTTTTAATAATAATTGTTCTTACTGGAATACTAATATTTAAAAAAAACAATAGAATTAACTATGTATTGCCTAAAATTCCAAATATAAGTGATGACTTGATAGATAAAATCTCAATTAAAAATGGATCAGCGTCTGAAATTATATTAAAAAAAATAGATAATAAATGGATAATAGACAGATTTAATTATAAAGTTGATAAGAAAAAGATAAATTTTATATTAAATGATCTTAAAAACTTAAAAATTACATCACTTATATCCACAAACAAAGATTATGCAAGATATTCATTAGATAATGAAAATGGAATAGTTGTTTTAATAAATCTCAAAAATGGAAAATCTTTTAGTTTGATAATTGGAAAGCTAGATCCAAATTATAGTAGTACGTATGTAAAATTAAAGAATAATCCAAATATTTACTTAGCTGAAGGAAACCTTAGACTGACATTTGATACAAATATAGATGAACTAAGAAATAAAATAATATTCTCGTTTAATAAAGACAATGTAAAATGGATAAAAATAACAGACCATAAAGATATAGAAATAAAAAGACAAGACAGAAGGTGGATTGTTAATAAAAAGGAAAGTAAAAATAAAAAAACAATAGATTCCTTGCTTGATAATCTAAATAATCTGGAATGTGAATCTTATTTAAAAGACAAGATGGACCTACAAGATTATAAAAAATTATACACAATTGAATTAGAGGATGACATAAAAACTCATAGCTTAGAAATTTTTTCTAAAAAGGAAGATAAAGAGGAAAAATATATAGGAGAGTCAAATGAAGTAAAAGAGCAATTTGTTTTAAGTAATTACAAGATAAAAGAAATTATTGACTTAATAAAAAAATTATGATTGATGTCTATTTAATGAGGATATAATTTTTTGTTCAAAGTCAATTAATATATTAGATATAACATTATTAAAAGCTTTTACAGCTCCAAATGGAGTATTTTCAGTGCAAGGTTCAGACATATTATATGATTTTTTCAAAATCAAATTGCTAGATGATGTGTCTGTTAAATAAAAGTCTATACTAACTTCAACATGGGATTTGTCTTTGCTATCAATCTTGTGTAAAAATCGCCTCACTTTTAATTTTAATAAATATTTGGCATTTTTATAGTTATGAGAATATGTAACACAACCATTATAGCTGAGAAATGTATTATAAATCAAGTCGGGTAATGGGGCAGCCCATTTATTATAAATATAATTTTTTATTTCATAAGGTCTAATTGAATAAAAAATTTCTTTTCTATTATAAGGTCTTAATACAACTACTTCTTTAATAAAAATAGTAATTTTGTCTTTATTAGTACAATTTGAATCTCTTGCAGATAAATAAAAATATGAATAATCTTTGTTCTTAAATGGTATACAAGCACCCACAAAAGTTATTATACAACATATAAAAACTAAATTTTTCATCTTATTCTCCTGGACCAGGTTTTACAAACATATCCTCATAAATGATTTTTGATGGCCTGTCTTGTATTGTCTCAATCAAATATCTTAATTCCTTAGATGTGTTACTAATATCTTTTAAGGTTTTTTGGAATTGTTCCATAGTTAGTATTGTACTGTTTGTTACCTTATTGGTACTGTTACTTAAGATATTTACTATATTTTGTTCATCTTTGTTAATTTTTTCAAGCAGAAGTTTTATTTTCAATGAAATAGTATTTAAATTCTTGTTTATATTATCTAAAGAATCTGGTAGTTTTTTAGATGTAAGTTCAAGATTTTTTATTATATCTGAAATTTGATTATTGTGATCTGCTATATTTTTTATGACCAAGTTTGTATTTTTAATAGTCTCCATAAGCTTATTTACATTTCTTTTTGATAATAAATAATTTAGATTTTCAACTAACATTTCAGCTTTATTACTTAAAATAGTAAGAGTGGTATCTAACCTTGCTATAATTGATGGCTTAGTCTTTATCTCAGGATAGGGAGGCACTGTTTTTGCAGGCAACTCCCTTGCGTTTTTTGATCCTCCTTTAATTTCTATATATGCAAGTCCTGTGATACCTTTATATGAAAGTGATGCCATTGCATCTTCTTTAATAGGAACATCCTTTTGTATTTTGACTATTACAGTTATAATACTCGGATCTTTTTTACATATATATAAATTATCAACTGAGCCAATTTTTACACCCTTATATTTAACATCTGAGCCAATATTTAGACCTGAAACCGATTCACGAAATTTTATCACAAAATATTTCACATCCTTTTTATATTTATTACTACCAAGCCAGACAACAAAAAATAATAATAAAATTGTTGTCAATATAACAAATAAACCAACTAAAGTATAATTTATGTTGCGCTCCACTAAATTAACTCCTTTGAAAATATTCCCTTATCCATGGATGAGCTATTTTTTTTATTGTCTCTACACTCCCTTCTCCAAGTTTTTCACCCTGTAAAATCACCAACATTCTATCTACAATTGAATTTATTGTAGATAAATCATGTGTAATCATAACAACTGTAATTCCCATCAAATCCCTTATTTTCTTTATTGTTGCATTAAATTTTGCTGTAGAAACAGGGTCCAAACCAGAGGTGGGTTCATCTAAAAATAATATCTTGGGATCTAAAATCATTGCCCTTGCAAGCGCTGCTCTCTTAATCATTCCACCACTGAGTTCACTTGGATATAAATTTATAGACTCCGTTGGATAATTAGCAAGATGTAATTTAAAAACACTAAGCTCTCTAATTATATCTCTTGGTAATTTCGTCTTTTCCCTTAGTGGCAATTCTACATTTTGCAGAACAGTCAAAGAAGAAATAAGTCCACCAGCTTGAAACAACACTCCAATATTAGATAATATATTTTTGGATATTTCACTATCATTTATTTTGGTGATATCAAATCCCAAAATCTTTATGGAACCAGATGCTGGTCTTATTAATGAAAGTAATTCCCTTAGTAATACAGTTTTTCCAGATCCACTTCCACCCACAATGGCGTAAATTTCTCCTTCATTAACATGAAAATTTAAATTTTTGTGTATTACTCTATTATTCAAAATAGTGTTTAAATTTTCTACTTGTATTATCAATTCTATACACCCAATTTCTGAAAAACTATAGACAATACAGCATCAATAATTATCACTGTAAAAATCGTTGAAACTACACTTTTTGTAGTATTTATACCTAACTCCTCTGAATCTTTTTTTACACAAAATCCTCTAAAGCAAGATATCAAAACAATTGGCATAGCAAATATAGGACCTTTTAAAATTCCTATAAAAAAAGAAGTTAAAGGCAGTGTAGTTTTTAACCTCACAATTAGAGTAGTCATATCCAGATTTAGAATGATATTAGATAGATATATACCACTTGCTATTCCTACTACATCACATATAAAAATCAATAATGGCAGAACTATCATCATAGCGATTAATTTTGGAATAACCAATAATTCTAAAGGATGTATTCCAATTATCTTTAATGAATCTATTTCCTGATTTAGGACCATTGAACCAATACTTGCTGTATAAGATGATCCTGATCTACCAGCTACCATAATTGCTGTTAATAATGGTGCCATTTCTCTTGTAATAGATAAGCTTATTAAATCTACAATAAAAATACTAGCTCCAAATCGACTAAGCTGAGTAGCACCTTGATAAGCTAAAACAATTCCCACTAACATTCCAACCAGTGCAACTATTAAAGTGGCATATACTCCTGTATATTCAATTTCATACAATATTTCTTTAATTCTAATCTTTTTAGGATTTAAAATAGTAATAAATATAACATTTATGATTTCTCCTAAATACGATAAAAAGCAAATAATTTCAAATATAATATCTACAAAATACTTTCCTATATTTTGTAAAAAATCTAATTTATTTCTTTTGGGAAATTTTAATTCAAGATCAACCTCTACTATATCCAATAAAGCTTTATAGTCTTGTTTTATGCCCTCAATAGATACATTGATTTTCTTTTTTTTAAAATTATTAATAATTTTTTTTATTAAATAAGCACCTGATATATCCATCTTTTGTATATTGGAACAATCTATAATCAATTTTTCTTCTTTTAAATTTAATTTTTTAATCATATCTTTTATGTTATCTAAATTAGAGACTACCCAATGTCCTTTAAGAGATAAAATTGTATATCCTCCTTTGTTTTGAATACAATATATTTTTTGCGGGGTTTTTAACATAACTCTACCCAAAAAATTGATAAAAAATTATTAATTTCAAATAGATAAAATCTTGAAATTAATATTTAAAAATGTTATTATTACAAATTAGTAGCGTTATATATATTTTTTTTAAAAAAATCAATGAGCAACTGAGACTCAAAGGAGGGGATTTATGGATGACAAATATTTCACAGGTGCAAAAATGTGGAAAGAGGCAAAATTCCCCATAGCTTTCACAGGTGCAGGTATTTCTGTTCCCAGTGGAATTCCTGATTTCAGAAGTCCAGGAGGAGTATGGACAAAATATGATCCCATGGAGGTGGCCACAGCTTCAGCAATAGAAAAAAATCCAAAAAAAGTATGGGATTTTATATTGGAAACTTCTGATCTTTTAGAAAAAGCTAAACCTAATCCTGCACATTATGCACTGGCAGAATTGGAGAAAGCTGGAAAGTTAATGGGTATTATTACCCAAAATATTGATAACTTACATCAAAGAGCAGGATCCAAGAATGTAGTGGAATACCATGGTAATTTTCAAAAATATTATTGTAATAAATGTAGAGTAACTTATACCAAAGATGAAGTTAAAAAAATAATTTCCAATAAAATACCACCGTATTGCAAATGTGGAGGGGTAATAAGGCCAGATGTGGTATTTTTTGGTGAACCAATACCACAGAAAGCTATAATAGGTACCAATGACCTTTTAAATAAATGCGATTTGATTGTAGTTATAGGTACCTCTGGTGAAGTTTCTCCAGCTAATACGATCCCTAGAATAGTAAAAAGAAATGGCGGAAAAATGATAGAAATAAATCTAGGTCCTTCATACTATTATGATGTATCAGATGTAAAATTTAATGAATCTGCAGATATAGTCCTTCCAAAATTAAAAGATATTATTTTATCATGAAACACAAAGAGGAACTTGATTTATTTTTAAAAAAATTTTTTAAATCTATTATTGATAAAATTTTATGGAGATATAACGCAAAAAAAAGACAATTAATTATAATATGTCCTCATGAGTATTTCCAAGATTTTTTGAATCAAAATTATATTAAAAAGCTTAGAAAAAATTTAAAAGAAAGATATAATATACAAGATATTATTCTAAAAACAAACAGAGATCATTTTTTATATGGCGAAAATTTAAATTTTCCTTTTAATCAAAACTTTACATTTGATAATTATTTTTATTCAAATGAAACAGAATCTACAATTAAACTAATTAAAGAAGTTATAAGAAAAAAAAATAAATATAATCCTGTAATAATATACGGAGAAAAAAATGCTGGAAAAACTCATATATTACATGCAATTGGCAATTTTTATATAACACATTTAAATAAAGATAAAATCTTGTTTTTAGATTTTAAAAATATAAATTTTTTGTTTAGAAAATATAGCTTTGAAGACTTAAAGAAAATAAAAATTTTCATAGTAGATCATTTAGAATATTATAATATAAATAATGATAAAGAAAATATCCTTTTAAAAACTATAAAATATTTTTTAAATAGAAATGTAAAAATTTTCTTTAGTACAAAAAATAGATTAGAAAATATAGTAAAATCTAAGGAGCTTTTTTCTTTACTCATGAGTGGAATTATTTTTAATCTAAGATTGCCAGATTTCAATACACGGATTGAATTTATTAGGCATTATACAAATAAAAACAATATGTTAATTAATGAAAATCAAATATTTGATCTGGCTTTAAAACATAAAGATATTGGCTCAATAAAAAAAGAATTAAATAATATTTTGACTATAGGAACGACAAAAAGAGATAAAATATTAAAAAAAATACAAAATAAAACTCCTCAAAATATAATAAAATTAGTAAGTAAGCAACTCAATATCACAGAAAAAGATTTATTATCAAAGAATAATAAAAAACATATATCACTTGCAAGACATATAGCTATATATCTTTGTAGGGACATATTTAAATTATCAACTAAAAATTTAGAAAAGATATTTAATAGAAATCACAGCACCATACTATACTCAATAAAAAAAATTAATAAATTAAAGAAAGAAGATGAAAATGTTAATAAAATAGTAAATGAATTGTATAAAAAATGTAACTTATAGAATCTTTGAACAAAGCCGATTGAGTTAAGTTATAAATATATTTAATATGTTCATTGTTTTCTACATATTTTTGTAAAAAATTTAAATGAGTTATAATACTTTTTTACATAAAAACAATGTTTAAAATAAATAAAAAGGAGTAAAAAAAATGCATTTAATATTTAATAAGGAACAAATAATCAAAGGATTACAAAAAGCAGCAAGTATTTCATCTCAAAAATCAGGAACTACCTTTTTAAAGACAGTCTGGTTAAAATGGAATGAGGAAAGATTGCAAATATTAGCTACAGACTCAAAAATAGAATTTATAGCAGAATATGAAGTCAAAGCTCAGGAAGAAGGAATTGTGGGTATAAATGGACGTTCCTTTTATGAACTCATAAAAAAATTACCTCCTGGTGAAATTACCATTTCTTTGGCAGAGGATGGAGAGTATATAAATTTGATACAAGGATCAAAAAAATATAAAATAATTACATATGAATCTTCTTGGTTTAGAGAATTTGTTGAGTTTCCAAATAAAGATTATGTAAAATGGTATGGTGACAATTTTAAAGAAGTAATTAATAGACTCTACTATTTTATACCAGATGATGTTAGTGATGATAATAAATATTTAAATCTGTGTAAATCTCACAAACCTAACCATATAGTTGCTTATGGAGTTATTTTACATAGCTTTGCAATGTTGACATTTGAACATAATGAGTTATATCAACATTTAGATGATAATCTATACTTAATTGACAAGATGTTTTTAAATGAACTGAGAAAATGGCTAGAAAATAATGAAATATATTTGACTATTCATGAAAATAGAATTTTCATCAAAGATGAAGTCAATAATGAGAAAATAAGCTTTCCTGTTATTATAAAAAACGATGAAGATTATAATATCTATTTAGAGGCATTTAATAATACCAATCTTTCAACATTGATAGTAAATAGAAAAGAATTAATTGATGTACTAGAAAGGATATCAGTCTTTGCATCAGATATAGATGAATTAGTTACTTTTATTTTTAACAATGATAAATTATTAATACATTCAGAAGGACATAATAAAGGAGAAGCTACAGAAGAGATTTTAGTCAATTATTCTGGTCAAATAGATTCAGTCTTCTTTTTAATTAAAAGAACAAAACAAATTATAGAACATTTTCATTCTGAAAATATAAAAATTGAATTTACTACATCTGATGGTCCCTGTAAAATAACAGGGCTTGATGAATCTGATAATGGTTATATTGTAGTCACTATGCCAGTAAGATTAAAAGAAGAAAAATATTATGAGGACGAGGTGATAGATAGCGATGAATAAAAAACAAGAATCTAATTATACTGCTGAAAGTATTACTGTTTTAGAAGGATTAAGTGCAGTCAGAAAAAGACCTGCCATGTATATTGGAAGTACAGATTTGGATGGTGTTCACCATCTTATTTATGAGGTGGTGGACAATAGTATTGATGAAGCCATGGCAGGATATTGTTCTAAAATTGAAATAACAATTCATGTAGATAATAGTATAACAGTAAAGGATAATGGAAGAGGTATACCTGTTGATATTCATCCTAAAGAAAAAAGACCTGCAGTAGAAGTTGTTTTAACTGTATTGCATGCAGGTGGTAAGTTTGATAATCGAACATATAAAGTTGCAGGTGGGCTACATGGAGTTGGTGTATCTGTTGTAAATGCCCTTTCTGAATATTTAGAAGTAACGATAAAAAGGGATGGAAAAAAGTATTATCAAAAATATTCAAGAGGTGTCCCAGTAACTGAATTGATTATCAAAGGAGATACAAACGAGACTGGAACTACAATACATTTTAGACCTGATGAGGAAATTTTTAAAAATATAAATGTAAATCATGAAACTTTGAGTAAAAGATTTGAAGAAATTGCATATTTAAATAGTGGATTAGAGATTATATTTATTGATGAAAGAGTATCAAAAAAAGAGGTATTTAAATTTGATGGAGGAATTTATTCCTTTGTCAAAAAACTAAATAAGACTTATAATCATATTCATTCCATAATTTATAATAAAAAAGAAATAAATGATGTTATTGTTGAATTCGCAATGCAATATACTGACTCATATAAGACAACACTATATAGTTTTGCAAACAATATTAGAACCAAAGATGGAGGGACCCATTTAAGTGGGTTTAAGGCTGCAGTTACAAAATCTATAAATAACTATTTAAAAAATTCTGATCTACCTAAAAGAATTAAATTAAAAGAAAGAATCCAAGGTGAAGATATATTAGAAGGCTTAACAGCTGTTATAAGTGTAAAACTTCCAAATCCACAATTTGAAGGTCAGACAAAGACAAAATTGGGAAATAGTGAAATAGCAGGCTATGTTCAAAGTGTGGTAAATGAGACTTTGATGAATTATTTCCAGGAAAATCCAAAAGATGTATTGAATATAATAGAAAAGGTGGTTGAAACAGCGAAGGCCAGAGAAGCAGCAAGGCGTGCTAGGGAGCTAGTCAAAAGAAAAAGTCTACTTACTGATACATTTCTTCCTGGAAAATTGACTGATTGTCAAAGTAAAAATCCAGAAGAAAGTGAACTATTTATTGTAGAGGGGGATTCTGCTGGAGGCTCAGCTAAGCAAGGGAGAGATCCGAAGTTTCAAGCAATTTTGCCTTTAAGGGGTAAAATCTTAAATGTTGAAAAGACCAATTTTGAAAAAATGCTAAAAAATAAAGAAATTCAAAGTCTAATCGCCGCACTTGGAGTAGGTATTGGTGAAGATGATTTAGATTTATCAAAACTGAGATATCATAAAATAATAATTATGACTGATGCAGATGTAGATGGCGCTCATATCAGGACCTTATTACTCACATTTTTTTATAGAAATTACAGAGAATTAATAGAAAGGGGACATTTATATATAGCCCAGCCGCCTCTATATAGGGTCCATAAAGGTAAATTTGAAAAATTTATCAATAATGACAAAGAACTCTTAGAATTTTTTATTGAATCCATGAGTGAGGAAATAGAGGTTTTTGTTGATGAAAGAAAATTAATGAAAGATGAAGTCAAATTTATTATTAATAAAATAACTGAATTAGAAAACAAAATAAAAGATTCTACATCATTGGGGATATCTAGTAATATCTTATTAAATATATTATTATATGATGAAGATTTACATCATGTTTTTATAAAAAAATATCATGATAATTATGATACTCTTAAGGATTCTGAAGAATTTCTAAAATTTTCACAATATATTAAACAGTTTGATTATGAGGTAGAAATTTTTACAAAGGATGATGACTATAAACGATTTTTTATTAAATTTATTGATAAAAACAAACATGAATTTATATTAGGGTTGGAATATTTTAATTCAAAGTTGTATAGAAATAGTTATAATTTAGTACAAGAGATAAAAAAATATAGTCCATCTTGTAAATTTAGAATTAAATATAAAGATTCAATTGAAATAGACAATGTTTTATTATTTGATTTAGTGGATAAAATTATAGATATTGCCCATCAAAATTATACAATACAACGCTACAAAGGTTTAGGTGAGATGAATCCTGAACAACTTTGGGAAACAACTATGAATACAAAAAAAAGACAACTTTTACAGGTTACAATAAATGAGGCGGAAGAGGCAAATGAATTATTCAATAAGTTAATGGGTGACAAGGTTGAACCAAGAAGGGAATTTATAGAAAAAAATGCATTATTAGTAGAAAATCTCGATATATAAAAACATGTAATAGGAGAAGTTAGGTGACTAAAACAATATCTATAGAAGAGGAAATTAAGAAATCATATTTGGAATATTCCTTAAGTGTTATAATAGGAAGGGCAATTCCAGATGTAAGAGACGGACTTAAGCCTGTTCATAGAAGAATTTTATATGCCATGTATGAATTGGGCAATTTTTACAATAAGCCATATAAAAAATCAGCAAGGATAGTGGGTGATGTAATTGGTAAATATCATCCCCATGGCGATGCAGCAGTATATGATGCCCTAGTTCGTATGGCTCAACCTTTTAATATGAGGGATCCCTTAATAGATGGCCAGGGAAATTTCGGCTCAATTGACGGTGACGCTCCAGCAGCAATGAGGTATACTGAATGTAGAATGTCCAAAATAGCACATGAATTTATAGCTGATATAGAAAAGGATACTGTAGATTTTAGACCTAATTATGATAATTCCTTAAAAGAACCTGAAGTTTTACCAACTAAAATACCAAATTTAATTGTAAACGGTGCATCTGGTATTGCTGTGGGAATGGCCACTAATATTCCACCTCATAATCTAGGTGAAGTGATAGATGGTATTTTATCATATATTGATAATCCAGATATATCTATATCAGAACTTATGAAATTTATAAAAGGTCCAGATTTTCCAACAGGTGCATATGTATATGGAACAAAGGGTCTAAAAAATGCATATTTAATAGGTAAAGGTACAATAAAAATAAGAAGTAAGATACATGTAGAATCCAATAAAAAAGAAAATGAATCTATTGTAATTACAGAAATACCTTATGGTTTAAATAAATCTAATTTATTGAAAAAAATTGCTGAATTAATTAATGAAAGTAAGATTGAAGGAATATCTGATTTAAGAGATGAATCTGATAGAAAAGGTATTAGAATTGTCATTGAATTAAAAAAAGGTGCATTAAGTGATATAGTAGTAAATAGACTTTATAAATACACTCCACTTGATACATCATTTGGTATTAATTTTCTATGTGTTGTAAATAATAGACCTAAACTCATTAATTTAAAAGAGTATATAGAGCTATTTGTCTCTTTTAGAAGAGAAATTGTTTTAAGAAGAACAAGATATGATTTAAAAAAAGCAGAACATAGGGCACACATATTAGAAGGTCTAAAAAAGGCCTTAGATCATATAGATGAAGTTATTAAGATCATACGATCATCAAAGACTCCAGCAGAAGCCAAACAAAACTTAATAGATCGCTTTGATTTTACTGAAATACAGAGTCAAGCAATATTGGATATGAAGCTGCAAAGACTGACAAATTTAGAAAGAGAAAAGATTATAGAAGAATACAGAGAAATACTTAAAAAGATAGAATTTTTAAATAGTATTCTAAATAATCCTGAGGTGTTAAAGAATGAGATAAAAAAGGAATTAATAGAAATTAAGGAAAAATACAGCACTCCAAGAAGGACTGTAATATTAGATCATGATCCAGATGAGATAGATATTGAAGATTTGATACCTGATGATGAAGTTGTTATCACATTGACAAAAAGAGGTTATATAAAAAGGACACCTCTTACTCAATTTGGAAAGCAAAGAAGAGGAGGTAAAGGGATATCAGGCGCACACTTGAGTGACTCCGACATTGTTCAAGATATCTTGATTGGTACAAATCATGAGAATCTATTGTTATTTACAAACAAAGGTAGGATGTTAGTTTTAAAGGTCTTTAATATCCCTGAGGCCAGTAAAAAGGCAAGGGGTGTTCATATATCAAATATGGTAACCCTAAATAAGGGTGAAGAGATTGCAACGGCATTAGTACAAAGGGAAGAAAATGAGAAACAATATTATCTGTTTGTCACAAAAAAAGGGATAGTCAAAAAATCAAAAATAGCTCTATATAAAAATGTGAGAACATCGGGAATTATAGCAATAAATTTAAGGGAAAATGATGAATTAATATCAGTAAAAGAAGTTGATGATGATAATGAAATAATGCTTCTCACAAAATTTGGATTTGCTATTAGGTTTAGTTGTGTAGAGGTCAGAGAAATGGGAAGAAATACAACAGGTGTAAAAGGTATTTCATTGAGGGATAATGATGAGGTGGTATCAGGTGTGGTTATTGATCCTGAAGAGGGGAACTATTTAATGACAATTACTGAATATGGAAGTGGAAAAAGGACTATAATTGATAATTATAGATTGCAAAGTCGAGGGGGAAAGGGTATCATTAATTTGAAACCCAATAAAAAAACAGGTTTTGTCGTAAAGGGATTAGTTGTAAAAGAAGATGATCAATTAATAATTTTAACTTTAAATAATAAGTTGATAAGGATTGATGTAAAAGATGTAAATATATATAGTAGAAATGCTAGAGGTGTAAAATTGATTAATTTGGATCCAGGTGATAAAGTTATAACCTTTGATAAGATTTCGTCATGAAAAAGATAATAGTATACAGTGAAAAACTAAAACAGGCTTTAAAAATAGTAAATAAGGTTGCAGCAACGAATTCAACAGTATTAGTTACTGGAGAATCAGGTACAGGAAAAGAACTTATTGTTAGAGAAATTCATAAAAGAAGTCATAGATCTAAAGGCCCTTTTGTACCAATAAATTGCGGTGCCATACCTAAGGAACTTATAGAATCTGAGTTGTTTGGTCATGAAAAAGGTGCTTTTACACATGCAATTAGGTCAAGACAAGGACGTTTTGAATTAGCAAATGGTGGTACTATTTTCTTAGATGAGGTTGGAGAATTGGATATTTATCTTCAGGTAAAGTTGCTTAGAGTCCTTCAAGAAAAGGAATTTGAGAGGGTAGGTGGAACAAAGACAATTAAAGTAGATGTGAGAATAGTTGCAGCAACTAACAAGGATTTAGAAGAGGAAGTAAAAAAAGGAAATTTCAGAGAAGATCTTTATTACAGATTGAATGTTGTAAATATATATATTCCACCTTTGAGGGAGAGAAAGGAAGATATTTTACCACTTGCGGACTATTTTTTAAAAAAATATTGTAAACTCAATAATAGAGAAGAATTAACTTTATCTAATGAGGTAAAAGAAATATTATTAAATTATAATTGGCCTGGAAATGTCAGGGAATTAGAAAATTTGATGGAGAGATTTAGTATACTTTGTGAAAATAACAAGGTGACTGTGGAGGATGTTCCCTTAAAACTTTTAGAAAATACACAGAACACACAAGAATCAAAAGCCCTAACTTGTGATAATGAATTTATATTTCCAACGTTATCCACACTAAATAAGCTTAATCTAACACTAAAAGAGTTTTTAGAAGAAATAGAAAATAGGCTAATTTTAGAGGCCCTTAAAAAAAGTGGTGGTGTCAAAAACGAAGCTGCAAAATTACTGGGATTAAAACGTACTACTTTGATAGAAAAATTAAAGAAAAAAAAATTATTGGTATAATATTTGCTTAATTCTTTACTGTAAGGAAAATTATCATGTGAATAATAGGTTTAGATAATGTATAAATTATTAAAAATATTGTGTTTTTTTATACTACTTTTTATAAAATCCACCTCACTACTATTGGGCTATACCTATTATTGGGGATCTCACCCAGACAGAGAAAGGTTTGTATTAAAATTTGATAAGACTATACCTTCTACCTTTAAAATTTTCAGGCAAGATAAATATACTATAAAAATAATTATTCCTGATGAGTTTTTAAAAGAGGAGACTATACCGTCATCAAAATTTGTCAAAAATATGACTATATTAAAATCAGTTGATGTTAAAAAGGGAACATTGACTATATTTACACATGTGCCTGATTTTGAACTAAATTGGTTTTTATTTGCAGAGGAAAATAAGATAGTAGTTGATTTGATTAAAAAACCGTATGAACAAATAAAAAATGAAGAACGAAATAAAGATATAGAAGTAGATAATGATAATTTATCTAAAACAACTAATAAAAATATAGTAGATAATTCTTCATCACAATCAGAAAATGGAACTTTAAACAATTTAGTTTCCGAAGGTAATAAAACTAAACCTATCTTAAAAGAAATAAAATATGTTAAATCTTTTGCTGTGAAGGGATTTGTTAATAAAAATGCTACTATATATAATCCAAATAAAGAATATTATCCTGAAAAGATAGAAAATAAAAAAATAGAAAATGAAAAAGAACACGCAAAAATAGAGAAAAAAAAAATTTTGAAATAAGAAGAAAGATCAATCCTTCTTTAGTCTTAAAAGAGGAAAAAAATAAAACCAGTGTAGAGCCTTCTCAAATAGTTAAAGAAGGATCTAGTAAAAATAAAACAAAAGAAATATCCCACCAAATAGAAGAAAACAAAAGCAAAAAAAATGAAGAAGAACTTCAAGACAATTCCACAAGCAAGGTAAATTATGAAGAGCAAATATATGTAATTAAGTTGCAAATAAATAATGGCGAATTGGAAAGTGCCAAGACTGCTCTTGAAGTGTTGTATAACAATCCTAACATACCTTTAAACTACAGAGAAGAAATATTGGCCTTAATGATAGATTTGGATTTTCAAATTTATCATGATAAGTTAAAAGACAACTATTTAAAAATCAACAAGTTACTTAATGAAGCAATAAACGTTTTTCCAAAATCTATTTATTTTCCAAATTGGTTATTAAAACTTTGTTATTTGAATCTAAATGTGGGGAACATAGATGAAGCCCTTGCTTATTTTAATATCTTAAAGGAAAAATATCCAAAGTCATCATATGTTGCACAAGCTCATTATTATTTTGGTGACTACTATTTGGAAAAAAAAGAATTAATTAAAGCTAGAGAGCATTTTGAAACAATTGTTGAAAATTATCAAACAAGTCCTGTTGTTAAACAGGCGGCAATAAATTTGACAAAAGTTCTGTATCAGATGGAACTATATGATCTGTCTTGGAAGGTTATGAAATATGTGCAACAAAGGTGGCCTCTTTTTTATCAAAAGGATCCTTATATGTTAAAATTGGCTGGCCATGTATCCATGCTAAATAAAAAATATGATTTGGCATTAGATTATTACTGGCAATATTATAATATAATGCCAGAAGTTAAAGATGCAGATATAATTCTTGCGAGAATTGGTGATTTGTATTTAAAAAAAGGTTTGATTAAGTATGCAAAAAAGATGTATGAATATGTTGCGCAGAGATATCCTGACAAGGAAGGTGGTTTAATTGCAAAGATGCGTCTTGCTGAAGAGGGAATATATGATGAACCGTCCATCAAAGATATGTTTACTGTTTTTGACAGACCTTACAATCTACGTCCAGAAAGAATCTATACAGAAATCATACAAAACCATCCAGACTCTCCACTTGCTCCCCTTGCATATTTAAAATTATCCATGTGGTATTTATGGAAAAATCAATATTTAAAAGCACTTGATGTTATCAAACAATTTTATAAAAAATATCCTGATTCCAACTTATGGGATAGATTTGAACATACTGGTATAGTAGCACTTTCTAAGTTGATAGATAAGTCCATAAAGGATAATCTATACACTGTAATTTTAGATGTTTGGAATAAATATAGTTTCTTAACTAAAGATTTGTCAAAATTTGATCCTTCAGTAGTTATAGCAGTTGCTGTTTCATACTGGAAAACAGGAAATCCAACTAAGGCATTAGAACTTGCAAGACCATTTATTGAAAATAAAGATAAAAAAATAGCTTTAGTATCCTCCCTTGAACTTATGTTAAATATTTATTTACAAAATGAAGAGTGGATTGAGATAGAAAATTTAGGTAAAAGATTTTTAGATTATCAGGGATTACCAGAACATTTAAGATCTCAGCTAAAATATGCGTATGCACTGGCAGAAATCCATTTAGGGAAAGGAGAAGAGGTGGTTGATCTTTTAAAAGGATTGGCAATAGACCATAATTTATCTGAAAAACAAAGGGGATTTGTTTTTTATTTTTTGGCAACTGAGGAATATAATCAAAAAAACTTAGAAAATGCATATATCTTTGCCCAGGAAGCTCTGTCAATCTTCTTAAAACAAAACAGAAATAATCCCAAAATCAAGGATTGTCTGAGAATACTTATAGATGTTACAAAAAGGTCAGGCCGTATTATGGAGGCAATAGAATGGGCAGAGCGGTTTAATAAAGATATTAAAGAAGGTTCAAAAGAAAAGCCCAAATTTGAATATGAACTAGCAAATTTGTATAAACAAGCAGGTTTTACTGACATATGGATTAAAAAATTAAAGGATATTGAGCAAAAATATCCAGATACCATTTATGGTGAGCTAGCAAAAAATGATTTGATTTCATTAAAATTAAAGCAAAAGGCAATGAAATATATCCAATAAAAGGAGGGATAGAAAATGAATAGAAAAGCAGTAGTTGCTGGACAATTTTATCCAGGATCTGCAATGGAATTAAAAAATACCTTGAAATCATTATTTATGGAAGTTCCGTCTTCTAAAAAAAAGAATGCACTTTTGACAATGCTGCCCCATGCTGGTTACATATATTCAGGACGAACTGCTGGAAAAACATTGAGTTATGTAAATTTAAAGGAAAATATCTTGCTTCTTGGTCCAAATCATACGGGGATAGGTGATCCTTTTTCTGTTTGGTGTGATGGAAAATGGGAATTTCCTGGTGGTTTTTTAGAAGTAAATGAAAAAATAGCTAATGAGCTAGTTAATGGGATTGAATATTTATCTGCTGATGTCAGTGCCCATTTAAGAGAACATTCTTTAGAAGTCTTAATTCCTTTTTTGTGGTATATAAACCCAAACATTAAGATCATTCCAATATGTATTCGGGAACATAGATTGGATATTTTAATAGATGTAGGAAAAAAAATAGCTGATATCATAAGAGATATGGACAATATTTCAATTGTTGTTAGTTCTGATATGAGCCATTTTATATCTCATGATAGGGCCAAAATTTTAGATCAGACAGCCATTGAAAAATGTGAAAAAGTCGATCCAGAAGATCTTTATAATGCAGTAAGAGAATATAATATCACTATGTGTGGAGTGTTTCCTATGACTGTTGGACTTAAAATAGCAAAAGAATTAGGGGCTACAAAGGGTATGTTGATTGATTATTCTACTTCTGGAGATGTAACAGGTGATAAAAGTTATGTAGTGGGATATGCTGGTATAATTGTTTATTAGTGACATAGTCAGGGGGATATATGATAGCAATTATAGATTATAAGGCAGGTAACTTAACATCTGTAAAGAGAAGTCTTGATTTTTTAAATATAAAAAATGAAATAACAGATGATGAAAAAAAGATTCAAAAAAGTATAGGTATAATATTTCCAGGAGTAGGTGCAGCTGGATCTGCAATGGAAAATTTGAGGGAAAAAAATTTAGATGAGATCTTAAAACAAGAAGTAATGAATGGAAAACCATTACTAGGTATTTGTCTTGGATGTCAAATTATTTTAGATTATAGTGAAGAAAATAATACAAAATGTCTAGGCCTTATCCCTGGAGAGTGTCGTAGATTTGATTCTTTTTTAAAGGACGAAAAAGGTGAATATATTAAGATACCACATATGGGATGGAATCAGGTTAATATAAAAAAGGAAAATCCATTGTTTCATGATATTAAAAACAACTTAGACTTTTATTTTGTGCACAGTTATTACCCAAAACCTGCAGAGGATTTTGTTATAGGCACAACAAACTATGGTGTGGAATTTTGTTCTGTGCTTGGTAGACAAGGCCTCTGGGCAGTTCAATTTCATCCTGAAAAGAGTGGAAGGTTTGGACTCAAGATTCTTGAGAATTTTTATAAATATTGTGTGAGGTGTTGATATTATGTTATGTAAGAGGATAATACCCTGTTTAGATGTGAGAGACGGAAAATTGACAAAAGGTGTTAAATTTAAAGGTAATGTTGATATAGGAGATCCTGTTGAATCAGCAAAAAAATATTATGAAGAGGGTGCAGATGAGATAGTCTTTTATGATATCACTGCATCCCATGAACGGCGTGGCATAATGATAAAGGTAGTTGAAGAGGTGGCAAAGAATATATTTATACCATTTTCTGTGGGTGGTGGAATAGCCTCTGTTGAGGATATGAGAGAGGTCCTACTTGCAGGTGCAGAAAAGATATCAGTTAATTCAGCAGCAGTAAAAAATCCTAAAATAATCACTGAAGGAGCAGAAAGATTTGGTTCCCAATGCATTGTTGTTGGCATGGATGTATTATGGGTGGGGGTGAGTAAAAATATCCCATCAGGCTATGAAATAGTAATTCATGGGGGAAGAAAAAAAACAGGCATAGATGCACTCTGGTGGGCAAAGGAGGTAGAAAGATTAGGTGCAGGAGAGATATGTCTAAATTCCATAGATGCTGATGGCACAAAGGAGGGTTATGAACTTAAGTTGACTAGACTTATTTCTGAAAACGTGAATATCCCAGTAATTGCTTCAGGTGGTGCAGGAAATCCTCAGCATATGGTTGACGCTGTTACTATTGGTAAGGCATCTGCAGCTTTGATAGCTTCTATTGTGCATTTTGGGGAGTATACCATTAGAGAAATAAAGGAATATATGAATGAAAAGGGGGTTAGGGTAAGAATGAAGTGGTAATTGGTTATCTCTTTTTAAAATAAGCTAAATATTCTTGATTTCCCTTAGGACCTTTTATTTTTGAGGGCACGATACCTATGGACATTAGATTTAGCTCATTTTGTGCAAATTGAACAATTTTTGAAACAGCCTTATGTTGAAGATTTTTGTCCCTCACCACCCCTTTTTTAACTTCTTTTTTTTCTAACTCAAACTGGGGTTTTATAAGACAAACTATTTCACCCGTGTCTTTTAAAAATTTGATACAACAGGGAAGTACTTTTGTAAGTGAGATAAAAGAACAATCTATAGTGATGATATCCATCTTTTCAAGTAGTAAACTGGGGGATAGATATCTTATATTGATCCTTTCCAAATTTATTACCCTTGCATCATTTAATAATTTTTCGTGGAGTTGGCCATATCCAACATCTACAGCATAAACCTTTTTTGCCCCATGTTGGAGTGCACAATCTGTAAAACCACCAGTGGAAGCACCAACATCCATAACTATTTTGTCTTTGAAATCTATGTGAAAGGTTTCTATTGCAGTGAGTAATTTGTATCCTCCTCTGCTAACAAACCTCTCTTTCTCTTTTAGTATCAATTTTTCATCCTTTTCAATTAACTCACCTGGCTTTTTAATTAGTTCTTGATTTTTTTCTTTAACTACCAGGCCAGCCATTATTAATCTTTTTGCCTTTTCTCTACTCTCACAAATACCTTTTTCCACTAATAATTGATCTGCACGGATCTTTTTGTTTCTCATAAAATATACCTATATTTTGCTTGTAATTTTTTAATTAAAATCATATCTCTTGATTGTAAAGAGAAATGGAGTATTAAGCTGAAGTTGAATTTTTTTTAAAAAAGGTTACACTTATATTTTAAATAAGCCTAATTAACTAATTAAGGAGGTTAAAAATGGGAGTAAAAATAGGATTAAATGGCTTTGGTAGGATAGGCCGTTATGTTACCAGGCTATTGGCAAATGACTCAGAGCTAGAACTTGTTGCTGTAAATGCAAGGGCAGACAATAATACCCTTGCACATCTCTTAAAATATGATTCTGTACATGGTAGATTTGAATGTAAGGTAGAGGCAAATGATGAAGGAATAGTTGTAAATGGAAGGCAGATCAAGGTCACAAGGCAGGGCCCTGGTGAGTGGTTATGGAAGGATTTAGGCGTTGATATAGTACTTGAGACCACTGGAAAATTTAGAGACAGGGAAAGTTGTGAAAAGCATTTAACTTGTGGTGCAAAAAAGGTATTAATTGGTGCTCCTGGTAAGAATCCTGATATAACTATTGTTGTAGGAGTTAATGACAGTGAATTAAAGAAAGAACATAACATCATTTCCAATGCCTCATGTACCACCAATTGTATGGCTCCCGTAACAAAAGTCATTCATGAAAAATTTGGCATTTTAAGAGGACTTATGACAACTGTACATTCATATACAATGAGTCAGAGAATACTTGATGGATCCCACAAAGATTTAAGGCGTGCAAGGGCAGCGGCAATGTCAATGATACCAACAACAACTGGAGCTGCAAAGGCTGTAACAGAGGTTATACCTGACTTGAAAGGAAAACTTCATGGTATGGCCATTAGGGTACCTACTCCCAATGTGTCTTTGGTTGACCTCAATGTAGAGTTAAATAAGGAAGTGACAAAGGAGGAGATTAACAAAGTTTTATCTGATGCATCTCAAAATGAATTAAAAGGTATTATGGCGTACACTGAAATTCCACTGGTCTCTGTAGATTATGTATCTACTCCTTATGCTGGAATAGTGGATGGACTTTTGACAGAGGTAGTTGAAGGCAGACTTGCAAAATTAATTATCTGGTATGACAATGAGTCTGGTTTTTCCAATCAACTTGTAAGACTAACCAGAAAAGTAGCCAATCTTCTCTAATTTTTTTTTCTAGTATAAAAGAGGGCGGTTAACTGCCCTCTTTTTTTATTTTCATAACAATCTTACGAGGTGAATTTATGGATTTTGTGCATCTTCATTGTCACACAGAATATAGCCTTTTAGATGGGGCAATAAAAATACCCAAACTCTGCGAGAAGGCCTTGGAATATAATATGAAATATGTCTCCATCACTGATCATGGGAACATGTTCGGTTGCTTGGAATTTTATTTAACAGCTAAAAAGTATGGATTAATCCCAATAATTGGATGTGAAGTGTATGTGGCTCCTGAGCATAGAACCAAAAAAGAGGCAAGATCTCTTAGTGAGGTGGGATATCATTTAGTCCTTTTGGCTATGAACAATGAAGGATATAAAAATTTGATTAAATTGGTTAGTCTTGGATATCTAGAAGGCTTTTACTATAAACCAAGAGTAGATATTGAATTACTAAAAAAATATAACAGCGGTCTTATTGCGTTATCTGCATGTCTAAAAGGAGAGATTCCCTATGCATTGATGAATCAGGGGATGGATAGTGCAATTGCTGTGGCTGAAAAATATAAATCCATATTTCAAGATAGATTTTATCTAGAACTAATGGCCAATGGTATAAAAGAACAAGAAGAGGTAAATGAAAAATTAATAGAACTCTCAAAAGCAACTAATCTGCCTTTAGTTGCAACAAATGATTGTCATTATCTGAATAAAGATGATGCATTGGCCCACGATATCTTGCTTTGTATCCAAACCAATTCCTGTGTAAATGACGCAAAGAGAATGCGTTTTAATACTGACCAGCTATATTTTAAATCTCCTGATGAGATGTATAAACAATTTTCTAGCTGTCCTGAAGCAATTGAAAATTCCGTTAATATTGCGAAAAAGTGTAATGTGGAAATTGAGGTTGGTAAACACCACTTTCCCTTATACATACCTGAAAGCGGTCTTAGTTTAGAGGAGGAATTTAAGAGATTGGCAAGAGAAGGATTAAAAAAGAGATTAAAAAATATGAAATATTCTGTGAATGAAAAGGTTTACTGGGAAAGGTTAGAAAAGGAGATTGATGTTATATGTAAAAAGGGATTTCCTGGCTATTTTTTGATTGTTCAGGATTTTATTAATTGGGCAAAGTCTCAGGGCATTCCTGTTGGTCCTGGAAGGGGTTCTGCTGCTGGTTCTTTGGTTGCTTATTCTTTAGGAATCACTGAACTTGACCCCATAAAATATAATCTTCTTTTTGAGAGATTTTTAAATGTTGAAAGGGCCAGCCTTCCTGATATTGATGTAGATTTTTGTTATAATAGACGTGAAGAAGTAATAAAATATGTGACTGAGAAGTATGGGAAATTAAATGTTGCTCAGATTACTACCTTTGGAAAGATGAAGGCAAAGGCAGTTGTGAGAGATGTGGCCAGGGCACTTGGGATAAGCTATCAAGAAGCAGACAAGATTGCCAAACTTATTCCTAATAATTTAAAGATGACTATAGATAAGGCGCTGGAAGTGGAACCTGAATTAAAGCAAATGGTGGAAGAAGATCCAAAGATAAGACAACTTATAGAAATTTCAAGGAAATTGGAGGGCCTTGCAAGACATGCCTCAACACATGCTGCTGGAATAGTTATCTCTGATAAGCCCATGATGGAGTATCTTCCCCTTTATGTGGGGAAAAAGGGCGAAGTTGTCACTCAATATGATATGAAGATGGTGGAAAAAGTTGGTCTAATTAAATTTGATTTTTTGGGATTAAAAACCCTCACTGTTCTAAACGATGCAGTAAAACTTGCTAAACAAAATAATAAAGATGTCCCTCCTTTAAATGAGCTTCCTTTGGATGATAAAAAGACATTTGAGCTTTTGTGCAGGGGACAAACTGATGGTGTGTTTCAGCTGGAAAGTTCTGGGATGAAAAATGTGTTAATGGAGTTAAAGCCATCATGTTTTGAAGATATTATTGCGCTTTTGGCCTTATATAGGCCTGGGCCTTTAGAAAGTGGCATGGTTATGGATTTTATTAAGAGAAAGCACAAAGAGGTGGAGGTGACCTATCCACATCCAAGGCTTGAGCCGATTTTAAAAGACACATATGGGGTAATCTTATATCAAGAACAGGTGATGCAGATTGCTTCTGAACTCGCAAACTATTCCCTTGGAGATGGAGATATCTTACGCAGGGCCATGGGTAAAAAGATACCTGAGGTCATGGCAGAGCAGCGGGCCAAATTTTTAGAAGGTGCAAAGGCCAATGGAATAGAAGAAAAGACTGCAAATTATATCTTTGACTTAATGGAAAAATTCGCAGGTTATGGTTTTAATAAATCTCACAGCGCTGCTTATGCGCTCATCTCCTACCAATGTGCTTATATGAAGGCCCATTATCCAGTTGAATTTATGGCAGCTTTGCTCACATCTGAGGCCGATAATACAGATAAAGTAATCAGTCACATAAATGCTTGTAGGCAGATGGGAATAGAGGTCTTGCAACCAGACATAAATAAAAGTGAAGAAAATTTTTCAGTTGAAAATGACTCTATTTTATTTGGTCTTTGTGCTATAAAAAATGTAGGTATAGCAGCAGTTCAAGAAATTATAAAAGAGAGAGATAAAAATGGGCCTTTTCGATCTTTATTTGATTTTTGCAGAAGATTATCTAATAGAAAAATAACAAAAAGGGTAATGGAATATTTAATAAAAAGTGGAGCCTTTGATGTATTTGGTCATAGTAGAAGAGGGATGTTTGAGGCCTTGGATAAGATACTTGCTGCAACATCTAAAAAAAGTAGTGTTAAGAAAAAAAGGGGGATTACAGAGCTCACCCTACCTGGAGTTAAGAAAAAAGAAGAAAACTTAGAAGAGATAGAAATACCTGAGTTGACATTAGATGAATGGCCAGATGAGGAAAAATTGAGATATGAAAAGGAATCTTTGGGGTTCTATGTATCATCCCATCCTATTTTGAAATATAAAACAAAGCTGTCTATGCTTGATGTAAAAACAATCGAAGGTTGTAAGGAACTGCCCTCTGGGAGTGAAGTAAATCTTGTGGTAATAATTAATTCATATAAGGATAAACTTACAAAAACAGGGGAGAAAATGGCATTCTGTCAAATAGAGGATTTGTCAGCCACTGCAGAAATGGTTTTATTCCCATCATTATATCTAAAGATAAAGTCTTATCTTGATTTAGATGAACCTTTTTTGTGCAAGGTCAAGACAGACATAAAAGAAGTGGAATTAAACAACAGTAGTGAAAGCGACTCATTTAAGAAAATTAGTTTTGTGTGTCAGGATATTGTGCCTTTAAAAGATGTAGAACTCCCAACAGACAAGCCGTTTATAATAGAATGTGACATAGATTTGGTGGACATGAATAAGATAAATAGATTAAAAGAAATTTTTCAAAAATATCCAGGAGAAACACCAGTTCAAATAAAGATTAATTATGAAGATGCTGTGTGTTACATGCAGTTAGGTCCTAAGTTTTTTATTAATCTAAATCCTAACCTTGAACAAGAAATAAAAGAGGTGCTCTTTACAGTAAATCTTGGCAAATTTGTAAAATCGGAACTTAAAAGATAATATGAGCCCTCGCCATAAACTAAATAAAGGGGGGCTCATAAGAATTTAATACCAGAGAAGTCTTTTTTTCTTTTTTTCTCTAAAGTCTATTTCCACTGCGATCATATTTTTTTGCTGGATTAAGTTGTGAATCTCGTTGGCATAGCATACACCTTTGCTCAAGTCTTCGTGAAGCATAAGGTCTTTAATTTTTTCTTCAATCTTCTTTTTTTCTTGAATTAAATTCTCTATTTCCTCATCCAATTTTTTTATTTTCTGAGACAAGGATTCTTCTTCTGATCTTTTTGGGATCATCTGTGTCCCCCTTTTTTTTCTCCATTGTGAGTTTATTATAATTTATGATTGGAAGTGATTTGAAATATGTCCAGTAAGGAGGCCACAACTTTGTAATCTCTCCAGGATTTTCTAAAATAAATTCTACCCCTTGAGTACTAATCAGTGAGGCACAAATGCTCCATCTTGGATGAGGGGCGTGAAATTTAACCTGAGTAGTGGAAAAGTTTTTTGTATCTGGTATGAATAGTTTTTTATCTTGTATATGAAAACTAACCAAAAATTTTTTTAAAAAGCCTTCTAAAAAATCAATTTCTTCATCTGGGATATTTAAAATGGTGCCTGATTTATTGGAAAAAATGAAACCTAGAGCAAGGGGAAGTAGTTGACCATTCTCTTTTACATCAAAGACCACATCATGTTTTTTATTGTGTTTTGTTTTTAAACGAATTTGATGGGCATCAGTTATAATATCATTAGTTTCTAATCTTAAAATTTCCATAAATAGCTTTGCATCATTAAAAAATTCAGGGAAAATACCTGTAATTTGTAATTGTCCTCCTAATATTATTGGGAAAGCAAGAAGATATGAAGTGAGTTCTGGATCTACAAGATGTTCAATCCCATTAAATGATATTGTACTTGAGTGTATTACAATTTTATTATCAAGATGTTCATAATTTATAGCTGCTTTTTTAAATATATAAAACACCCTTTGCACTATTGGAGAATCTTTTATATCTTTTTTAGTAATTACTGTAATTTTGGGAAGTTTGAATTTAGGTAATGTCAAAAGTAACGCAGCTATTGCTTCATCCTCTATCTCTTGTGGTAAGATTATTTGATCATTAATTGCTCCTGTTGCTTCAATCCTTATTGGCAATGAAAGGCTTCCTGGGATTAATGGAGCAATCCTTGCCCCCATTTGTTCAAACACAGAAAATATATTTTTTAGATTGATTGTCTTTAAAATACCATCTCCTGTGAATTTACATATAGTTGGATTTATGACAGAGGCAAAAAGAAAGAAATAGAGGTTTAAGAGGTCATCCCCAATATATATGGATTTTTTGTCAAAATTTATTTTTGAAGATACTTCTCGAAAAATTGTCTCTTTATCCCATGAAAATGCGCCACCAGCAACTTTTGATGCTTTGAGAAAATCATAGATACTGTCTGTGAGAACCACATGTTTTAGTTTTAGAGCTATATTGTGAACATACGAAAAATAGAGGGCAAGTTTAGTAATGAGGACATCCAGAGGTCCAGGAAGATCTATGTTTACGTTTTTTGCTTTAGATTTTATTGAGAATATCTTTTCCTCTTCTTTTTTTACAAACTCATAAGAGAGGGAGTTTAACAGATTGTATATGGTCCTTAATGTCCTTTGATTTAAGCCTGTATCAAGGGCGAAATTAGACCACACCTTCCACATATTAGCTTCAAATTCACTGTCAGTCACAGGTTCATCCTTTTTCTTCTTTTTTTCCAAAAGATTGGCATAAGCCTCTGCCCTTTTTTTTATCAATTCTAAGATTTTACTATCTAACATTTTTATTGGATTATTTTTTTTCATTTTCTCCTCTTTAAGGATGGGAAAAAGGTAGGTTAATCAATTAAAGGTGTTTTGAAAATTGATTTTAAAAAGTTGCGATAGATTAATGATGCTAAATTTTTTTATGGGAGTCAATGTGAATTTTTTTATTTTCTCAGCACCATTGGGCCATTTTTTACAAGATTTTTAAAGAACGATAACAATCTTGAATTGATAGCTCAATATTTGGGGTTGACTAATTTATTTAGTTAATATGAAATTACTATTGATTAGAGGATAGGTATGGATAATATTGGTATTTATTTATTAGTTGCACTTGTTTTGATCTTTACTTATGTAAATGGATTCCATGATGGATGCAATGTAGTTGCAACTATCATTGCATCGCGATCAATGGGACCCAAAAAGGCACTTTTATGGGCAAGTTTATTTGAGTTTATTGGTGCCGCATTTTTGGGAACTGCTGTTGCTGTTACCATTGGAAAAGGCATTATTGATCCTGTAGTGTTATCCTCTAATACAAATGTGGGACTATTTATGGTGTTTAGTGCAATATCGTGTGCCCTTGTGTGGAATATTATAACATGGCTTATAGCAATTCCATCTAGTTCTTCTCATGCCTTGATAGGAGGTATTGTTGGAGCAGGAATAGGAGCCTATGGGTTTGATGTTATAAATTGGCACATTTTTTTTTACAAGGTCCTATTAATAATGTTTTTAACTCCCATTATTGGAATGATTGTGGGGTATGTCTTGACAAAGATTATTTTTTCATTGCTGGCAAATTGCAGTTCTAAAATAAATTTTTTTATAAAGCGTATTCAGTTTTTGAGTATGTGTTTTTTAGGGGCTTCCCATGGAACCAATGATGCTCAAAAATCCATGGGGCTGATTGCAATGTTGCTTGCAACAAGTGGTATTATTCAAGGTTTTTATGTACCTAAATGGGTGATTTTTGCCTGTGCCTTGGCAATATCTTTGGGGGTATTAAGTGGGGGGTGGCGGTTAATCAAGACCATAGGTTTTAGGATCTTTCGTTTAGAACCCATTCATTCCTTTAATGCTCAACTTGCAGCTGGAAGTGTGATCTATGTATCTGGGCTTTTAGGTGGGCCAGTTAGTACCTCGCAGATTATGAGTTCCTCCATTATGGGTGTGGGAGCTGCCCATAGATTCAAAGAGGTTAGGTGGATAATAGCAAAGGATATATTTATGGCCTGGTTTATAACTATTCCTGTTGTATGTGTTGCATCATTAATAAGTTACTGGGTCCTTGCGTATTTTGGGAAGGTGGAACAAACAAGTTTTCCTTTGTTTATTAACCTGATTAAAAACATATTCAGGATAGTACATGTTTTTTTTCAACTTAAATAAAAAAAAGAAAAAGCCTGATTTTTTTGAACTTTTGTACCTTCAGGCATCTAAGACACATGAGGGATGCAAGGTTTTAGATAAGTTTTTTCAAGGAAAATTAGAAAATGCAACTGATATTATATGTGAATTAGAGCATGAAACAGATGAATACAGGAGATTTATAATAGATGATTTGAATAAGACATTTATTACTCCACTTGATAGAAAGGATATTTACGCAATATCCAGAGCAATTGATGATATTATGGATATGACAAAGGCCATTATTGAAGAGGTTGAGGTGTTTGAAGTTGAGCCAAATGAGTATATGAAGATAATAACATCTACTTTGTCTCACGCCATGGCCAAGCTTTCTGATTCTTTTAAGCATTTAAAAGAAAGACCAAATTTGTCCAGAGAAGCTGCAGTAAGATCTAATCTTTTATTAAACAATTTAGGTCACTTATACATTGAAGCCATTAAAGATCTTGCAGAATCAGGACGTGAGATATCATATTTATTCAAGATAAGAGAGGTGTTTCACAGACTCTTTGAGCTTGTAAAACAAATAAGATATACTAACAATATCTTATTAGATATCATAATAAAAAGTTGGTAGAAAAGTGTTAAAAAGACCGAAACAAGAGATCAGGATTAACACAAGATATCATGGCAAAAAGCTGTTTCAATTTTTAGATGAATTTTTGGAGAAAAAGATCCCCAAATCTGCCCTTATGAAATGGATTAGAAAAGGGGCAGTTAGAGTTGATGGAAAGAAATTCAAACCCTTTGATAGAGTATTTAAAGGTCAAGTTGTCACAATTCCTTCGCATGAATTAGAGGACACAACAAAAATAGATACCAAGTCTCAAAATCCTTTTTTAATCAAAAAGATCTATGAAGACGATGAGATTTTGGTTTTGTATAAGCCACCTAATCTTCCTACCCAACCTGGAAAAGGGGTAAATGATAGTCTTTATCAAAGATTGAAAAATCATTACCAAAAAGACACCCCATATCTCGTGCACAGGCTGGATAAAGAGACATCAGGATTAATTGTGACTGCAAAAACTTATAGTGCGCTTCATAAGTTACAACAACTTTTTAAAAAAAGGGAAATTACTAAAGTATATCTTGCGTGGGTAATAGGAACTACCCATTTTGATAAATGGACAAAGATTGAGCATGAATTTGAAGAGGAGAGAGATAATAAGAAAAAATATGTTAAAGCCAGAAGTTATATAATTACGTTGGTGAATAAAGGAAATAATAGCTTATTGGGAATATGTTTGGTAACAGGGAGAAAACATCAGATAAGGATCCAACTATCCAAAATGGGTCATCCCATAGTTGGAGAAAAGAAGTATGGAAATATCCCCAGTACTCAGGGGCTTTTGTTACATGCTTATTTACTTACATGGGAAGATAAATTATTTGTGTGTAATCCACCCTGGATGCGAAAATTTATGATAAAAGATGAGTTTTTAAAAAAAATTTTTCCCCTTCCAAAATGATTATTTATCTGGAATAGAGGATTTTTTTATTCCTAATCTTCCAAACCATGAAGTGTGCTTTTTTATAAATTTCCAACACTGCTCTAGGTCCTCCTTTGTGTGGGGCTCTAATGTAAATGTTGGAGAAAGTTCTAAGAGTTCTAATCCTGCAAAAAGTTCTGCCCATGGAATAGATCCAACTCCTAACCCAAAATGGTCATCTTTGACACCGTCATTGTCATGCAAATGTAGGTGTCTTAAATAAGGGGCCATTACTTGAATCCATTTTGACATATTGTCTAATTTTAAGCCTCCACTATAACTTGCCCAGTGGCCAACATCAAAGCAAAATTTTATATTTAAATGGGAAAGCTCTGAAAAAAGATCAGCAAGAGCTTTTGGGTCATACTCTCTGACATTTTCCAAGTAAATAGGTGGATGGTCAGGCCAACTATCAACAATCCTTTCCCATGTTTCCACTGATCTTTTGAGCCACTGAGAGAAAAGTTCAATATATAGAGGGATAAAATTGGCGTGAGCCACTAAGAATTTGGGGTTATAAATCTTTGCAATATCAAGTGCGCTTATTAATCGTTTTCTAGTGGCTTCCAATATATAATTATCAATGCTTCCAGGTTGTAAATCGTGAAATGGTAGATGGATAGAACAAACAAGACCATTTTTTTCTATCTGTTCTGCAATCTTTTTATGCCATTTAATCTCTATATAGTCAATGGAGATGGCATCTAAACCCAATTCAGGATTTATTTTATGTGCTATAAAGTATTCAAGATATGTTTTGTCTCTGTGTATGTATCTTAAAGGTAGATTCACAAAATATTTAACCATAATATTACTCTTATTGGTTTTAATGAGATCTATTTACCTGATATCTCAAACACATGGGTGATAGTGGCTAAATCAGTATTTACCATCTTTATTGAAACTGTCTTTCCTTTTTGGATATGAATTTTTGTAGGCAAAGATATCACTTTGTTCTCCATAATAAGAATTGTATTTGAGTCTTTTGAGATATCATCATAAAAATCAATTAGGTAACTGCCTTCAGGTAAAATCAATTTTTTCAAAGAGTCAAGCACAAAGATGTGTTTATTGTCTTTTATGGTAATGGTTGGTGTTATTGGTGGTGCCACAATAATGTTAAAGCCAGGATTTTCTGTAGGTCCATCATCTTTGCAAACTTCACATATCCATACACCTGTTTGTAAAACCTCTTTTATGTATCTCTTGATAAAAAATCTCTTGTCTAAAATAACTTCACTGTATATATCTTGTCCTTGATTTAATCCTGCTCTAGATATATAGCCCTTTACATTTATCACATTATTGTTTGTCCCTGTTAAAGTGCCATATAAGATCAACTTGTCTCCTTCATAAGCTATTATTGAGGAATTTTGCGGAATCACCATAAGTTTGTTATTTAAGGAACACACAAATAATTCCCGGTTGCTATCTGTCTTTATTTGTTTTTCATATTTTAATGACCACTTTTTTAAGATGGTTCCATCAATAGATAAATATAATTGAGTCCATTTTCTATTTGGAATTATATAATTGCTTTTCAATAAATTAAGCCAAGGAATCCCTTTTATAAAGATACCTATTTGTTCTTTTTTTATTGTCTGCTTGTCATAATATGCCTTTATTTCAGCAATATCATATATTGTTATTTGTGAAATATTTGTAACATCGTTTCCATTTATATATATTTTACATGACGTGGGAAGATTTTTTATTAAAGCAATTTTTATATTATTATGATTTTCAACTATGATGCCTAATTTCTTTAATAGAAGGGTTACAGCCTTTAATTGAATCTGTACCTTCCATTTTATGTTTTTTATATCTTTGCTTACCTCTATTGCAAATGCAGGTCTATGCAATTTTGTAAGTACATAGTAGGTAAATGACTTTTTTTGTTCTGCATATTTCGTATGCGGTGATAGTGTATTTGTATTAAATATAGTAAACTTGAATTTATGATTGTGTATATAAACATTTAGTTCATCTTTTACTTCTTTTACTATTTTTTCAAGATCTATATTTCTATATTTTGCTGTATCAATAATAAATGATTGTCCATATCTTTTGGGATTTTTTAAATAATCAATATAGATAGGGCTATAAAATCCTGATCCTTCGTGAAGATGAATAATTCCATCACTTAAGGATGCAAGGAGTTTGATTGCATTAGCTAAATAGTCTTCAAATAATGTATTATAATATTGATCAAATCGTCTATTTAAATCTACATTTAATCCTCTTTTTCTATTCATTATAGCTAGTACATTTGCCCTTGGTACCACTATTAAATTACCTTTTTTTACGTGGAGTTTAAGTAGTTGTTCTGCAGTGAGCACACCACAGATTTCATCCCCCTGTATTCCTCCTTGAACCATAATAGTGGGACCTGGATTATCTCCTTGAATAAAATAAGCAACTAAGGGAAAACTACTGTTTTTAAAAAACGTTATCTTTTGGATCTGTTGGCCAAATATTAAGGATGGAAAAAAGATGAAAAAAAATATAAAAAATATCAGGATGTCTTTCATAGGGGTCTCCATATCTCTTTTTGGATCTTATATGAACCTTTATATGGATATATAATAAGGGTCTTAATTCCAATATCCTGATAATGATCTGCTCTATATTTTTGTAAAAATTTCACTTTAAATCCTGATGGGTCAATGGATATATTTATATTTTGCAATTCAACTGATATTTTTTGGATATTTCTCCATAGCCTTTGTTTATGATAGTAAATAGATTCTTTAGCGCTTAAATTATTTTGTGTTGCATGTTTATCATAAAAAGATAAAAATTTTTCAATATCTTTATTTTCCCAGGCATTTTTCCATTTTTTTAAGAAACTATTTATTTTTGCAGTGTGTAATTTTAGATATTCATTATCTAAATTTATGTTAGAATAAATCCATTCTGATGCCACAATTTTATATTCATTCTCTTTTTGCATTAAATACACACGTTTTATACCTGTTGATTTAAAATATGGACACCTAAACATCTCATAAAAATAGGAAACAATATAGTATGGACCAGTTAAGATATATATTTTAGGGACAAAGATATCTATCCATTTATATTTTTTGAAATAGTGTCTTTTCTGTTTAATAAATTTATCAAATGGTGTATTGCTCGTTATACTAAAGGCTATTTTGTCATAATATTTGAAATAAGAGTCATTTTTGTCTTTCCATGCATTTATCCAATCTTCTATGATTTTCCTTATTTTTTCTAAGTCCTTAAGCTGATCAGGTGAAGGATCTCTTATTTTTATTTTGCTGGCAATTAAGATAGGTGTGAAATTGAGTTTTATATAATTTCCAATTACTTTTAAAGGATTATTTTTTATTGCAATGCAGCCTTTTGTATCATAGGGCACAAGCTTTTTACCTCTGCCATGCAACCAGATACCATCGCCATTTTTATGTAGTAATTTGTCTATTGGATTTGGGTAATTTAGGGGAAAAGCCAAATTTCCATATAGAAGAAAATCAGGTGGATTATTTATTTTTTTCCTAAAAAAATATATTCCCTCAGGGGTTTTTTTATCACCATGGCTTGTTTTATCCCCTTTAATTGCACCAGTGGAGCATGGTTCTCTTTTTATAAACTTAATAGTGCCATTTTTGTAGTTGGCTACATATAACATTTGTTTTTGCTTATCCACCAAAAGAAAAACAGAAGGCAAATATTTGTGGGGAAAGATAGTGATCGTGTTTGCAAAACAGATATTGAAATCAATTAATCCAAAAACAAAAAAACAAAAAAGGAAAAATAGGATTTTTTTGGTAAGATATCTTTTATTTTCCAAACTTGAACAATTCATCTTTAGTAAAAATGGATTTTAGCTTAAGACCTTGTTTTTCAATATTTTCCCTACCGCCTTCTTCTCTATCTAAAACACATAGAATTTCCAAAACCTTAAGCCCTGCATCTTGTATGCGTCTGACTGCAGTGAGCACACTACCACCTGTGGTTACCACGTCTTCTAAAAGAACAATCTTTTGTCCTGCATGGAAATTCTGTAATCCTTCTAAATAGTTTTGAGTTCCATGTGTCTTTGCCTCTTTTCTCACTATTATTCCTGGAAGAGGCCTTTTTTCCAGGTATGAGATAAGGACAACAGCAGAAACCAAGGGATCTGCCCCAAGGGTCATGCCTGCAACACCATCGGCATCTGGTGAGATCATTTCAAAAAATATTTTTCCAATTAGATATAGTCCCTCTGGATAAAGTGCTGTTGACCTACAATCAAAATAATAATTGCTTTTTTTCCCTGAAGTTAATGTAACTTCCCCTTCTATATATGATTTTTCTAAAAGGAGTCTTGCAAGCCTTTTTTTTTGTTCATTCATAAAATATCCTTGATAAAAAACTTACTGATAAGTATCAATTAAATACTCGTTGATAGATATGATCTTCATATCTCAGGTAATATTTTACATCAAATAGGCTCTCTATCTCTTCTTTAGACAGATATGATGTTATGTTCTTATCTTCTAAAACAAGATCATACAGGGGCCTTTTTTCTTCCCATGCCCTTAATGCCTGTCTTTGTATTAATTCATAAGCTTCTTGTCTTTTTAGTCCTTTATCAATAAGGGCCAAAAGGATCCTCTGAGAGAAGAAAAGTCCAAAGGAGAGATTTAAATTTCTCTCCATGTTATCTCTATTAATCTTTAAATTTTTTAGAACAGATGTGAGTCTGTTTAACATGTAGTCAATGAGTATTGTTGAATCAGGCATTATAATTCGTTCAACAGAGGAATGGGATATATCCCTCTCATGCCAAAGTGGCATATTTTCCAGTGCAGCTATACTGTTACTTCTTACTACTCTTGCAAGACCACAGAGATTTTCAGCTGATATAGGATTTTTCTTATGGGGCATTGCTGATGATCCCTTTTGTCCTTTTGTGAATCCTTCTTCTACTTCTAACACCTCTGTCCTTTGAAGATGTCTTAGCTCAACAGCAAGTCGTTCAATGGTCCCTGCAATATTTGCAAGTATGCTAAAATAAAATGCATACCTGTCTCTTTGGATAATCTGCGTAGATATTGGATCCACTTTTAGGCCCAAATGTTCGCATGCAATCTTTTCAACCTCAGGCATAAGATGTGCGTATGTACCCACAGCTCCAGATATTTTCCCAACACTTATTTCATCAACTGCCTTTTCAAAACGCAACTTTTGTCTCTTAAACTCTTCATAAAATGTGGCGAGTTTTAGACCAAAACTGGTTGGTTCTGCATGTACACCATGTGTCCTGCCAATCACCACCAGTCCTTTATATTTAAAGCACATCTCTTTTAGGACATTCATTATTTTTTCTATGTCTTTTAAAATAATGTTTCCTGCTTCTTTGAGTAAAAGACTATTTGCTGTGTCAACTATGTCTGATGAGGTGCATCCTAGATGAATAAATCTAGAGGCAGGACCCACCCTTTCTTCCACACATGTCAAAAAAGCAATTACATCGTGTTTTGTGGTTTCTTCTATTTCAAGGATCCTATCAACATCAAATCCCGCCTTTTCTCTGATTTCTTGCATCTCTTTTTCTGGAATAACACCTAGCCTATGCCACGCCTCACACACAGCAAGTTCTACATCTAACCATTTTCTAAACTTGTTTTCCAGAGACCAGATTTTTTTAAATTCTTTTCTTGTGTATCTTTCTATCATAATTTTTCCTCAAAAATAAAAAAAGAGACCTTTAAAATAAGGTCTCTTTTTTTTTATTTAGTATCTTGTGTGGAAGTACTCTTTGTTTCTTTTGAAGTAGGTGGAGATGATGTACTGGTAGTGGTTTTACTTTTTCCATTACTTCCGTTTCTTGGCCTTCCATAGTCAGTTACATACCATCCTGTGCCTTTTAAGATAAATGAGGTATTAGAAATAAGTCTCTTTGCACTATTTCCACACTTAGGGCAATGTACCTCTCTTTCCTCAAAGGTCTTTTGCCATTCCTCAAACTTGTGTCCGCAAGATGTGCACTCATACTCATAAATTGGCATACCCCACCTCCTCTTTTTTCCATTTAACTGAACATAACTATAGATAAGCTCCCAGTTCCGTCAGTCAATACTAAATAGTGCTAATTAAGGCACAGGTCCAGATTTTTGTGTTGATAATTAGCCTTTTGCAGATTTTGAAGCAGCAATTGCCTCTTTTATCCTTTGTTTTAGTCTTTTTTTTCTTCTTCTACGCCTTCTATCTATCTCTTTTCTCCTTTCAATCTTTTTATGTCTTCCCATAAATCCTCCTCTAATGTATCAATATCCTTTTGTGAACACAGATATTTAACAATTAAGTTGCACGTTGTCTAGGGTTAGATCTTCTTTAGTTCATATTTTCTGGATCCAAGGCCTAATTTTTCAGCGTATTCTAGACAATATTCTCCTTGAGTCTTGGGATGAATAGCCTTAAACTTATCCTCTCCTGGTTTTGGTTCATTTTTATACTGTCCGACATTAATTGCAATTGCTTGGTTTACAAGATCTAAGCATGCTTGATCAAGTGCAACTGGATCATAAGAGGCAAGCACCCCTATATCAGGGCAGATTGAGGCATCGCTAAATCCAACACAGTCGCAAACAGGAGATACGTCAATCACAAAATTGATATGGAGTATGGGTTTTTTCAAAGATGAAATAAATGCTGTGCAATATTCAGCCAGCCGTTCAAGGAACAATTTTACATCTATTTTCCAATTTACCTCCAGTGCGCCATTTTTACATGCCACAAGGCAATTGGCACACCCCACGCATTTATCATCATCAACACATATCTTGTTTTCCTCATCAAGATATAGTGCACCTGCTTCACATGCCTCAATACATCGTCCACATCCTACACATTTTTTTCTTATGGGCTTTGGACCAAGTCCGCAATGCTCCTGCATTTTTCCTCTTCTTGTGGCACATCCCATGCCGATATTTTTTATGGCTCCTCCAAATCCTGCAAGCTCATGCCCCTTAAAATGACTTAGGTTTATCAGTGCATCCACTTCAAATAAGTCCCTTGCAAAATAAAATTCTTTGAAATGATTACCATTAAAATTTATAGTTATTTCATTTGTACTTTTTAGACCATCTGCAATAATAACAGGTGCACCCAAAATTGCAGGATCAAAACCGTGTCTTGTAGCATTTAGAATATGGGACACAGCATCGACCCTTTCACCTACATAAAGGGTATTTGTATCAGCTAAAAATACCTTGGCCTCTTTTTGTTTTAAAAGAGAAATAATTGGATGTAGCCATATTGGAGATATAAAGCTGGTTGTCCCCTTTTCTCCAAAATGCATTTTAATTCCCACAATGTCCTTTTTTTCAATCTTGTCTAAAAATCCAGTGGCATTGATTAAGTTTTTTAGTTTTACCTCATAAGATTTTTTAAATGAAGTCCTGAGATTCCAAAAATACACCTCACTTGCCATAATATCCCCCCTTTTGTTTTTTATCAAAATATCCTGAAACATTTTTTACCAATTCCATTTTAAAAGGTTTTATACACAGTTTTGTGGCTTTTTCTAATATGTGAGGATAGTTTTTTGTTAATATTTTATTTTCAGATTCTTCAATATGTAGAAAATATCCCTCTGATTCCTTTCTAATCCTAAATTGCCTAAGTCCCATAATGAGCAGATATGTTTCCATTTGGTTAATCTTATTTAGTTCTTCTTTCGTTATTTCATAGTCATATGGAAATCTAGTTAAAAGACAAGGCCTGGATGGAAATTGGCTTGGATTTAGATTTTCATATAGTGCGATTTCCCTAATATCTTTTTTTGTTATTTTGGCTAATTTAAAGGGACTAGTTCCATTTAATTCATTTAAGGCCTGGCTTCCAGGCCTATATTCTTTTTCATCGTCAAGGTGAGAACCTTCAATTATATTTCTTTCAGGATATAGTTTTTGTAAATTTGTAAACATCCTTTTTTTGCAAAAATAACATCTATCTCTTTGGTTTTTTTTTATTGGTTCCAAATCCAATAATTCAATCTCCACCTCACTATATTTAATTTTGGTCTTTTTAACTATCTCTTTTACCCATCTTTTCTCAAAATCTGTTATATGGGGACCTGAAAAAAACACGCATAAAAAATCAAGGTTCCATTTTTTGATGAAATTAGCAAGAACAGTGCTATCTATTCCACCTGATAATGCCAACACTCCAGGTTGCAAGGATTGTAATATGTTTTTTAAAATTTTCATCTTCTCAGTCAATATTGACATGGGTTTAAATCTTTATCATGCTTCTTTAAAGAAAAATTGTCTTGGCATATAATTATAATCTAATTTCTTAAAATCGTCTATTAGGAGTTTTTTATGAAATATGATGTAGTAGTTGTTGGAGGAGGTCCAGCAGGGGCAGCTACTGCATATTTTTTGACAAAACATGGGGCAAAGGTCCTTGTGATAGAAAAGAAAAAATTGCCTAGATATAAAATTTGTGCAGGAGGGGTCCCTGTTTCAGCATTGGAATATTTCCCCTTTTCCTTTGAATCAGTTATAGAACAATATATTCATAGGGCAAGTTTTTTTTATAAAGATAAAAAAGTTAATATCGATATTCCTAAAAGATGTCTGGTCATGGTAATGAGAGATAGATTTGATTATTTCTTGATACAAAAAAGTGGTGCTGAAGTCTTAGATAATGAATGTGTAGAAAAGATAAGACAATATAAAACTCATTGCACTATCAGCTTAAAAAGGGGGGGCGAGATCAAGACCAAATACGTGATTGGAGCTGATGGTGCAGGATCAGTGGTGGCCAAGTCAGTGGGACTTTTTCAAAAATGTGACTTGGGGCTCGCGCTAGAGGCGGAAATTGAAGTTGATGAAGCTGTACTGAATAGATATCAATCTATGTTTCAAGTGGGGTTTGGAGTATTATCTTATGGATATTTTTGGATTTTTCCTAAGAAAAGACATCTTTCAGTAGGGATTGGATGTATTAAGAAAAAAGAGAGAATGTTACAAAAATTAAATAAGTTAGTAAGTCAACTTGGACTCACCAAAAATCCTTGTAGGGTTTTTGCCCATCCAATACCTTTTCATCAAGGGAATTACAACATAAATAAAAACAATGTCTTTTTAGTTGGAGATGCAGCACACTTAGTGGATCCCTTCACTGGTGAGGGAATACGTCATGCCATTTTAAGTGGTTTTATTGCAGCTCAATGTATTTTAAAAAGAGATGAACATAAGTATAGTGAGCAAATAAAGGCTAAGATTGGTAAAGACTTGTTATGGGCAAAGAGATTAGCAAATTTTTTCTACAAGCATCAAGGGTTTTGTTTTAGATATTTTGTGAGTAATCCCAGTGTAGTTAATGCCTTTATGAAAATTATAAGTAATCGCATCACCTATAAAAGATGTATGTTTAGGGCACCCTATTATTTTTTAATAGATTTTTTATCAAAATTAAAAAAGTAGTTTTTATTTTTTAAGGTTTAACCTATAAAATAACACTATAGTCCTTTTATTTTTTATTCCAAGTGGTCCAGGATGGGTATTTATTCCCACATAGAGTTCGTCATGAGAGTTATTATCAATATCTCCAAATCCATAATCCATAATAGAGCCTTTTATAGTCTTTGTCTTCCATTTTAAATTGAGGCCTAGACCATCCCAGAACAGCGCATGAATTTGTCCTTCAGGATAGTCTCTATATCTTGAAAAATACATTGAAGATACAGATAGATTTTCTGCAACTATAAGTTCAAATGTACCATCCTTTTCTAAATCTTTTACAACCAATCTTGTGGGAAGATAATACATATTTTTGGGATCTGTAACATTTTCACCAAGCCCTGGCATTGCATTTGATGTAACTATCTTTACAGATGAACCTGCATAAGATTTCGTTGTTTTGTAAATTAAATTTAAGCTGTTGTTATAAACCTTTATATTTCCATAGTCATTAACTGTAACTATCTTATATGAGTCTTTTTCTGGAATATATGCAAAATTGAATACATTGGCATCCTGGGGAAGATTTAGAGTTGGTCCTAATCTCAGCTCTCCCCTCATGGTCACAACTTCATGTATTCTGGAATCAAATATTTTCCCAAGCCCTGTGCCCTGGCCCACAAGCCTTTTAGAATAATCAGGGGGGATTCTTTTTACGCTCAAAAAATAATTTATATTCTCTTTTTCTATTTTAAACTTTTTGTTTTTAAATGAAAATATAAACCCCTTTGGTTTTCCTTCATTATCTACTGTGGATATGATTATTTCAGCAAATCCATCTCTGTTGTAATCAAATACATTGATATTTAAGGCATTTTTGTTCCTGCCAAAACTGTATTCACTGAGTAATTTTAGCTTATTATTTGTCAAATTATATGCATGCACTGCATGTTTTGACATAATAAAAACCTCATTTTTACCATCTCCATCTCCATCTCCTATGTCCATACCAACCATGGCATATGGAAGAGATTGTGTCCTGACATATCCCCTCTGTTCTGCCGAGGTTGGTGCAATATATTCAAAGGATGGGTTTAATTGGGATTGTTTTGTGTAGGGATTGCTTTTTTTATTGACTTCTACTTTGGGTTGTTCTTTGATCCCCAATAATTCATTTTTTAGGGATTTTATTTCCCTGTTAAACTCAGAAATCAGGGTATCTTGTGAAGAGGTTATAATTTTAGTTTTGGCTTTGCCACTGTTGTCTAAAAAGTTTATATGAATAGTTATGTTGTTTCCAAGAACAGTGGCATCTCCCCATATCAAAACATTTAGGCCATATTTTTTAGAAATCTCTAAAGGATTTTTATCTACTATCCCCTCTTTTATTTCCACTGGTTCTAATTTAGAGGGGGTATTTAGCCGAGAAATTATCATTGATTGTATTCCCTGAGAAAGATATCTATATTCCTCAGGACCTATTACTTTAAAAGGAAGCACTGAATATTTTAGAGTTTTACAAAATGCTTCTCCTGTGTTTAATACAAAAAAAGCAATAATAAAAAAAAGAATTTTTCTCATGTTCTCCTCCAGATCTATCATAGCAATTTCATTAATTTTGGCTATAATGATTAACATTAAATTATTTTGAGGTAAAGGACAAAATACCATGAGAAATTTTAGGAGCTTCAGGATCACAACAAAGGATGAACTTACTTTTTTTGCAGAGGAAGTCTTAAACTTAGAGGGCTTTTTTGTTAAAAAGCTTTCCTTTTACGATCGTGCCAGGATATGTCTAGATAAGAGACTAGATATAGGAAATTCCCTTTTAAATCGTTTTGGTCATATATATATTCAAGATCTATCATCTATGCTTCCACCACTTATGCTTGCTCCAAAAAAAGGGGCATTGGTTTTGGACCTTTGTGCCAGCCCTGGTGGAAAGGGCTCTATCTTGAGTGAGTTAGTTGGATCTTACGGTATAGTGGTTGCCAATGAGCCTGTTAAAAAGAGATATATGACATTAAAAAAAAATATTGAGCGCTTAAATCTTTTTAATGTAGTAACCACCTGCTATAAAGGAGAAGAATATCCAGAAACCACATTATTTGACTATGTACTTCTTGATGTGCCTTGCAGTGGTTGGGGTACTGCTGATAAAAATCCCACAGTATTAAAATTATGGCAAGGCAATAGATTAGAGCCATTGATTAAATTACAAAGGAGGCTACTCAAAAAAGGTTTTTCTTTATTAAAACCAGGTGGCAAATTAATATACTCCACATGCACAACAAATTTCGCAGAAAATCAACAGCAGATTATGTGGGCATTAAAGGAGTTTTCTTTTGATCTTATTCCTTTACACCCAGTGGATGGTTTTTCATATGATCCAGAAAATCCCATGCCTGAAACTTTGGCCATTAGAGGGCATAGATATTATTCACAGGGATTTTTCATAGCTTGTTTAGAAAAAAAAGAAACAATACCCAGTAGCACCACATCTTTTAGTAAATTAAATTCTCATAAGCAGTTCATAAACCAATGCATGATTTTTGATTATCTTACAGATTTAGGTCTAGATTGTTCAGAAATATCCCATGGCCTTTTTTATAGGGTCAATGAAAATGTTTTTTATTTGCCCATGGTGTTTGAAAATTTGATAAGTGAAGGCCTTTTTATAGGAAGACTAAAAAAAGACAGGTTTATCCCAAGTTTAAATCTTTGGAAATTAATGAATAAAAATATGAAAAATGTAATTCAAGTTGATAATATTAATGAGATTAAAAGGTTATTAAATGGAGAAAGTTTGAATGTCTCATCGAATAATAAGTATTTACAACTTTTTTTTAAAGACCTTCCTTTATGCCTGGTTTCTGTTAAAAATGGAAGGTGTTTGATAACAAGGTAGAGTGATTTTTTATTTACTCTCCCTTGTAATCTCTTCAACCTTTTTATTGTAAAATGCAATTGCTTCTCTTCTTCTTAACATCCCAATCAATCTTTTGGGAGTTCTATAATCTACAACAGGTATAGAATCTATGTTTTTCTGTGTAAATTTTTTCATAACAGTGTGAAGGTCTTCTTTAAAATTAGTGGTGATAACATGAGAGGTAGCAATATCTTTTATTAAAATTAATGGACCTAGATCTTCAAAAAGGATTCCCCTGATGTCAGTGCTAGAGAAAATACCTACAAACTCCCCCTTATTATTTACCACAGGAAAATATTGTTGTTCTGTGTTGCTAAAAAACATTTTAAATTCATTGAATGTCATATTTTCAGGGACCACTTGTACAGATCTTATTTCGTGTTTTAAATCTTCCACATAATAGGATTTTAATATGTCATGGAAGAACTCTCCTGCATGGGCAGGTGATGCAGCCCTGTTTTTTACCTGTTCTATATATATGCTTATATCTTTTGAAAATATATAACACAAGAGGCATACTAAAAAGCTAGGTAGGAGTAATTCATATGAATTCGTCATTTCACTCACAAATATAATAGTTGATATAGGTGCATTGGATACAGCTGAGAAAAATCCTGCCATCCCCAGTATTACCATTGCATGTGGGTCAGTTATAATTCCAGGCATAATATCATGAAAAAATTGTCCAATTGCACCTCCCAAACAGCCACCTATGACAATCGATGGACCAAATACCCCCCCACTACCACCAGAACCAATACTAAATGAGGTGGTCAGTATCTTTCCAAAGGCCACTGCCAAAAGATACTTTATGCTCACCTGATTATATAAGGCATCTTGCAATACACCATACCCAAAACCCAGGGTCTGCGGAATAAAAAAACCTATAATTCCAGTGCATAGCCCTCCAATAGCTGGTTTTATGACATGTGGAATTGAAAGGAAGACAAAGGTGTCATGTACTTTGTAAAAACATTTGACATACAAATAAGCTGTGCCAGATAAAATTATGGCCAAAATTGTATAAGGAGCTAATTCTAAAAGATTTTTAAAGACATAGGTAGGAGAATCAAATAAGGTTCCAAATCCAAAAAAAAGGCAAAAAACACAATATGCGACAATGGATGATATTCCAGCTGGAATTAAGACCTCTGGCTCAACATCAGGATCTCTGTATAACACCTCAGCAGCAAAAAGGGCTCCAGCAAATGGGGCCCTGAATATGCTCCCTACACCTGCTCCAATACCTGCAACCATTAAAATACGTCTTTCTGTTGGAGAGAGCTTTAATTTGGTAGCAATAAATGAACCAACGCCTGCACCAATTTGTGCAATAGGTCCTTCTCTTCCTCCAGATCCACCAGATGTTAATGTAATTGCAGAAGCTATTGTTTTGACTATTGGTACTTGTGGCCTTATTAACCCACCTTTTTTGTGATAGGCCTCAATGGCTGCATCAGTGCCATGTCCTTCAGCCTCTGGAGCAAATGTATAGACTAGAAATCCACTAATAAATCCGCCAATTGAAGGAAGGATTAAGAGTATCCATCTATTAAAAGGGGTATTTGTAGGATGAAATATTGAAATCTCACCTTTAGGCCCTCCAGGTCTGTATCCTGCAAGCATATCCATTAAATAATGCATTCCAGCATCACACAATAATTGAAATATTATTGCTCCCAATCCAGCAATAATCCCTATAAATATACATAAAGAAATGAGTCTAGTTGATCTTTTAACATCAAAATCAATGAAGGACAAAATCCGTTTTTTCATGTGGCTCTTTGGAACTCTTCAATTATTTTGTTATAAAATCCTATTATGGTCTTTCTTCTTAAAAGGCCAATGACTTTTTTAATCTCAGGAGATTTTATCACAGGCAACGCATCAATATTTTTTGAGGTCAATTTTTCAAGGGCTCTACTTAGTGTTTCTTCTGGATATGTAACCACTACATTAGGGATAGCTATATCCTTTATTATAACTAGATGTTCTAGTTCAGGATTAAATAGCATATGTCTAAAGTCAGAACTCGAAAATATACCTGTTAATCTGCCATTTTTGTCAACTACCGGGAAAGAGTACTGGGTGGTATTG
>JAMOPG010000036.1 GCA_027064715.1 Desulfobacterales bacterium
ACATATTTTTGCCATTTTTTGACTTAAGAAGAAGTTCTATGTCGAATCCCTCCCTTTTGCCTTCAGCTGCTTCTTTTATTAAGTCATAAATTTTTTTCTTTCTAGGATAAAGGATCACATTTAGATGGTCATCAAGGGTAGAAAATTCTTCTTTAGAATATCCCAGAGCAGTGTATAGTTGGTTATCCACCTCTATTGTTGAATTTTTTACATCTATCTCCCAACTCCATGCTGGACCGATACTCAAAGCAAGCTCATGGCGTTGTATTATATGTTCAAGTTTTTTATTTGTGTCTTCCAGGCGTGCTTTCAATTTTTGCTCTCGTATTAGTGAGGGTAGGCATTTTAAAATTCCAATTACGATAAAAATAAAACCGCCACTATGTCCAATAATAAATTGCAGAGATAATAATAACCTTACATTTCTTAAATAATGGGAATTGATAGTAATCGGTTCTAATTCCTCAAAGATCTCACTTAAATCTCCTATTATCAAAAACAGGAAACCTATAAGTATACACTTTCTTCCAGGAGTTGAACTAACTTTCGGATTTCGAGTCTTTAGCCAAAAAACAAAAATAATAATTAGTTTAATCAATACATCAATAAGAGAATCTCCTAACTTAAGAAATGTCATTTTGTTTTTTCATCCTCCTTTGTTTATGCGATAATTTTTCTTATAAGTTAAGAAGATTATATGTCAACAATCAAGGGATGTTATAAGCAATATCATTGGATCTCAAAAAATCCTCAATAGCTGGAGGAAAATCGTGCGCTATAATAACATAAAAAGGAGTTTTACCCTCTATCTCTGCTACTTGTTGAGCATATTTCTTAAAACGAAATATCTCTTTTTTAGATGGCCTCACTTTACATTCTCCAATTATTGTCAGGCCTCACCATTTTTCTTTCCATGACCATCTATATTTAACTGGATATTTTTATTTCCTATTGGAAAATACCTTCTTAAAAGGCGATCTGTTACTTTTATCCCATATCTTTGAGATAAAATCTCTGGCAAGGACTTATATGCCGTGTTTTCCAGGGAATATCCTCCTGAATTTGAAATTCCTTCCAGACGCTCTTCAAAAACATCCATACGCTTAACTAGCTTGCGAATCTCTTTTTCTGTCTTCTTTTGAGCTTCAGCAAGCTCATTTACTTTCTTAGCAAGATCTGCGACTATCTCCTTGAGTTCTTTAAATTCTGTCTTTGTAACACTCTCTTCCCACTGTTTTCTTTGACGCTCTATTTCTTCCAAAATTGCTATAAGAACCTCTTTTATCGAGGGATCAACTCTATCCAGCAATCTTATTATAGTTGTGCTATAAGGCATATTAGTTCCCTTCAAAAATTCTTTTATGGTTAATAGGAGAACAGAGTTTTTTTTATTATTATCTTTTAAAAATCAAGCTCTATAAAGGGTATTTGAAAAATTTTTTTTTTTTCGAATTTTTCATTACATAGTATTTTTCTTACCTAAGAAAATAGTAAATTCAGCTCAAAAACTATCAAAAATTATGCAGCAATGTATTTGATTTTAGAGATATTATTTAGGGTAAAATGTTTTTTTATTTTTTTATGTTGTTGCTCTAGTATATTATCGAGATATTTTAATTTTTTCTTTATCTTATCAATTATTTTTTTTGTATAAGCCAAATCTGATAGTTTATATTTTTCTTGTATAAATATATATTTAGACAATTCTAGAATCTCATTATATATATAATATTTATACAATGGATGTTGTGTCAAAAATATATGTAGTTCATAGTAAGCTGAGCGTATTTTATTTTTATTATTTTTGGATTTTTTATAAAGTTTTTTCAACCTTTTTTCAAAATTATTAATAGAAGAAAACCATTGTTTTGATTCAAAGGGTATATGTGGAAAGTAATAGCGTTCAGTCTTGTTACTAGTTAGATCATTTAGTAGTTTGTTTAATTCATTTTTATTACTATCTTCAACTAAAGACTTAAAATCTTTTATAGTAATATTCTTTGCCCCTGAAATTTCAACTCCACCACCATACAAATTATAAACCTCTAATTTGTGTTTTCTAATGTCACTTTCAAGTTCTCTGGCAGCAGCGAGGTAGCTCTTTGTAGAGTATATGACTTCACCATAGAGATTTTTTAGCTTAATATGTATGTTGGGATCAAACTGGATAGAAGTATTTGCCCCGTGATGACCTGTTGAATGTGTCTTGGTTTCTTTCCAAGAAAAATCTTGTCCAACTAATATGAACTTTTTAATACCAATGAGATGCAACAGCCTTATTAAACCAATTGAAACATTTCCTCCTGTATCAATTACAAGATCGTATGTCTTTTTTATATCAGAGCCAATACCTCCACTACTCCAGATAGAAAACTTACATCCAGGATATCTGTCCACAACCTCAGGATCTATTTTTGGAGAATATACAAAAAGAATTTGTTTTAAGTAATCCTCTGTTACTTTGTTAAAAACTTGGGTAAGTACTTTAGAAGGATCTATAGCCATGCATAAGTGGGGTTGAAAACCTTTAATGAAGCAAGCAGGCAGTGTTTGTAAAGAAGTAGTAAATAAACATTTATCTTTGAAATCTTTTAAATGTGGTAAAAAATGTTCTAAAGAAGGTCCTGCACCTAATATTATAGCTATGAGATCTCTTTTTTGCCCAGTTAAGGGTCTTAATGTTCTGTCTTTAAATACATTATAGAAATTTAATAATTCATTGGTTACAAATGTCTTTTGTAGTCGTAATATTGTACTTAATACTACCATTTTATCATCAATAATATTTTTTATGGTCTGTCCCATCCTAATATATGAATTAGTTAACCTAGCACTTGGTGGGTCGATAAAAAGTTTAGTTTTTGTATGCTTTAAAAAGGGAGTCAAATTGTCAAAAAAATCATTTATAACATCTTTTTCAGGGGGCAAGAAAATTATTTTACCCTTTTTAATAAATGGGCTGTAATCTGCTATAGTCAAAGTAGCAAAAATCATTTCAGCATTTGGTTCAATCACTATGATTTTGCTAAATGAGGGACTTTTTTCTAATAATAGTGCCACTCCATAACCTACATTTGCTCCAACTACTACGTAAAGCCCCACCTTATCCGCAGTTGCCCATGAAAAATAGTGACTTAAGGGAAAACCCTCCATCATCAACCCATTATTAAGTTTAAAATCCCACATCTGCTTTTTATTTTTGGTTATTTTTTTATCAATATCATTGAGTTTGTCAAAGTTTTGGCTAAGCCATTTATAAGTTATAGGACTTGTCAATTTTATGGCTTCTAAATTTCTTTTTAATGTGTCTTGATAAATCATAAACTCACCTCTAATCTTTTAAAAATTTTTAAATTCACCTCCGAGATTTGCGAAACTAAATTTTTTTTCGCTATATAAAAGCAAGATTTGTTCCTTAAGAATTGGTTTTTTAAGGTTTTAGTTATGCTTTTCTCTTTAAAAACGTGAAAAAATTTACGTTTTTTAGAGGAGCTTAAATCATTGCAAGTTCTTGAGTTATAAAATAAAAAAAGGAAGAATTGTTTTACATTATGAATGATTTTGAAGACAAGATGGAGCTATTTCACAAAACAGGGTAGGTACATGCAGTGGGAATATGTTCAAAAGATTTTGAGTTGAGTGGTTATGGGGAGGATATAGGGCGGCATAATGCCTTTGATAATGTCATTAGAAGCATTTTGATGAAAAATAAGAAATCCGAAGTTTATCTTGGTCTTTGTTCTTCACGCCTGAGTTTTGAGATGATGTAAAAGGCTGCAAGGACTGGTTTTGAAGTCCTTGCAGGTTTTTGTTCCCAAACTTCAATGGTAGTGAAACTTTGTAAGAGGTAGTAAATTACACTCATTGGATTTTTAAGAAAAAAAAAGATGTAATGGATATAGCTGGGAACAAAAGATCACGGATCTTTAATAGTGTAAACTTTATTTGTTTTTTTTCCCCTTGACAGTAGTTCTTAGTTAGGGATAAAAGTTTCAAGCAAAAAGCTTATGTTTTGCAATTGAAACTCTATAAAAACAAAGAGGAGTTATGAAGGAGTCCTTTTTTAAAAAACTTGAAGAAAATCAAGACAAAATAGTAAAAAAATGGGTAGAATTTGCCCTATCTACATATCCGTCTAAGGCCAAAGAGTTTTTTGAAAAACAGAAAGATCCTTTTTTAAATCCGGTGGGAAATGTTTTGAAAAATGAATTGATGGAAATCTATAAGGGATTATTGCAACCTAAGGCACCAGAAGATCTTTGTTTTCATGTTGATCCAATTGTGAGGGTAAGGGCGGTACAGGATTTTTCTCCATCTTCAGCTGTAATGATTTTTTGGGGGTTAAAAGATATAGTTAAGGAAGTTTTGGAAATAAAGGATTTTGATGGCTCAGAATGGCTAGAAATGGATAGATTTTTTAGAAGAATAGATCAGCTGTGTTTGTTGGCATTTGATATTTTTATGAGTTGTAGAGAAAAGATCTGGGAGTTAAAGACAAAAGAGGTACATGCAAATATAAGGAATATTTTAAGACATTATCAAAATCAAAGGAAAAAGGATGAGGGAGGAAGTTGATTCTCAATATAAATTTTGGCTAGGGGCTTAGTTTTTTAAACTAAAAAACAGTTCAAAACTGGAGTGAGGTAATGGTATGAGTGCTGTGTATTCCTTAATTATTGTCCTGGCTCTAGTGCTTGTTGCCGTTGTGGGAGCTGGAGGTGGGGGACTTCATGCCCTTTTTGGAGTAGTAATACCCTATGTGGCTTTTGTAGTGTTTTTAGCTGGGTTTATTTATAGGGTTATAAATTGGGCAAAGTCCCCTGTACCTTTTAGGATTCCCACAACTGCAGGCCAGCAAGAGAGCCTTAAATGGATTAAACAGAATAAGTTGGATAATCCCTCAACAACATGGGGGGTAATTGGCAGAATGGTTCTGGAGATCCTCTTTTTTAGGTCCTTGTTTAGAAATACAAAGATGCAGCTGAAGGTGAATGGAGGACCTAGTCTTAGTTACGGCTCCTCTAAGTTTTTATGGGTTGGAGCCATTGTGTTTCACTATTGCTTTTTTATCATACTACTGAGACATGGTAGGTTTTTCACAGATCCTGTACCTGGTTGTATTGAGTGGTTAGATAAACTTGATTCCATTTTACAGATTGGTGTTCCTAATATTTACATCACAGAGTTTTTAATTGTGGGTGCTCTTCTTTATTTATTTTTAAGACGCGTGTGTGATTCAAAATTGAGATACATCTCTTTACCAGCTGACTATTTCCCTTTGTTCTTGATTATGGCAATTGTGATAACAGGGATTTTAATGAGATATTTTATTAGAACTGACATCGTTGCAGCAAAAGACTTGATCATGGGGCTTGTGACTCTTCATCCAAAAGTACCTGAGACCTTGGGAACGATTTTCTATGTCCATGTATTCTTGGTTTCTATTTTAATGGCATATTTCCCATGGAGTAAGCTCATGCATGCAGGTGGTATATTCTTGAGTCCAACAAGAAATCTTGCAAATAACAACAGGATGAAACGTCACATAAATCCATGGAATTATCCGGTTAAGCTTCACACTTATGAGGAATGGGAAGATGAGTTTAGGGATGTATTGAAAGAAGCTGGTATCCCAGTAGAAAAGGAGTAAAGCCATGTCAAAATTACCAAAGCCAAAAGATTTAGCTTCAAGTATAAACTATACCCCTCCACGGGAACACTGGATGGATATTAAGCCTGAATTTCGTCCAGGCACCTATAGTTATCCAGCTAAACCACAATTAGTTGAGAAAATGGGATTTCCAAATCCCCATGAATGGTCTCCCACTGATGAAGATTGGCATCTTCCAGAAAATTGGCAGGAGATTGTGTACAACACTTTTAGGGACAGACTTGAAAAATATAGATCTTTAAAGGTGTTTATGGATATTTGTGTAAGATGTGGGGCCTGTGCTGATAAATGTCATTACTTTATAGGATCAGGTGATCCTAAAAACATGCCAGTGCTTAGGGCAGAGCTACTAAGATCAATTTATAGAAAGGATTTTACCACCTTTGGCAAGATATTGGGAAGATTTGGTGGTGCCAGGAAATTAACAGAGGATGTGATAAAGGAATGGTTCTATTATTTTTACCAATGCACTGAATGTAGGCGTTGTTCTCTATTTTGTCCCTATGGGATTGATACAGCAGAAATCACCATGATGGGTCGTGAGATATTACATGAGCTGGGTATTTCTATTAATTGGGTAATGGAGCCTATTTATAATTGTTTTCATGTGGGCAATCACATAGGTATTCCTCCTCATACATTTAAAGATATTGTTGACTTTATGTGCGATGATATTGAAGAAATTACAGGTATCAGGATTGAAGTACCTTTAAATAAAAAAGGTGCAGAGGTACTTTTTGTAACACCTTCTGGTGACTACTTTGCTGATCCAGGCACATACACATTTATGGGATATTTGATGCTCTTTCATGAGATTGGACTTGATTATACAATGAGTACATATGCGGCTGAAGGTGGTAATTTTGGACTGTTTAATTCTTTTGAAGCAATGAAGAGACTTAATGCAAAGATATATGCTGAAGCAAAAAGATTAGGAGTGAAATGGATACTTGGTGGTGAATGTGGTCACATGTGGCGTGTTATTCATCAATATATGGACACAATGAATGGACCTGCTGATTTTCTGGAGGTTCCTAGAAGTCCAATAACAGGGACAGTATTTCACAATGCTAAATCTACAAAGATGGTTCATATATGTGAATTTACAGCGGACTTGATTAAGCATGGAGCAATAAAACTAGATCCCTCTAGAAATGATGATCTCATAGTTACTCATCATGATTCCTGTAACCCTTCCAGGGCAATGGGGCTGTTAGAGGAACCAAGATATATCTTAAAGCATGTGTGTAACCATTTTTATGAGATGCCAGAACAGACTATCAGGGAACAGACCTTTTGTTGTGGTAGTGGCGCTGGTCTAAACAATGATGAGTTTATGGAGATGAGAATGAGAGGTGGTTTACCCAGGGCAAATGCAGTGAAGTATGTGCATGATAAATATGGAGTGAATACACTTACCTGTATCTGTGCCATTGATAGGGCTGCCCTACCTACATTGATGGACTACTGGGTACCTGGTGTTAGAGTGGCTGGTATTCATGAGTTGGTCGCCAATGCCCTGGTAATGAAAGGAGAAAAGGAAAGGGAGACCAATTTAAGGGGCGAACCATTGCCAGGAAAGGAGGGATAATTCATGTATGATAAAGATAAAATAATTCCAGGCTTAATTATATTTTTCTTTTTAATCACATTTCCTTTATGGTACAATTTAGGCCAAGCGGCATATGAGTCCCCAAAGCCTAAGTTACCAGTAAATGTAAAAAAATGTATTGAAGATACAGAGTGGATGAGGGCAAATCACATGGAGCTCTTAAATGAATGGAGGGATATGGTAGTTAGGCATGATATGACCCATTATGTTAATAGTGCAGGTGTAAATTATGAGATTAGTCTGCAAAAGACTTGTATGAAATGTCATACAAGCAAAAAGGAATTTTGTGATAAGTGTCATGTAAAGGTATCAGTAAGTCCATATTGTTGGGATTGTCATGTAGCTCCTGAGGAGGTCACAAATGGACAATAAAAGAAGAAAAATACTTAAAATAGCTGCAGCAACAGCAGCAGTGAGTTTCACAGGACTCCCCATTGAGACTTTTGCATCATACCTTCCCAAAATAGGGAAGTATGTGAGATCTGATAAAGAAAAAAAGGCAAAGCAATGGGGGATGGTTATTGATACGAGAAAATTTAAGACAAAAGAGGATTTTGAGAGGGTGATTAAGGCGTGTCATTCAATACACAATGTGCCTGAAGATATCCCCAATAAAAAGCAAGAGATAAAATGGATATGGGAGGAGGAATTTTCTCATGCATTTCCTGACCAGGAAAATCCTTTTTTGGCAGAACGATATGAGCATAAAGATGTAATTGTCTTGTGTAATCACTGTCAACATCCACCCTGTGTGAGGGTTTGTCCTACAAAGGCCACGTTTAAGCGTGAAGATGGGATAGTGATGATGGATTTTCACCGTTGCATAGGATGTAGATACTGTATGGCTGCCTGTCCTTATGGTTCTAGAAGCTTTAATTTCAGGGATCCAGCACCTTTTGTTAAACACAAAAATCCCAAATTTCCTACGAGGATGAGAGGTGTGGTTGAAAAGTGTCTGTTTTGTTATGAGCGACTGGAGGAAGGAAAACTACCTGCTTGTGTAGAGGCGTCTAATGGGGCGATTATATTTGGAGATATTTTTGATCCAAATTCTGAGATAAGTAAGGTATTACGGGAAAACTACACTATTGTAAGAAAGCCTGAACTTGGTACAGGACCATGTGTTTTCTACATAATATAGGGGGCGTGATATGTTAGAAAAAATATTTTATGGGGACAAAAAGTATTGGTCATGGGTTATATTCCTCTTAATCCTCATTGGGATTGGTTCCATTGCTTATATTACCCAGCTAAAAAAGGGGTTAATGGTTACTGGAATGGGTAGGGACGTGTCATGGGGATTTTACATAGCACAGTTTACTTATTTTGTTGGAGTTGCTGCATCTGCAGTGATGGTGGTAATACCTCTTTATCTGCATAATTACAAAAAGTTTGAACAGATAGTCACTTTTGCAGAATTTATGGCAGTTGCATCGGTAATTATTTGTATATGTTTTATCTTAGTGGATCTTGGTCAACCACAAAGGCTATTTAATATGATACTTCACCCTACACCAAATTCTATCCTTTTTTATGATATGATAGTTCTAAATGGTTACCTTTTACTCAATATACTGATTTCCTGGAATAATTTACATGCAGATTATAGAAGGGTTCCTCATCCAAAATGGACAAAAGTGTTAGCATATATTTCAATACCGTGGGCTGTTTCAATCCATACAGTTACGGCATTTTTGTATCAGGGTCTTCCAGGTAGACATTATTGGCTAAGTGCAATTCTGGCTGCAAGGTTCCTGTCCTCTGCTTTTTGTTCTGGACCTGCAATATTGGTTTTATTGCTATTAATATTAAAGAAGGTTACCAAGTTTGATCCAGGAAAAGAGGCAATTCATACCTTAGCAAAGATTATTACCTATGCAATGTGTATAAATGTGTTTTTATTTTTAACTGAGGTATTTACATCATTTTACAGCAACATCCCCGGTCACAAGGCCACATTCATCTATCTCTTTAAAGGACTGCATGGTCACGGAAACTTGGTTGGCTGGATGTGGGTAATGGTGGCATGCGCCATTGCATGTCTAATCATACTTATCCCTTCAAAATTTAGAAATAATCCAGAATTATTGGTGGTTGGGTTAATTTTGTTAATTGTGGCAACTTGGATTGACAAAGGATTGGGACTTGTTGTAGGTGGATTCATACCAAATCCATTTGAGAAGGTGGTTGAGTATTGTCCCACAGGATATGAATTATTGATTTCTATGATGGTATATAGTATAGGTTTGTTGATACTCACTTTATTGTGGAAGATTGGGGTAGGTGTAAAAAGAGAACTTGGTATTATACCAAAATAACATAAAAAAGGAGGTATTTAGCCATGGCACATCCAGTAATCGATGTTGATAAGTGTGAAGGTTGTGGACAGTGTGTTGACACATGTCCAGCAGAGGTTCTTGAGATGCAGGATGGTAAAGCAGTAGTGGCTCATGAAGATGAGTGTTTAGAGTGTGAGTCTTGCGTTGAGGTTTGTGAGAATGGCGCAATTCAATTAGTAGAATAAATTTGGTTAGTAAAAGCTTAGTAATACAAAGCCCCTAATCCAAAGTTAGGGGCTTTGTATTATAGAGGGAGTAAAGATGTTTCTTGATTTTTCAACTTTTTTTGAAAAGTATGAGCAACTTGCCAATGCGTGTTCAAAAATTTTTGACACATTAGCAAATACATATCCAAATGAAGTAAAATGCAAGATAGGGTGTACTGATTGCTGTTACGCATTATTTGATTTATCATTAATTGAGGCAGTATACATCAATAGGAAATTTCATGAGATTCTCCCTGAGAACATAAAAAGTAAGATCTTAGAAGAAGCAGATAGGACTGATAGACAGATCTACAAATTGAAAAGATGGGCCTTTAAACAAAGACAAAAGGGGGTCCCAGAAGAGGAAATAATTACTGAAATCGGTAAACAAAGGATAAAATGTCCTTTACTTTCAGACCAAAATACTTGCTATTTATATGAGTATAGACCTATTACTTGTAGATTATACGGGATACCCATAGCCATAAACAATGAATTAAAAATATGTGGATTATCTGGCTTTGTTCCAGGGAAAAAATATCAATGTGTATATATGGACAAAATAAATGAAAAATTGTATTTACTCAGTACGGAGTTAATGTCGTCTATTCCAACAAAATATACTGAATTAAATAAGGTCTTAGTTCCTCTATCAATGGCTCTTTTAACTGATTATGATGAAGATTATTTTGGTATAATTAGTTGTAGTGAGACTAAGATCTCCGGTCCAACATGGACATTAGGAGGATAAATATAGCTATGACTAACAAAGACGAAATATATGCACTGAAAAAGGCAATATATGATAAGCTTTCACCAAGAAGAAGGAAGTTTATAGACAAAATTGGATTTGATAATTGGGATCCATTTCAAGAACCTAAGCATCCAATAGATATAAGAAGAGACATAACAAATAGAACTACTAGCCGATTGATGGAGGATTTTTTTAACGCCTTGGGTGACAAGAAGATAAGTGATGCTTACAAATCTGGGGTTTATGAATTTTGTTATGGCTTGTTTATTGCTGATGAAAAATATAAGGCAATGTTTGATTTTTCCATATGGTATTTAAATGAACTAAAACAAAGGGGCCTGGATCCTGAACAGGCCTGGGAAAAAAAATAGGAGTAACTAATGGAAGGGAAGAGAAAGTTTAATATACATGATTATATTGCAGATTTAAGAGAAAGGATAAAGCAAGCACCATTTAATGGCCTTGCTCACTATAATCTAGCATGTGCATTAATTGGTATTGGTGATTATGAAGAGGCAGAAAAGGAATTAGTAAAAGCAATAGATCATGCCCCTCATTTGTGTGAGGCATATGTGCAGCTTGGAGGGTTGGCTTTCAGAAAAGGGGATTACGAATTATGTCTCAAATTAAACCAGAGGGCAATAGAGATTACCCCATCTTTTGCAGTTGCCCATAGTAACATAGGCTTTGTATATGCCCAAAGGGGAGAGGCTGATAAGGCTATTGAGAATTTAGAGCGTGCGTTATCATTGAATCCTGATCTTGTTCAAGCAAGGACCACCCTCGCAAGTGCTTATCTGATGAAAAAGCAATATGATAAGTGTATTGAGGAATGTGAAAAAGTTATCAAACAAGAACCCAAATTTGCTCCTGCCTATTATAATATGGGACTTGCCTATCTGGAAATGGGAGAGTATGAAAAAGCAATAGAATACCTTAACCTAGCTAAAGAAAATAACTATGATGTCCCTGAGGAAATCATGGAGGAAATAGCGCAATTAGAATTCTAGTTTTCCCTTGACAAATATTAGACTTTGTTCTTAATATCACATAGAAATTTGTAGTGAATAAAAAAATAGGTAATGAACCTTAAACAAAGTTACAAGGAGGCTTGATAATGCCAAAACATGAAACCCCATTATTGGATCAACTGATTAGTGGCCCATGGCCAAGTTTTGTGGATGATTTGAAGACTTATGCGGAGTACAGACGTAAGAATCCAAACAATGTTGAATATCAGATCCCTGAAGACGTTGTGGACGATTTGTTGGGTGTATTAGAATTGTCTTATGTTGACAAAGAAACACATTGGAAGCACGGTGGTATTGTAGGTGTATTTGGTTATGGTGGTGGTGTTATTGGGAGATATTGTGACCAGCCAGAAAAATTTCCTGGTGTTGCTCATTTCCATACAATGCGTATTAACCAGCCCAATGGGAAATATTATTCTACTGAATTTTTGAGGGGTATATGTGACCTATGGGAATTTAGAGGCAGCGGAATTTTGAACATGCATGGTTCTACTGGAGATATGGTATTTTTAGGTACAAGAACTGAGCAATTAGAAGAGGTATTTTTTGAACTTACCCATAAGTTTAATCAGGACCTTGGTGGATCTGGTTCAAACTTGAGGACACCATCTTGTTGTTTGGGTATGTCTCGGTGTGAATGGGCCTGCTATAATACCCAGGAAGCAGCATATCAGCTGACCCATGAATATCAGGATGAGTTGCATCGTCCAGCATTTCCTTATAAATTTAAGTTTAAATTTGATGGATGTCCAAATTGTTGTGTGGCCTCAATAGCAAGGGCTGACCTATCTGTAATAGGAACATGGAGAGATGAGATACAGATAGATCAGGAAGCTGTACAGGCATATATCAATGGTGAGATTCCTCCAAATGGAAATGCACATGCTGATGGTGATTGGGGTCCATTTGATATTCAAAAAGAAGTCATTGATTTATGTCCAACTGGCTGTATGAGGATGGAAGATGGAAAATTGGTGATTGATAACAAGAATTGTGTGAGGTGTATGCATTGTATCAATGTAATGCCACGTGCGTTGAGGCCAGGAAATGATAGGGGTGCATCTATATTGGTTGGTGCAAAGGCTCCTATCTTGGATGGCGCTCAGATGAGTTCATTATTGGTACCTTTTATGAAGATGGAAGAGCCATTTGATGAATTAAAAGAGCTAATTGAAAATATCTGGGATTGGTGGATGGAAGAAGGAAGGAACCGTGAGCGTTTAGGTGAGTTAATCAAACGTAAGGGATTTAGAGAGTTACTAAAAGTGACAGGCTTAAAAGCTATTCCACAGCACGTAAAAGAACCAAGACATAATCCATATATTTACTGGTATGAGGAAGAAGTACCTGGCGGATGGCAGAGAGATATCAAGGAATTTAGAAAACGTCACTTAAGATAATTGATGGGCTGTGATAAACATTGAAATAGATTTAAGGAGGATAAATTATGGCATTTATTTCATCAGGATATAATCCAGAAAAACCAATGGAAAATAGGATTACAGATATAGGTAATAGGCACTATGGTGAATTTTTGCCTCCTATTATAAAGAAAAATTTTGGAAAGTGGATATGGCATGAGATATTAGAGCCTGGAGTGCTTATGCATAAGGCAGAGAGCGGTGATGTTGTGTATACCGTTCGTGTAGGTGAACCCAGACTTATGACAGTTCAATATTTAAGGGAAGCATTGGATATTGCAGATAAATATTGTGATGGATATTTGAGATTTACTACGAGAAATAATATTGAGTTCATGGTTGACTCAAAAGAAAAATTAGAGGCCTTAAAAAAGGACCTCAAAGAAAGAAAGTTCCCTGGTGGATCATACAAATTCCCCATTGGTGGAACTGGTGCAGGTTTAACTAATATTGTGCATACTCAGGGTTGGATCCATTGTCATACACCTGCAACTGATGCGTCAGGCACAGTAAAGGTTGTGATGGATGAGCTTTTTGAAGACTTCCAGAAGATGAGATTCCCTGCTAAGTTAAGGATATCTATGGCATGTTGTTTAAACATGTGTGGTGCTGTTCACTGCTCTGATATTGCTATCTTGGGATATCACAGAAAACCACCAATGATTGACGATGAATACATAGACAAGCTCTGTGAAATTCCTCTGGCAGTTGCTGCTTGTCCAGTGGGTGCTGTTAAACCCAAAAAGAAAAAGATCATTTCAGAGAGGACAGGTGAAGAAATAGAGGTAAAATCTGTTGAAGTTAATCAAGAGCGTTGTATGTTTTGTGGAAACTGCTACACAATGTGCCCATCCATGCCCCTGGCAGACCATGAGGGTGATGGTATTGTTATTATGGCTGGTGGTAAGGTCTCTAACAGGATTACAGCTCCAAAGTTTTCAAAGGTAGTTGTTGCATATATCCCAAATGAACCACCTCGTTGGCCAACCTTGGCAAAGACCATTAGAAAGATAGTGGACGCATATGTGAAGGGGGCAAAGAAATATGAAAGGCTAGGAATGTGGGCAGAGAGGATTGGCTGGGAAAAATTCTTTGAAGTATGCGATTTAGATTTTAGCCATCACCTAATTGATGACTTCCGTGATCCAGCATACTATACATGGCGTCAGACAACTAACTTCAAGTTTATAGAGAATTTCCCATATGAATACAATAAGATGAAAGGTGATATTATATTGAAAGCAAAATAATGAATAAAAAAATTAAGGGGGAGATAATCCCCCTTGTTAATTTTGTAATATTTAAGGCAAGGAGCAATAAAAATGGCTTATGAAGAAAAAAAAGAAATGCTTTTAAAAGAATTGGAAAAAAAGTCTAAAAATAAAACAAAATTTTATTTTAATGACCTTGCAAAGATCCTTGGTGAGAAGCCAAGAATGGCCAAAAAGATAGTAAATGAATTAGTTGATGAAGGGAAATTAGTCTTCTGGTCCAGTGGTAGTACGACAATGTATTCACTTCCAGGTATAGGAAAACAGGCTGCTGCAGAAGGAGAAGCAAAATCTGAAGAGTAAGGAATGTAATGCTCTGAATAGGGAGTTTTTTATTCCTCGGTTGCTGGTAGGTGGATTAGGAGGAGGATCGGGAAAAACAATAGTCAGTTTAGGGTTAATAAGATTTTTAAAAAATAAAGGTTTAAAGGTTAGACCTTTTAAAAAGGGTCCAGATTACATAGATGCTGCATGGTTATCCATTGCAGCAAAAAATGCATGTTGTAATCTGGATCCTTTTTTTTTGGACAAAGAGACAATAATTTCTCTATTTGCTTACAAAAGTAAAAATCATGACCTTGCTATAATTGAAGGAAATAGAGGTATATTTGATGGCTTAGATGTTAATGGTTCCTGTTCCACGACATATTTGGCAAAAATCTTGGATGTGCCAGTTATTCTTGTCGTTGATTGTACCAAAGTCACAAGGACTGTGGCTGCTCTTATATTGGGATGTAATAGCTTAGAAAGAGATTTTAAGGTTCAAGGAGTTATTTTTAATAGAGTTGCTGGACCAAGGCATAGATGCATATTAACTGCTTCAGTTGAAAAGTATACTGACGTAAAAGTTATAGGTGCTATACCAAAACTAAAGAATGATCCAATTCCAGAAAGATATATGGGGCTTATATCCCATAGGGAATATGAATGTGAGGAGAATATAGAATTTTTATCAACTATAGTTTCAGAGAATATTGATATAGAGCAAGCTTTAAGTTTAGCTCAAAATACAAATAAAATTTTTGTTACAAAAAAGATATATCCAGAAGAAAAAATAGTACAAGGTATAAATATAGGAGTAGTAAAAGACAGTTCTCTCTGGTTTTATTATGATGAAAATTTAGAACTACTTCAAAGGTTAGGCGCTAATATTGTGGAATTTAGTTTAATTGAAGATCCTTTGCCACCATGTGAGCTTCACGGATTATATCTAGGCGGTGGTTTTCCTGAGACACAGGTTCAGGGTCTTTCAAAAAACGAGTCAATGAGGCGATATGTTTTTGATATGGCTCACAAAGGCATGCCTATTTTTGCTGAATGTGGTGGTCTTATGTACCTGTGTAAAGAATTAAAGGTCAAAGGACAGATCTATCCACTGGCAGGTGTGTTTCCATATACAGTGGAGATTCACAAAAGACCTCAAGGCCATGGTTACACAGAGGTGGTTGTAGAAAGGGATAATCCCTATTTCAAAAGAGGTACAAGTTTTTTAGGACATGAATTTCACTATTCAAAATGTGTGGGTGATGTAAAAAATCTATCCTGCCTTAAGGTTATTAGAGGTACAGCACTTGGTGCTGGTTGTGATGGACTTTTATATAAAAATACATTTGCATCATACAATCATATCCATGCATTACATATCCCTTCCTGGGGTATGAATTTTGTTAAGGCAGCTGAAATATTTAAGAATTTTTTAGACAACTGGAAATCAAACACAGGCTCCTGTAAAACTATCACTGCGCAATATTGATATTTTGTTATCTTATAACTTAATTGTTATTGTTGGATTTATGTCGGGGTACAGGTATGTATTCCACAGTGGAAATCTTCTTTACTGGTTGAGGATAAAGGCTCATTAGTTGTACGATTTCCACAGGCATTTCATTTGTTACATTTAATCCCATTGCCTTTGCTTCTTCATATGTTATGGGATAATCGTGTGTCCAAGTTCCAGTTGCCAAAAGTTTAGCAAGTTCTCTTGCTTTTCCCTCACCATATTTATCCTTTAATAAATCAAATGCAGCCTGTTCTAATTGTGAAATTGCTTTTTTTGCAACATCAGCCATAATTAGGGTCTTATCATCTATTTTGTTTATATCCTTTTGCTCTAAAAGCTTCACTAATGAGGCAGCAGGCATTTCGCCAAGTTGGGGATCCACTGGTCCAAGAACAGCATTCTCGCACATAACAATTTCATCTGCTGCAAGCGCAATCAATGTTCCGCCACTCATGGCATAGTGGGGCACAAATACTGTTACTTTACCAGCATGTTTTTTAAGAGCCCTAGCAATCTGCAAAGAGGCAAGAACAAGGCCCCCTGGTGTGTGTAAAATAAGATCTATGGGCACATCCTTATCAGTCATTTGTATTGCTCTTAAAATTTCTTCTGAGTCCTGGATATTAATAAATCTATATACAGGAAAACCAAGTAAACTCATTGTCTCCTGTCTATGAATGAGGGATATAACGCGGGAATTTCTCTTTTTTTCAATCTTTGCAATAAGTCTCTGTCTTGCAGACTCAATCATCCTTTGCTTAAGCACAGGTTGCAATGCAGCAAGCATAAAAAATAACCAGAATATTTCATAAAAAGACATTTTCACACTCCTTTAGTTGTGCATTTTTTAATCTAAAAATCTACAATAATATTCATCTGCATAAAAGTTTCTACAATATTCTGTTCTTACAAACAACTTGTGTATGATCATACCAAATACAAATCCTCCTATATGGGCCCACCAGGCAATACCACCAGCATTTTGGTCAATAAATATAGAAAAGGTTCCTGATATTAGTTGTGATAAAAACCAGAATCCAAGATAAATTACAGCAGGTATCTCAATAAAATATGGAATAAAAAATAGGGGTATTAAAGTGATAATCCTTGATGTTGGAAACATGAAAAAATATGCCCCCATTATTCCAGATAGGGCACCAGATGCACCTATTGATGGTATAGTAGAATGTGGATTAAAAACAAAATGAGTTATACTTGCAGCTATTCCACTCAATAAATAAAAAATTAGATATCTAGAATGTCCCATTCTATCTTCAACATTGTCTCCAAAAATCCATAATGCCCACATATTACTGATTAAATGAAACCAACTACCATGTAAAAATGTGTTTGTCAAAAAAGGCCAGTAGTTGTCCATGTGCAGTCCAACAATATATGCCCACTCAGGATGCGTATATCTCGCTGGAACCAGTCCAAAAACATAAAAGACATAATTTAATACATCGTGAGGAAGAGATACTTCAATCAAAAATACAAATACATTTATAAAAATAAGAGCATATGTAACAAAAGGTGTCTGCCGTCTAGGTATTATATCTTTTATTGGAATCATTTTTTATTTCTCCTTAACAGATGTTATCAAGTATTATTAAACATTTTTTTAATAAATGGCAACAAAAATCTTAAGGCAATCAATTCTCAGTGAAGGGAAAATTGGGGCATTTTAGACAGTTTTGTGTTTCCAATTCCTAATGTAAAATATAGCAGCTGACAAAGCTTTTGATTCTCATAGAAAATATCAAAAGTATCCACTCAGCCTGAGAATTGGATGCCACATTTTTGGCAAATTTGCCAGGCCAAAAATGTCCTCTAGTCTCCAAAACAAAACCTTTGTGTCCCTGCCGTTTTATCAACTGGTAGAGAAAAAGGCTTTATCAATTCAACATAGATTTTCCACAACTCAAGAGGATCTTTTTAAGAATGATGTTCACTATAAAAATTATACTTGTAAAATGTATCCTCTGAAACATCTAAATCTTAGATCCAGGGGGCTTGGATCCATAGAGATATATGGATCTTATAGAAGGAATTTTGGTGTGAGAATAAAATTAGATGGAGGCGGCGGGAGTCGAACCCGCGTCCGGAGATCCTACACAAGGGCTTCTACAGGCTTAGGTCAGGTTTTTATGTTCATTGCCAGATCCCCCCTGACCTGGGTCTCTGACAACTAGCCTTCTTTGAGTTTCGCTTCAAAGCCAGAAGGCGAGCTTTGAAGCTAGCCTGATGATTTTGCCACCTCTTCCAGACTATCAGGCATCATCCAGAAGAGGCGTGGCTGTCAATTAAGCAGCCATTGCGTATTCGTAACTTTCGTCGGCACTTAATTTTTTGCCGTGTGTTTTACGAGGCCTCACGGCACCTCGGCCTGCCACCCTTGCTTCGATATCCCCGTCGAAGCCGTTTCGCCCCCTTAAATAGTGAGGGGGATTTGTTATTTTATGAAAAAGAAAATAACAAATAGCGAGGGAGGGACTCGAACCCCCGACTCTGCGGATATGAGCCGCATGCTCTCACCAACTGAGCTACCTCGCCTTGACAAAAGAATATATAAAAATTTTTTTTGATTTTGGCAAGAGTTAATTTTTTTATTTTTTAAATTGATTTTTTCTTCACATATTGAAATAATAAACAGCATCTTAATTAT
>JAMOPG010000037.1 GCA_027064715.1 Desulfobacterales bacterium
AAATACCCCTTTTTTATTTGTATTAGATCAATTACTGGTTAAATGTTATAGAGACATCAGAGGATTTGCAAGGGGAATTAGCCGTTCTTTATTTTTTGTGTTATGTATATATACCTCAGCCTACTTCTCTCAAAAGGTGTGGTTGTAAGAGGGTTAAAAAGATGCGGCTTTTATTGTGGCTATATAAACTTTTTCCTTATTGCCTATAAAGGGAATGTAGAAAATAACAAAAAAATAGGCTGTCTAAATTGACATATAACAAGGAGAAGATTTACATCTAAGTATATCAAATCAAAGAAATAAAAAAACCTATCTTCAAGTTCAACATTTTTCAAACATTGAACTTGAAGATTATTGATGTTACATGCTCTAAATTTAAATTAGCGTCTTCTATTCCCCACAATTAACAAACCCATCAAGCTTGTTCCTAAAAGCATTATTGTAGCTGGAAGGGGGACAGGATTTAGATTCTTTCCCCAAATATTTTCTTCAGTACCATTATGTGCGTATGTAAATAAATAAGTTTTAGGTCCCTTTTGGGTTATATCACTGGGCTTGAAACGAGCGGTGCCATTGCTAAAATAAAAACCAAAATCTGGAGAATTGCCTAAAAATATGTTCCCAATAAATGTTGAATTTGTGAATGTTGCATTTAAGGAGTATTTACCATCTGTCTGAGTTACTATAAGCTTTACCTCGTCCCATTTAAATTCACTGCTTCCTTCTAACAGATCAAGAGAACTATTCTCATTATCATAATCATTATCATAATCATATACTCCAAATAACCATCCTTGAGAAAGACCTTTTATTCTTCCGGTAGGAAGTGTTCCCTGAGGGAAATTCAAATTTATAACTGTTGAATTCCCCTGATCCGGTGGGACAAAATGATTTACTACACTTGCATTACCTATTTCTATTTGAAACAGGATGAATAAAATTCCCACAAAATCCAAGAAAAAATACCTCTTTTTCATAATTTTTTCTCCTTTCCGCTTAGGTTTAACTTAGGTTTAAGATAACTATAAGCCGAAAAAAAAGAAAAACAATCCCTCAAAAGAGGGGTTTTTGAAAAAAATTTTTGGTTCAGCTCAACACTTAATTAAAAATAAAGAAAGGAGAAAGTGGATGAGTTAATTAAAGATGTCTTACCTTAAGAAATTTAAACCCACCCTGTAACTTCCATTTATTTTTTTACTCCAAACTGTCTTTGCAAAGGTGGTAAATTCTGTATCCTTTTTGATAGGCGGCAAAATTAGTCTTACCACCGACCCTTTTTTTAAAGGACGATTGCTTATAAGACCTATGCCATTTTGACTTATATCAATCCCTTGACACACGTATTTAATAACTTTAGGATTCTGGCTCTCTAAAATACTTTGTTCCACATAAACAGGCTTTTTAAAATTTCTTCTTTTACTTGACCTTTTTTCGTTTTTTATGCAATTAAACATGTACTATGTTTAATTAACTTTTTACTTTTTTGTCAATCCCTCTTTTGAGGGATTAATTTTAGAAAGCAATGATCTAAAGTAGAGTATGAACCTTTTAAAAATAATTCAAAAAAGAAAGCCCCCTGGAATTCTTCTGTTTAACAAAGAAGGAAAGATTGTTTTTTTTAATGAACAAACTTTAGAAATTTTTCCTGACCTTAATAATCTCTCGCCTATAATATTTGAATTGCATAAGGAGGCTAGGGACCATCCTGATTCTGGAGATAAGGTTGCCCTCTTGAATATAAACCCAAAAAAAATTTTGGCTCTTCGAGCCATGCCCTTAAAAGGAGAGAATTCACAAGATAATTATATTCTGGTCCTTATAGAAAAAATAGCTAAAGATTCAATAGATCTGACGAAATTTCAGGACAAATATAAGTTGACCCATCGACAAATTCAGGTGATTAAATTAATATGTGATGGCCTTACAAATAAAGAAATTGCAGAAAAGTTGTTTCTCTCTGAATATACAGTAAAAGATCATCTTAAAAAGATCATGAAAAAATTGAATGTTAATTCAAGAAATGAAATTATTTCTATGTTAATGAAAAGCCTACAACGGTAAGGAACATAGTAAAAAATTTTTGATATACCAATAAAATGGTGGCGAAAGATTTTAAGATGGTGTATAGGACACGCTTAGTTTAAAAATTTTAAAGATAATTCAAGTAGAGAAAGGAAGTAAACTTATCTGCAATAGGAGGATATAATGAGAAAAAGTGAGGGATGTTTGAAATTTTTTTTTCTTATTTTTATTGGCTGTGGTTTATTTTTAACCTGCTCAAAATCTTACGCCCAGGACTATTTAATCGCCCCAGCAGATGTTATTGAAATCTCAATTTGGGGAGAAAAGGATTTAATGAGACAGGTAGTTGTGAGACCAGATGGCAAGATATCATTCCCTTTGATTGGAGATATAGTTGTAGCTGGAAAAACAACTACTCAGGTAAGAAAAGAAGTTGAAACCAAGATTCATGAGTATATTCCTGATGCTATTGCATCAGTAATAGTAGTGCAGCTTGGTAGTCTTCAATATTATGTGGTTGGAAAGGTAAACAAGCCTGGAGTATTTAATGTCTCCAAGCCAATTACTGTGCTTCAGGCCCTTGCCCTTGCTGGAGGACTTACCACCTTTGCAGATGAAAAACATATTTTTATTATTAGGTATTATGGAAACAAAACCCAAAAATTGTCCTTTAATTACAAAGAGATAAAAAAGGGGGAAAATTTAAAGCAAAATATCTTACTAAAAAGGGGGGACGTGGTCCTTGTTCCTTAAAAAGATTTTATTACTCTGTCTCATAGGTCTATTTTTTATTGGAGAAAAAGTATGTTGCTATGATATTTCATTTAATCCTGGAATTGATTTTGAAGAAGAGTATAATGATAATATTTTGTTTTCTAACAACTATTGTCTGGAGGATTTTATTACCAGAATTAATCCTAAATTCCAACTTAATTTAACATCAGAACAAACAGATATCTCTTTAAATTCAAAGTTGAGTTTTGAAAATTTTTTACAAAATTCTGAATTAAACACAGTAAAAACCAACAATGTGTTTTCAATCAAAGAAAATTGGAATCTAAAAAATTCTTCAAATATTAATGTAAATTTTATTAAGGATTCTACTTTAGAAACTGAATTGCAACAGGCAGGAATAGTTGCAAAAAGGACTGATAGATACAACTATGGCTTGAGTTGGTCACATAATTATATTTTAAATGAAACTATTTCATTTTCTGGAGGTGGGACATTAAGAAGGACTCATTATCCTGATAATTATTATCCTGACATGGAACTTTGGGGGGTAAATTTAAATCCTATTATTAGTATTAATTCTAAGGATATAATGGGGTTATTTATTAATTACTATAGTGCAGATTATGAAAATGATACTACAATAAAGACCTTTTCTAGTGATTTATATTGGTCTAAAGACTTAAATAATACTTTAAAATTGACATTTGGTACAGGTTATAGAATTACCTGGAGTAAATATTATGAAATCCGTTATCTTTATTTTTTAGAACCAGTCCTCCATCAACTAATTGTTATTCCAATAAAGCAAAGAAAAAAAGAAAAAAATACAGGATTAATATTTAGATTTAATTTACAAAAGGCATGGACAAAAAGGTTTTCCACAACTATTACAGCAAATAGAGTA
>JAMOPG010000038.1 GCA_027064715.1 Desulfobacterales bacterium
AACCCTTGTTAGAATTTTTTGAAAGTCCAATATCAAAAAAGATTTTTTCAAATAAGGCAAAAAATATATACATAGAGAAAGATATCTTAAAGCCAAACAGTGTTAAGGTTATCAGACCAGATAGATGTGTTGTGTTTGAACAATATGCTATAGTAGTTGATTTTAAGACCGAAGAGCCAGTTACCTCTGAAATTGAAGATAAATATAGAAAACAGATAAGAGAATATTGTGATACTGTTGCTAAGATCTTAAATATCCCATGTTATGGATATCTAGTTTATCTTTTAAAGCCATCTATAAGGCAGGTAGTTTGATATGTCCAAGATAGTTTGTGTTCATCCAAAGATAAATCTATTAAATACGGTTGCAGATGTTATATTTGAAAAAAATGACATGGATAATGCATATATAATCTTTACACATAAAAGGGCGGTTAGCTTTTTTCAATATTATATTTCGAAAAAGATAGATAAGCCATGTTTTTTGCCCAATGCATATTCGGTGGAAGATTGGGTAAAACAGTTATATTTAATGAATCAAATAGATGTCCCTGTAATAATAAATGAATATGACCAGGCATGGATTATATATGAGGCTGCAAAAGAGGTTTTTTGGGATTTAGGAGATAATATATCAAGCTGGGATGATTTTTTTCCTTGGGCACTTAAGCTTGTTAAGTTGTTTAAAGAAATAGATATTGAACTTGTGGATGCGAAAGATATACCCCATCCACCTTATGAAAATTTATCCAAACTGGGCCAGAGGCTTTTAGAAAAACTTGGAAGGATTTATGATACATTTTCTTATAAATTAAAGGACAAAAAGGTTATTACTTATGCAAAGATGATTCGTTTTTTAGCTGAAAATCAGATACAAATTCCAGATTCACCATTTTATTTTGTGGGTTTTTATGCATTAACAAAGGCAGAGGATAGACTTTTAAAAAAGATATTTGATGAGCGTGAAACTCATATTTATTGGCATGCAGACATCAATGATCTTCCTGTGTTGTATAAAAGATGGAAAAACTCATGGAATGTATCATTAGAATCATTGGATATAGATAATGCTCCACAAACTGATATGTATTTTTATGAAGCCCATAGTTTGCATGCTGAACTAGAAGAGATAAAAAGGGCCTTACCTGAAAAAATAGAAGATACAAGGCCTGATAAGAGTGCAATAGTGCTTGTATCACCAGAAAATCTAATACCCCTTATTTATCACCTTCCTGATGGACCCATTAATATCACAATGGGATACCCATTAAAATTAAGTGGCATTGCACTATTTTTAGATTCTTTATTTGAATTGATCTTGGGAAAAGATGAAAAAAAAGGATATCCATTAAAGCTGTTTTTAGGTTTTTTAAAAAGTCCTTATTTTGAAAAAATCCCTGAACTTGAAGAAAAACTAGAGGAATATGGTGCTCCTTATTTTGATTATGAAAAACTTTTAAACAGTATGAGCGATAACTTATCAAAAGAAGCACTAGATTATTTAAAAGAGATTTTTGAAAATATAATTTTGCCAGTAGAAAAAACCTCAAATATTTCTGAGCTTATCAATACACTTACAGATATTTTTGATATGATAAAAAAGAGCGAGGACTATCAGGAAGTTGAGCAAATATTTGTAGATACATTGGTGGAGTCTGTATTTTATCCCTTGAAAACTTCTTTTTTTGCTAATGTATTAATGGAAAAAAGGGGACTATTAAATCTTTTAAAAAACTTAATAGCCACTGTTTCAGTTCCCTTTGAAGGAGAGCCTCTTGTGGGCCTACAAGTAATGGGTATATTGGAGACAAGACTACTTAATTTTGATGAAGTGTTTATCTTTGATGTAAATGAAGGTATTCTACCCAATGTGGAAGAAGTAAATCCCTTGATGCCACAGGAGATACGTGTTTCCTTAGGACTGCCAGATAGAGAAAAAGAAGAGGTAATCACAAGATATCATTTTGAAAGACTTATAAACTCAGCAAAAAAGATCCATATTTTATGGCAATTTCAGACAAATAGTGGAAGAGATGGGGGTGTAGATAGTATAAAGGTAAAAAGCAGATATGTTGAAAGATTGTTATGGGATATGGAGAAAAAAGAAAATAAGATCTTTTCAGAAATAGGTGATTTTGATAAATTTAAGAGATCTTCCTTTAATATTTTAATAAAAGATGGAGATCTTTTAAGACCCAATTATTTAAATAAAACAATACAAAAAGAAAATATACAAAATATTTTAAAAAAGATCTCTCCCTCTCTTCTGCAACAATATATTAACTGCCCTTTAGAATTTTTTTATTCCAGATTCTTAAAAATATCTACTCCTCAAAAAATAGAAGAAATAAAATATGATAAATTGGGAACAGCACTGCACAAGACTATGGAACTCTTTTATAAAGAGCTAATAAAAAAATCAAATATAGTTACTAAGAACCAAGTGCAACAAAATAAAGAAAGACTATTTGAGATATTTGATGAAGAGATAAAAAAACAGAGCTTTTTTGACATAATGTCAAATGAGAGAAAATTTATGTTACTTAAATCTGTAAAATTTAGGCTTTCAAAATATATTGAAAATCATCCAGTAGAAACTCGACTTTTATTTTTAGAAAAGGAATTTAAAAGAAAAATTACTATTGTTGATATAAAAGATATAGAGTTGTGTGGAAAGATAGATAGAATTGATTTAAGGGATAACAACTATATTATTCTTGATTATAAGACGGGTTACACCAACAAAGTAAATATTGATAAGGCCCTTAAATTAGATGTAAGGATATATAAAGAAAAAAATATATTTGACTATGAAGTATTAAAAGAGATTGCAACTAAGCTTCCTGATTTTCAATTACCAATGTATGTATATTTATTTGCAAAAGAGCAAGAAGATAATAATAATGACATATGGGACCATACTGTTGCAGCGCATATAAGGTTAAGAGATACATGTAAGGAAGAATATTTTATAACACCCAAAAAAGGAATAGTAGATAAGAAATATAGAGATTGGTTGAGAAATGATTTTATTGAGATTGTAAAATATGTAATAAGACATATACTTTATTCAGATTATTGGTATCCATCTACAAAAGATGGTGTTTGTGGGTATTGTGATTATGCAAAGATGTGTAGATTTGCATCATAAAAAACCTGTAATGTTGTTTGTGTATTTCTCTAGGTTGTTTAAGATTAGAATTATAAGCCTTATTGGTTCTCGTAAAATATAATTTTAGGTCTTCACTGATATAAGACTAAGGGATTTCTCCCTTTATTTCAGTACTTTTTTATTTACCCTATCAATAAATTGAATATGTGAATAAGCTCTTTTTTTTGCTTTTTCATATTCCATATAAGCTATGTTTAGACATCTCTCACAACAATTTAGTGGCGCTTCTATTGCAATGCAATTTGTTACCCGTGTGGAGCTAGTTTCAATTTTCAAGACCCCTCTGCATTGATTACAATCATAAAGATATTCCTTCTGCTTTTCCACAATATAAGATGTATCATAAAATATCTCTTTATCTCTTACAATCCAATCACCGTCTTTCTCTAAAGTTATATCTGATTGTGGAGGAGAAAAATAATTATTATATGCTGTTTCACATATCCTTTTTATATAATCCATGGTCTTTGTATCCATTTTAAATTTAGCAGGATCATAATCAGGCTCTTTTACATAGGAATAATCAAGCCCAGCTAAAGCCAAAACTATTCCAAGATTAACATAAGGAAGTGCACCTTGAATAGAATATCCTCCTTCTAATACTACTAAATCAGGATCTAACATTTTATTGAGCGTTGCATACCCTGTTGCAGAAAAATTCATATTAGTAATAGGATCTGTATAGTGATTGTCCTGGCCTGCAGAATTAACAACTATCTCAGGTTTAAAATCCTCTAATATTGGCAAAACTACATGTTCTAATGCATACAAGAATCCCTCATCACTGGTATTCGGGGGCAAAGGGATATTAATTGTCTTGCCTTTTGCCTTTGGTCCACCTATCTCATGTGTAAAACCTGAACCAGGATACAGAGTCCTCCCATCTTGATGGATTGATATATAAAGCGTATCTGGATCATGCCAATATATATCCTGTGAGCCATCTCCATGGTGACAATCTGTATCTACAATAGCTACTTTTTTTATTCCATAATTATCTCTCAAATATTCTATCATTATAGCTTCAATATTTATATTACAAAATCCCCTTCCACCATGTACCACTTTCATAGCATGATGTCCTGGTGGACGCACCAATGCAAATGCCTTATCTTCATCTTTTTCCATAATTAGCCTTGCAGCTTTTATTGTACCTCCAGCAGATATAAGATGCGAATCTGTTACATTACTTTTAACATCAGGAAAGCAAAAATGAACCCGTTCAACATCATCTATTGTTGCCACATCTGGCTTATATTCTGTAATTCCAGGTATATCAAATATGCCTTCTTCTTTTAATTGGTCCATTGTGTATAAAAGCCTCTCTTCCCTTTCTGGATGGGTTGGAGATATTGCCCAATCAAATGCTGGAAAAAATATAACCCCTAATCTATTTTTTACCTGTTGCATATACACCTCACTCCTTTTTCATATCCTTCTGAAATACCAGGTTTTATCTGACATTTAACTCTAATATCTTTTCCTACGGTAAACACATCTTTTACCATATTCATGGAACTTTCTTCTATGACTTCTATATCTTTTATGTCTAAATTCCACGAAAATTCTCTTTTTATGTAATCTTCCATTTTTGCTTTTAACTCTTCCCTTGCAACCTTTAAATTATAGTGTTTTGAGATCTTATCTGTGATGCCAAGTTCTGGAATGGTTATTATACCTTTTTCAGTATCTGCTAGAAGCTCTGCCTGCATTGTGGGCCTTGCCAAGGCTGCACCTATGGCATTGGCAACTTCAAAAAAGTCAGGTACTATTACTGGCAGACCAAATTCACGTTCCACATATGGCGCCAGTAACTTTGCAGGACCACCCATTAAATAGATCTTTTTAGGTTCTATCTTTCTAAATTCTAACATTTCATGAATAGTATATATGGGCCTTTCATTGATCTCATCAATAAAATCCGTGACCTCTTTCTTTAAAATCTTACATCCTTGTTCTACTATTTCAGACGCTGTTTTATCTAACACACATGAAAGATTTTCATTTAACTGCGCTATTCCTCTCAATGATGCCTCTTTATCACCATAACATTCCTGGGATATAATATTTAATGCATCTAAAAATGTTGGGGTATCACCACCTACAGCCATACAAGGTCCAACCCTTTTTGGCCCAATATTTATACAATTATTTTTTATAGACACCATTGAATCCCCACCAAGTCCAATTGATTTTACCTTCATTGCACGAACCAAGGTAGGCCGCTCTTTTAACCTTACATTCTCTGGCTCAATCAAAGGATCTCCTGAGGCAAATATTCCAATATCAGTTGTAGTACCGCCCACATCCATTACAATAGCATCTTCTTTAATATCACAAAGGGCAATGATACCCATGACACTTGCTGCAGGACCAGAAAAAATACTTTCAACAGGGTACATTCTAGCCCCTGCTATGGTCATTGTTCCCCCATCTGCCTTTAAGATATTTATTTTGGGAGCAAAATTAAATTCTTTTAAACAATCTTCTACTGAATCTAAAAAATTTACAAAAATTGGCCATACAGCACTATTATAATATGCTGTTGCAATCCTTCTTGGAAAATTTAGTTGTGCTGATAATTTATAACCCTTGGTTATAAATTTTGCCCTGTCTTTAATCAGGGACGCAAGTTGTTCTTCATGTGCTGGATTCCTGGGTGAAAACTTTGATACCACAGAAAAAACTTCTATACCCTGTTTTAAAAACCTATTCACAATCTCTTTGGCATAATCTAGATCTAGAGGTGAAATCTCTGTGCCCCTGTGATCCAGACCCCCTGGAATAATCTCATAATACTCTCCTATTCTAAAATTTTCAGGATGTATTCCTGGGCCCGCACTCACTAACATACCCACAGGCTCAAGCATATCCTGCACAATTGCATTGGTACAAAGGGTAGTGCTGAGATTAAACCTTTCTATTTTGACATTTTTTTCCTGGGATAAAATTTCCTTTATAGCAGCCCTGATGGATCCAAGCAAATCATTGGTCATTGTTGGGATTTTGGTATAAGCCCTTACTCCTTTTTCTTTATCAATTAGCACAGCATCAGTATGGGTTCCTCCTACATCAATGCCAAATAACATATAATCTCTCCGTGTTTATTGGTTATAAAATTCTATCACCCTATCTACTATATATTCTTGCGTTTTTTCATCTAAATAAGGATGCATAGGTAGAGACACTATATTTTTTGCAATATCTTCACTAATTTTCATGTCCCCTTCTTTATACCCCAAATAGTTAAATGCCTTTTGCAGATGAATAGGTCTTGGATAATATATGTTAGTTGGTATATTGCCCTTTTTCAAAAAATTTATCAATCCATCTCTGTCCTTTACAACAATGGAATATTGTGCCCATGCAGAAAGTAGTTGTTCTGGCACATAAGGTGTTTTTACATAAGGTGATGCTTTTAACTTTTGTGTATATCTGTTGGCCACAATCTGCCTTTTTTTTATTTCATCATCAAAAATTTCCAATTTTGCAAGTAAAACCGCTGCCTGTATGGTATCTAATCTTCCATTGATTCCAATTCTCAGGTTTTCATATTTGTTCCTTCCCTGTCCATGAACCCTTAAGGACCTGATTAATTCTGCTACTTCATCTGACTCCACAAAAATAGCTCCACCATCCCCATAACACCCCAGAGGCTTTGCTGGAAAAAATGATGTGCAACCAATATGGGCTAGAGAACATGCCTTTTTGCCAAAATATTCGCCTCCAAAGGACTGTGCTCCGTCTTCTATTACATATATTCCCATCTGTTCTGCTATTTTATTTATTTCATTGTAATCAGCACAAAGACCAAATAGGTCTACAGCAATAATGGCCTTTTTAGTAAAATTATCTTCCTCATATAATAAGATCCTAGGCAGTGGATATATAGAAGGATCTCTTTTATCTACTGCTTCTATTGCCTTTTTTAATTCATTGGGATTGATATTAAAAGTAGTAGGATCTATATCTACAAATACAGGTATGGCACCAAGCAAAGAAATCACCTCAGCAGTTGACATAAAGGTAAATGGAGTTGTAAATATCATATCACCCCTTTGAACTCCACACGCCATTAAAGCAAGTAAAAGTGCGTCTGTTCCAGATGAACAAGTAATACAATTTTTGACACCTACATATTCTGCAAGTCTCTCTTCTAATTCATACACCTCAGGTCCTAATATAAACTTCCCATGTTTAAAAACATTATTAATATTTTTTTTAATCTTTTCTTCTATACGCTTATATTGAGACTTTAAATCAATAAACGGAATCTCCATAATTAAAAACTCCCTATATTTTTGACTATTATCCTCACTGCTTTGTTTCAAGTCAAGAAATAAATTAAAAATAAAGTCTGGTCACCTATCCTAATATTTCCCTTGCATATTATTTTTCTCTTTAATATAACTTTGCTTCAAATCCAATTATTGCTCATACTATTATGGACATAACTACGCTTGATTACATAATTAAAAGGCTAATACAAGGGTCGTGGGTCTCAGGAGAAGAGATAGCCAAAGAATTGGACATCTCCAGGACATGGGTATGGAATCAGATTAATCAATTAAAGGTATATGGTTTTGAGATTCGCTCCTCTGCTAAAAAAGGCTATAAATTGATCTCAACTCCTGATGTGTTATTTCCCTCACTAATAAAATCTTATCTGCACACACAATATATGGGACAACACATATACTTTTTTGAAAATCTCTCATCCACCCAGGATAAGGCAAAGGAACTTGCCCAAAAAGGAGCAGAACAAGGCAGCTGTGTTTTATGTGAATTTCAAGATAAAGGACGTGGGAGAAGGAAACGAAGCTGGATTCACGTTCCTTATAAATCAATAGCTATATCTATAATTTTAAGACCAGATGTGGTGCCATCTCAAATTATGCAGATCCCAATTGTCATTGGTGTGGCTCTTTGTGAAGCAATAAGAGATCATACATCCCTATCTGTAGAACTTAAATGGCCCAATGATCTACTTGTTAACGGGAAAAAATTGGCAGGTATTCTTGTTGAAATGGCGGGGGATTCAGAAAAAACCCATTATATTATTGCTGGAATTGGGATTAATGTAAATCTCACTGAAGGTGATATACCAGATGATTTAAAGGATATTGCCACATCTATTTTTATTGAAACAAAAAAAAATATCCATCGACCTAAGTTAATTGGATGTATTTTAAATTATATTGAGAAATGGTATAATACATATTTAAAAAAAGGTTTTCTGCCAGTTAGAGATAAATGGTTAAAATATAATTGTGTAATTGGTAAAGAAATAGATGTGCATCTCAGTGATATGACTATTTCAGCAAAAGCAATGGATCTAGATAACCTTGGTAATTTAATTGTATTAGATAAAGATAAAAACACAAAAACTTTGATGTATGGAGATATATCTATTAGAACAAAAAATTAAGAAGTGAGGGGAAGTAAGATATGCACTACTTTACAGAGAAAGATGGTAATCTATATGCAGAAGAAGTATTAGTAGAAGATATTGTAAAAGAGTATGGTACTCCTTTGTATATTTATTCATCAAGGACCTTAAAAAGACATTTTAATGCTTTTGATTCTGCATTTTATAATATACCTCATATTACATGTTTTTCAGTTAAATGTAATTCTAATATACATGTTTTGAATTTATTAAAAAATGAAGGGGCAGGGGCTGATATAGTTTCTGGAGGGGAATTGTATAGGGCACTTAGGGCTGAAATTGATCCACAAAAGATAGTGTTTTCAGGGGTAGGTAAACAAGAACATGAGATAAGGGAGGCACTGCAGGCAAATATCTTAATGTTTAATGTGGAATCAATGGAAGAACTTCAAAAAATAAATGAGATTGCCTTATCTATGGGAAAAATTGCAAATATAAGTTTTAGAATAAATCCAGATGTTGATCCAAAGACCCATCCATATATCTCTACAGGACTTAAAGAAAACAAATTTGGGATAAACATAAATGATGCAATTTATGCATATAAGAGTGCAAAGGAGTTAAAAGGCATTAATCCTGTTGGAATAGATTGTCACATTGGATCTCAATTGACAGAAATAGATCCGTTTTTGGATGCACTTGATAAATTAAAGGTTCTATATGCTGAGCTGAAAGAGCTTGGTATTCACATAAAATACCTTGATCTAGGTGGTGGACTTGGTATCCAATATAAAGAAGAAGAACCACCGCATCCAAAAGAATTTGGTGAAGCTTTGTCAAAGGCCCTTATGGGATATCCTCTGACATTAATACTAGAGCCAGGGAGGGTTATTGCAGGAAATGCTGGAGTACTAATTACCAGGGTCATTTATACAAAAGAGACATCTAACAAAAACTTTTTAATAGTTGATGCAGGGATGAATGATCTAATTAGACCATCCCTTTACAACTCCTATCACAGGATTGCCCCTGTTAAGAACATGGGGAGAGAGATAAAAAAATATGATGTAGTTGGCCCAATTTGCGAAAGTGGAGATTTTCTTGCAAAAGATAGAGAACTACCTGAGAGTAGAAGCGGAGAACTCTTATGTGTATTTTCAGCAGGGGCATATGGCTTTGTTATGTCCTCACAATATAACTCAAGGCCTCGGGCAGCTGAGGTCATGGTCACTGGTGATGAATTTTACTTAATTAGAGAAAGGGAGTCATATAGAGATCTTGTGTATTTAGAAGATTCTATTCCATTTAGAAATTAGTATTTTCACTAGATTTCATTCATAATGAATGAAAAAAGAGGAGGAGAAAGTAATATGCCCAGAGAATCCTATAATGAAAAAAAAATTCTTTAAAGATCGAACCTGTTTGTCTAAGTGTTGAAGAATTTAAAATCCTTTTTGAGTTGGATGAAATTAACCTTAAAAAAGGAACTAACATCTGGGTATTCCCTTTATGGGGATCAGTAGGGTTGATAGGAATGTGAGGGGTAATATTTTCACAAAATGACAACAAGATAATCAATAGTGTTGATTTATATGCAAATATTACGGCAATGGCCCTTACCAATGCCTTGTTAATAAAAGATCTGGAAGCAAAAACTGAAATTGATCCTCTTACTAGGACTATACAATAAAAATGCGATTATGGAAATATTAAACAGAGAATTTGAGCTCTCATTGGGTAAGAATTTACCCCTTTCAGTTATTGTCATTGATAATGATACTCCACAAAAACTTTTAGGTAGGGCAGACGAAAATCTATATAAGGCCAAACATCAAGGAAAAAATAGAGCTGTTTTTTAGAATATAAGTTAGGCGGTTATGATCCCCCTTTTATAACTTATTTACTTTGATAGATATGTTAAGATATCCACGGGAGCAAATTATGATGGTAAAGCCATGGACACTTTTAAAATCAAAAAAAGATAAATCTTACAGGGTATTTGATCTAAGGATAGATACTGCTTTATCTCCTAGAACAAATAAGGCCTATAATTTCTATATCTTAGAATCCAGTCCCTGGGTAAATATCATACCATTAACAAAGGATAATGATGTGGTATTTATAAGACAATACAGACATGGAATAAGGGAGATTACCTTAGAGATACCTGGGGGATTGGTGGAAGAGAATGATCCCAAAGATGCTGCAATAAGAGAACTTTTTGAAGAAACAGGTTATGTGGCAAATGATGCAGAATTTTTGGGTAAAGTCCATCCAAACCCAGCTATTTTAAACAATGAATGCTTTACATATATTGCAACTGATGTAAAAAATTCAAAAAAACAACATCTAGATGAAAAAGAAGATATATCTGTGGAACTGATCCCTTTAAAAAAGGTTCCCAGTTTGATTAAATCTGGAGAAATTACTCACTCCTTGGTGATCTGTGCATTCACATTTTTATTTTTAAAATATCCCTCAATGTTTAATTTCTGATTTAATTCATTTAAAGTAATATCTTTTTGATTAATGAATTTAAAAAAAGGAGAAAAAACATCATGTTCTAATGTTAATTCAATATCACTATAATTTCTAACTGCATCGAGAAAATATTTTAATGAACAGTCAGAAACATCAGATGATACTATGACAGTGGATTCACCAGTGATATTGTTTATTTTTAATATGAATCCTAAGTCAACAAGTGCCTTTAAAAAATCTTCTAATATATATTCAGGTATTTTAAAAAACTCTACTAGTTCCTTAATCAAAACTTCTCCATCCCCTTTTTTAAATGAATCAATTAAATATAAAATAAGATTTAAAAAGATTAGTTCTTTAAGTTTAATATTAAATATTCCAAGCTTTTCTTTGTATCGAAATTTCCCAATATAATTTCGTTTGCTAAATTCAGAAGCAATCACAGCTCCTGCAAGTAGCATAAGCCATGTAAAGTATATCCACAACAAAACAAGCAATACCTTTGCAAAACCTCCATATATAGCATTATATTTTGCGTCATAAGGATGATAACTAATAAATATATATCTTGATATTTCCCAGAATAGTGCAGAAAAAAAAGAACCAATTATGCACCCAGATGCATTTACCTTTGTATTTGGAAGGTAGTAAAAAATTAAAAATATTGAGAGCCATATTATAAAAAAGGGTATTATCTTTGTTAACGCAAGGTAGATATAACTAATTAAAGAATATGTCAAGATTTTTTTTACAAAACCAATGCTTGTGATAGTGGACATAAAGTTTATAAGAACTATCAATAACATTGGGGTGAGCAATGTTCCAGAAAAATAGTATGAGATCTTTTCTTTTATAGTCCTGTTTTTAGGTGCTTCAAATATGGCATTTAATGTATCTTCTATTGTACCAAGAAGTGATAAAACTACAATAAGCAGGCCAGCAACACCAAATGTCCCAAGTTTACCTACATTTGTATTATTTATATATTCTAGAATTTTCTCTACAACATCTACCCTGTTGGCTGTTACCTTTAATAAAAAATTATATATAAAGTCTTTGTGATGAAAACCAAGCCCCTTTGATATTGAAAATGCAATGGCAAGAAAAGGGACTATAGATAATGTAGTTACATAGGTTAATGCCCCTGCCCTTAACATGCATTTATTTTCATTAAATGCCCCATATGCATCCTTTATAAACCTCTTTATAATAGATGAATATTCCATTTTCAAATCCTCAATTAATACCAGTTAAATTAAACTCTTATAAAAAACACCCCTTTCAAGTTTCTCCATAGTGACTTTGTTTTCATTTGTTAATTTTTCTAAATATTTTTTTATTTCCAGTTCCTTTTTATTTAAAATTTTTGTCAAATCATCTAAGGTACAGGGTCTTCTTTTAATAGTCTCTAAAATTGAGGACTCAATATCCTGTATAATGGCATTGTTTCTTATTTTATCTAATCCAGTAGTAGAGATTATTTCTACATTTTTAAATCCCCATACATCAATTATGTATTTCAATTCATCATATGTTGCAGCTCTTATTCCCTTTAATGCACCAGGTCTATCTAGGGTATTTAATTGTATTATATCAGGTTCAATACGCTCTATTGCGTGTTTTAATGCCAATAGATCTTCTTTATTGTCATTAAAACCCTTCAAAATAAACACTTCAAGATGATATTTACCTTTATACTTACGTCTAAATTTTATTAATCCATCAATATATGACTGCAGATCTATTTTTTTGTGAGGTCTATTTATCTTCTTAAATGTCTTTTCTGTTGCAGCATCTAAAGACGGATTTACCAGATCTGCTAAACCCAATGCATCTCTCACTTCTTTTTCATTAAGTAATGACCCATTTGTGAGCACTGCAACATTTATATCTGGCCTTATTTTTTTGATATGTAATATAACTTCTTTTATGTTTGTATCTAACGTTGGCTCTCCATATCCAGAAAATGTGACAAAATCAGGATCAGAATTGTGTTCAAAGTAATGGACTAGCTCTTTTTTGACCTCATTTAAATCAGAATAGGCCTTTCGTGTGACAGTCAAATTGAGTGTGTTTCCTGCTTCACAATAAACACAATTAAAAGAACATGTCTTTTTAGGCACAAGATCTACACCCAAAGATAATCCCAATCTTCTTGATGGTACTGGACCAAATAGATATTTATACATACATAACCTCCATCACTTTATATCTTCTAATTTTTGTTTTTTTATATAAACCATACCATGAAAAGTAGCAAGGAGTTCTCCTTTTTCATTTGTTACATTTATCAAATAAGTGGCCAATTTGGGATTTCTTGACTGCTCCTTTGCTTCAGCATAAATAGTCCCAGAACTTACTGCCTTTATAAAGGATATATTGGCATTTATAGAAACTGCCACATCGCCATAAGAATTAGATGCAATTGCAAAGGCATAATCAGCAATAGAGAATAACACTGCTCCATGGACTATATTAACACCATTTAGATGTCTTTCATCAATATCCAATTTTACTGTTGCTTTTCCTTTGTCAATTTCTACAATCTCTATACCAACATATTTAGCAAATTTATCCCTTGTTTCAAAAAATTCTTTTATATGTTCCATCTGACTAATCTCCTTTTATTCTATTACTAAATAGAATTTGTCTCCAATCTGAACATTACATTTTTTTGCAAAACTATCTTTCCAAAGAGAGATTTCTAAATAGCCTTGAGATCCGACTAACATCCCAATTTCTCCCTTTTTAAGATCATTATAGGTTTTTACCATGCGCAATGTTTTATTAAAAGGCATAATTGTTATCTTCTTTTTTGAAAATATATCAAAAAATTTCTCTTCAATAGTAGTTACACAATTTCCAAATCTATCTATGTGAATTATTTTTAAGTCTATCTTATTGCCATCAATTTTTATCTCTGGAAAATGGATTGTGTTTATATCTTCAATAGATATCTTTTTTGAAACCTTTTCTATATCATTACCAAGTGCTATATATGTAGCAAGTGGAGCAAAGACATCCCGACCATGAAAGGTAGAAGAGATTTTTCTCTGTTTCACCACATGGACAAACCTTTCCCAATTCAGAACATAAATTATGGGGTCTAAATTGTATTTTTTTATTAAAGGATATAAAATTCCATTGTCTGGGGCAATTACTATTTTTTGACCACTCATAAGTATCAATATATCTCTACTGCTCCCAACACCTGGATCCACAACAGCTATGGTTATGGAATTTTCAGGTAAATAGTTCCAGCTTGATAACAAGAAAAAACTGCCCTGTAAAATGTTGTGGGGTAGTATGTCATGGGATATATCTATTATTTTGGCTTGGCTAATTTTCTGATAAATTACACATTTCATCTGTCCAACATACATATCTTTGTAACCAAAATCTGTGAGCAAACAAAAAATTTCCTTCTTCATAATAAATCTCTAAATCTCATTTAAACCTACTAGTTTTTCTATTGCATTATATCCCTCATCAGTCATATCTTTTGAAAATTCATTAACAAATGTGTTTATATGTTTTAAAATAATTTCTCTATCCATTTCCTGGGCATTGTCTTTTATAAAGTTCCAAATTTTATCCATATTCCTCTCTGCAAAATCTATACTCTTTTTTATCAAATTTTCAATAGTATTATGCATAGTATCACCGAGCTCTCTTTTTGCCAAAATGCATCCCAATGGAATTGGATAATTTGTTGTATCTTCCCACCATTTCCCTAAATCCTGGATTAATTTAAGTCCATAATCTTTATATGTAAAACGCGTCTCATGAATCAAAATTCCAATATCTATCTCCTCCTTTAGTAAACTAGGAACTATATTGTCATATCTAATATCTATTACCTTACCTCTAAAATCAGGATATGCATTTTTGAATAATAAATAGGCCGTGGTATGTTTACCTGGAATTCCTAATCTTAAATTTTTTATATCTTTTTGAGAAAAATCTTTCTTTGATACCAAAATAGGTCCAAATCCCCTACCAATTGCCCCTCCACATCTCAAAATTTTATAATTATCCTTAACATAAGGATATACTGCTACAGATACCTTTATTACATCTATGGCTTTTTTAATAGCTAATTGATTTAACTGTTCTACATCATAAAGATAATATTCTATATCCAAATCAGATTTTATATAACCATTTAACATAGCTCCAAAGATAAAAGTATCATTGGGGCAAGGAGATATAGCAATTGTGATCTCTTTTTTCATAAAAAACTCCTTTTTATGTCTATCAAAAATCTTTATATTGACATTTCAAATAGGTGTCATAAAATCTTTTCCCATATCAGGGGTTGGATATCAATATGATAAAAAAAATCAAAGATTACAAGCTAGAAAATGTATATAAAAAGATTATAAATGGTGAAAGAATTACAGTTTCTGAAGCAAAAGAAATATATAATTGTCCAGATCCAAAGGTAATTGGTTATCTTGCACATCTTGTTAGAAAAAAACTTCACTCAAATATCACCACCTATGTGTTAAATCAACACATAAATTATACAAATATTTGTGTGAATAGGTGTAAATTCTGCGCATTTTCTAGAGAAAAAGATCAAGATGGGGCGTTTGAATTAACGATATCCCAAATAAAAAGAAAAATAGAAGAAAACATAAATGAACCAATAAGAGAGATTCACATAGTTGGTGGCTGCCATCCTCATTTTGGACTTGATTACTATGTGGATATGATAAAAGAATTAAAAAGACTCAGGCCCAATGCCACACTCAAATGTTTTACTGCTGTAGAGATACACCATATAGCAAAAATCTCAAATCTCTCAGTAAAAGATGTACTTATAAAGCTAAAACACGCAGGACTTGATATGATGCCAGGTGGTGGAGCTGAAATATTTGACTCTGAAATAAGGAGAAAAATTTGTCCTGAAAAGATTAGTGGAGAGAAATGGCTTGAAATAATAGAAACCGCACACTCTCTAGGTATTAAAACAAATTGCACCATGCTTTTTGGACATATTGAATCAGTAGAACACAGGATTCATCACCTCGATAAATTAAGAAGACTTCAGGACAAGACCAATGGCTTTATATGCTTTATACCACTTCCATTTTTAACAAAAAATAGTAGGTTAAAGATAAAAAATGAAATATCAGGGATAGAAAAATTAAAGACTATTGCACTGGCCAGAATAATGCTTGATAACATCCCCCATATTAAAAGCTACTGGATCATGTTAGGACTTAAGCTTGCACAGGCAGCCCTCTATTTTGGAGCCAATGACTTTGATGGAACTGTTGTTGAAGAAAAGATTGGGCACATGGCAGGAGCAACTTCCCCAAACGTCCTCGCAAGAAAAGAATTAGAAGATATGATAACAGGTTGTGGATTTAAACCTGTTCAGCGTGATGGTTTGTTTCGATTCGTTTCCCAATAAATCTAAGGACGTTCTATGAGGTTACAAAACATAATAAATAAAGTATCTAAAGAGGAGAGGATCACCTTTGATGAGGCCTGTTTTTTGTATGAAGATGGAGATTTTTATGAGCTTGGTAAACTTGCAGATGAGATAAGACGAAAAAAACACCCAAATAATATAGTTACCTATGTAGTTGATAGAAATATAAATTACTCAAACATATGTGTTTGTGGTTGTAAGTTTTGCGCATTTTATAGACCCCCAAACGATCCATCTGGGTATGTAATCACCTTTGAGGAGCTGGATAAAAAGATAGAAGAAACCATCCAGTTAGGGGGCACTCAAATACTTCTTCAGGGTTCCCTCCATCCTGATTTGAAACTTGATTTTTATATTGAGATGCTATCTCATATTAAACAAAAGTATCCTCAAATCCATATCCACGGTTTTTCACCCCCAGAGATCGTCCATTTTTCCAAAATAAACAATTTATCCATTGAACAGATTTTACAGCGCTTAATAGATGCTGGGCTTGATTCTATACCTGGTGGTGGAGCTGAGATCTTAGTGGATAGGGTGAGAAAAGAAGTCTCACCCAATAAGTGCACAGCAGATGAATGGCTTTATGTTATGGAAATTGCCCATAATCTGGGCTTAAAGACCACTGCCACCATGATGTTTGGACATAGGGAAACAAAAAAGGAGCGCATCTTACACTTAATAAAGCTCAGAGAACTGCAAGACAAGACAAAAGGATTTACAGCATTTATTCCTTGGGGATTTCAGCCAGATAACACCAGGCTTAAGGCAAGAAAGGTCACATCTGTGGAATATCTAAGGACTTTGGCAATTTCCAGAATTGTTTTGGACAATTTTCAAAACATACAGGTTTCCTGGGTCACCATGGGGTCTGAAATAGCGCAACTCGCCCTTTTTTTCGGAGGCAATGACTTTGGTTCTACAATGATTGAAGAAAATGTGGTAGCTGCCACTGGTGTTAAATTCAGGATGTCCATTGAACAAATCAGAAAACACATAAAAGATGCAGGATTCATCCCAAAACAAAGGAAAATGGACTACACTATTATAGAATAAGGTATATTTCATGGAAAGGTTACGGCTTGGGAAAATTGGATATTTAAATGTATTGCCTATCTATTATCCATTAGAAAATAATATTATCAAACACTGCTTTGAGATAATAACTGGTATCCCCGCTGAGTTAAACCAACTAGCAAGCAAGGGCAAATTAGATATAAGTGGCACATCTTCTATTGAATATGCAAGAAACTTCTCTAAATATTATTTGATTCCAGATTTGTGTATTGGTTCTAATGGACCTGTTATGAGTGTCTTATTCTTGAGCAAATGTCCTTTGGATAATTTACATGGCAAAAAAGTCATACTCACATCCCACTCACATACCTCTGTGGCCTTACTTAAATTATTCTTAAAGAGAAAAGGCATGGAAGTTGAGTATTTGACTGGAAATGTTATGGATTTTGTAAAACAAAAAGATATCTATGGTGCTTTAGCCATTGGTGATGAGGCACTTGTTTTGAGAAATCATCCCAATATTCCATATATCATTGATCTTGGAGAAGAATGGAAAAACAAAACAGGACTTCCTTTTGTCTTTGGAGTATGGGTTGCTGTTAAAAAATCTGTGGACCAATCTCCTGAAAAAATAAGACAAGGATGTAAGATATTGATAGATGCAAAAAAATGGGGCCAAAAAAGGCTTTCCTTTTTTGCAAAAATCTTAGAAGACAAAAATATATTGAGCTATGAAGATGCCCTCGCCTATTATCAAGGCCTTATATATGATTTAGATGAAAATTACATAGAGGGCCTGAAACTTTTTTATAACGAGCTGTATAAAGAAAAGATTATACCAACGATGCCTGAGATAAATTTTATTTTTTAGGAAAATAAAATTTATCTAGAGGAACACAGAAAATTTTTAAAGGCAGCAAGGAGAGAGATTGAAGCTGATATAATTTTAAAAAATGGCCAAATAATCAATGTGTTCACATCATTAGTTAAATAACCTTATATCCTTTCAAGAAAAACCGTTGGCAAAGTTCAAAATTTTTTGCCTTTTATGATATATAAGTTGTT
>JAMOPG010000039.1 GCA_027064715.1 Desulfobacterales bacterium
GATTTCATATCGTTTGCCATCAACATCCTCTTGTATTGGCCTGACGACAATAGGCTGCAGTAGCCCTTGGTTTTTAATTGATATGGCCAATTCATTGATGGATTCCTCAGAAAAAGATTTTCTAGGTTGGTTAGGATTCAGTTTTAGAAGATCAATATCAATCTCTTGATAAGGAGTAGTATTTTCACTCTTTAAATCTTCATCAATTTTTTCTTGAAAAAGGGCACTTAATCCTTTACCTAATCCTCTAGTCTTAGACATGTTAATCCTCTTAAGGTAATTTGTGTTAGTTAGATCTTTAATTACTATATCTTTACACTAAAAAAATCAATTTTTTTTGAACCTGGAGGCACGCATGACAAAAAATCCAGTAACAGAGTTATATGATGCAAAAGGCAATCTGCTTGGAGCATATGTGAGTAAGGAATTGTGGTTAAAAATTAAAGACCAAGTATTAGACCTAGTTGAGCCAAAGCAGAGTGACTCTCCCAAGAGTTGGGATTTAAAGGAACCATTGGAAGATTGGGAATTATTTAAAAAAAATTGGGATTTTAAATATCCATATGATTTTAGTGTGAAATGTGATATATGCGGAAATCATACTGATAACTGGGAAGAAGATAAAGAGAAAAAATTTTATCTAACAGCAGCTAGCTTAAGCGGACTTGTTAGTTTTAGGTGCGTGGTGTGTGGATCTAAGATTGTAAAAAAACATTTTAAAGATAAAATAACTGTAGAATGCATTCCAATGAAGAGATAATTATTGTAAGTGTGAGTGGGAAAATTAAAAGTACCTAGCTGATCTTTCTTTTCAATATGGGATGTCTTATGGATTGTCATCAACTCATATATTCCAACTATTAATGTAATTTCAATTTTTATTTTCATCCTCCATTAAACTCTTAAGCACCTTGAGATTCTCTATATCTTCTTTTAAATCCTTTCCCTTTGGAGTTTCTAAAACCATGGGGTGGTCTTTAAATCTGGGATCATTTAAGAGAAGTTTAAATCCTTGGAGTCCAATATGGCCCTTACCTATGTGTTCATGTCTGTCCACTCTTGATCCAAGCTCTGTCTTTGAATCATTTAAATGAAAAAATTTTATTTTCTCAATACCAATGGATTTATTTATTGATTGAAACGTGTTTTTATAACCTTTACTATCTCTGATATCATACCCTGCTTGAAAAAGATGAGCTGTATCAATACACACAAAAATCTTCTCATTATATTTTGAATTAGTTATAATATAAGCTAGTTCTTCAAGCTTTGATCCTAAAGATGTGCCCTGACCAGATGTATTTTCTACAAGGACATTTGTGTTTTTACACTTGGCCAGTGAAATTGCCTTATCAATACCTTTAACAACGTTTTCAAGACAAATGTCCAGAGGCAACTCACCACAAGATCCTGGATGTAAAATCACATAGGGTATCTTTAATATCTCAGCCCTGTTCAATTCATCAGCCAATGCGTCTATACTTTTTTTCTTTAAATCTTCATTGGAAGAGGCAAGATTTATTAGATATGATGTGTGTATAGCAATTGGATAATCACCCCATTTTGATCTGTTATTAAAAAATTTCTTTACTAATTCCTCTGTGAGTGGTGGGGATTTCCATTGCCTTTGATTTTTGGAAAAGATCTGAAGGGCTGTTCCCCCTACTTTTCTTATCCTATCTATTGCCTTGTGAAGTCCCCCTGCTATTGACATATGAGCACCTAAATATGGCATATTAAACTCCAAGATTTTAATTATTCTCTGGTGCAACAACTATCACTAACCTATGGGCAATTCTTCATAAACATAATTTTAAATCTAAAATAAAAGACGTTTAAGCCAAAATATTTTTTAGTGCCTCCTTTAAATCTTTATATTTTATTTCAAATCCTTCTTTCAATAGTCTGGTAGGCATCACCTTTGGTCCTGCGGTTAACGCAATTGCACCTTCTCCGAACTTTATTTTTAAAACAAACTCTGGAATCTTTAAAACTGCTGGTCTTTTTAGGAGTGATGCCAGAGTCTGTGTGAATCTTTCATTGGTTGTGATATCTGGTGAGCATAGGTTATATATACCTGTTGCTTTTTCATTTTCCATGGCCCATAAAAATGCGTGGGCTACATCTTCAATATGAATCCACGGACATCCCTGATCACCAGATCCTATTTTGCCTCCAACACCCTGTTTAAATAGAGGTATTATCTTTGCCATGGCGCCGCCTCCTTTCCCAAGCACTACTCCAAGTCGAAAGATTACCACTCTTATTCCCAACTCCTTAAACCTTAAGGCCTCTTTTTCCCAATCAATGCAAAGTCTGCTCAAAAAGTTATCTCCATACTTATAACTTTCTTCATCCTGGATTCCATCATAAAATGGGTCATAAATCCCTATAGCACTTGCTGAAAAATAACTTTTGGGTCTTTTATCTAAATCCTTCAATGTTTCAAACAGTGTCCTGGTCGTATCTATTCTACTTGAGTAAAGGACCTTTTTATACTTTTCAGTCCACTTTTTACTAATAGGAGCACCTGCAAGATTGATTAAGGTATCGGTAATCATTAACTTACTTTTTAACAACTCTTTATTTGCTAAATCGCTTCTCCCTAAAGGAATAACCTCATAATTATTTTTCTCTAAAAAATCCCTTAAAAAACTTCCAATAAAACCTGTACTTCCTAAAATAGATACTTTCATAGAACTAATCTCCTTTTGTATAACATACCTAAATTAAAGGTTCGCATTCCACTAATACTTATAACATTTTGACATTGTATAACATTGGATGTTATCAAAAAAAATAAGCAGATGGTTTAAATTTACTTATAAAAACTTCTATTAAGAGCAGAAACTAACTTTTCTAAATGAACAACGATCTTTTTAAAAATTCCGCCATGGCCAGGGAATGGTCCTGTTAGCTTTAAGATTTGTTTATGTATTGGCTTATCTCCAAATCTATCTGGAGCACGGTGGGAGTTTTTTAAATAAAATTCTCTCTGCATAATTATGTATTTTTCAAACTCTCTTTTGAAATTTAAAAACAAAAGTTTTAATTCCTCTTTTATATCCTGCCAAAGTGTTATGCATGCATAAGAAGGTGTTCTTTCCAGTAAAAAACAAATCATATAGAGAATACTATTTATGGACAACCCAATAACCCCTCTTCTCCATCCAAGTAACCATTTTTTTCTCCAGCACATAAGGAAATTTTCCTGTGCCTTTAAAATCAATTCATGAAGTCCATTAAAAATAAATAAAAAGGTTTTGTCATCCCATTTTATTTTTGGAGAACATAGATCTATGGCATCTATCTGTTTTGCTCGAAAATCCTTTTGTAAAAAATAAGAAAAGATGTGCACAAGTAGATTATTTGCCTCTTTTGACCCAGGGGTCTCTAAATGGGGATATGTCAAAAAATATCTTCCTTTGCCAAAATCCCCCATAACTATACAGGGTTCATTCTTAATATAAGAAAAATCTAAATTTATTCCGTATAATTTTTCAACTTCATGGATATCCATATCGTTTAAAGTATAATAGGGAATGTCAGCTATCCATAAATCATCTAACGGTTTTTCGTATCTAGCTATTTTTTTAACATCTTTGCTTTCATCCCACTGAAACTGAGAAGGCCACCACACTGGTAGTCCCAGGTTCTTTTTTATACCTTTTTGTCCGAAGATATCGAAAAAATTTTTAGTAAAATTTACTTTTATATGTCCACTAAAATTTGGCACCCTATCTGCCATCTTTTTTCTTTTTAGATGAGATATACCAAGGGAATATTCTCCTTCATTTAGACAAAGTCCTGCACCACCACAAACGCCAAAATAAATACCACCGCTCCTTACATATTCTTTAATAGCTTTAATTCCCTCTTTTCCCAACCCTTTTGCCCTTTCAGAAGCAAATCCACCAGGTAATATCAAAATTTTTACACCTTTAAGTTCATTTTCGTATGGGTTGTGAATAATTTTATAAGGTATAGATTGCTTGTTTAAAAAATCTAAAAACAGACAACCCCACATATGGGAGTCTTTTACATATATTCCTATTGAGTTATTTATTTTTTTCATGTTTCAGGGCATAAATAGCTGCATCTAGATCATAAAGTTTTAAAGGATTCATTCCAGGCCCCTTATACATAAGTGATGCTTGTCTAGCCATTTCATATGTTATCCAACCATGTTCTTCATAGAGTTTTGGATCATCTTCATTGTGAAGTCTAAATTCAATTACACCATCTACCTCTCTTACATACATCTTTACCCTTTTATTTAAGGGTATAGGATAGTAAAAAACTCCTCTTTTATCCCTCATTTATCTTCTCCTCCATAATATTTTTTCTAGGCCATGTCTTTATTACTGTATGTATTAATGAAAGAAGTGGTATAGCAAAAAATACTCCCCAAAGTCCCCACAGGTTTCCAAATAATATCACTGCAATCATAATTGCTACAGGATGTATATTTACAAAACCTGACATAAGGATTGGCACCAGTACATTTCCATCTAAAAATTGTATTATACTATAACCAATAATTGTAATTAAAAGCTTATTAGAAAATCCCCATTGAAAATAGGCAACCATAGCAACAGGAATGGTCATGGCGATTGCTCCCACAAAGGGAATTAAAACTGAGAGTCCTATAAGTAGACTTAAAAGTAATGCAAATTTTAGTTTTATTATTATAAAAAACAAATAAGATGCAACCCATACTATAACAATCTCCCACATCTTACCTTGCAAAAATTTGGCTATTTTATTGTTTACCTCCTTCCATACCTGAGATGTAAATTCAATATTAGATGGAAGTAATTTTTTTAAAAATTGTATTATGGAATCCTTATCTTTTAAAAAGAAAAAAGTGATCAAAGGTACCATTACCAGATAGACAAGAAAATTAAAAATACTTACAATAGATGCAATAGAGTAAGATAGTGCATGTTTTCCAAGTCCCCTCACCTCATTCACTAAAAAGCCAATAGCTGAATCAATTTGTAATTTATTTATAAGTGCAGGATATTTTTTTAAAAAATTTTGAAGATGCATTTTCCAAGCAAGAAACATGGATGGCAAATCTTGTATAAACTGTGTAAACTCCTTAATTGCTATAGGGATTATCCATATAATTAGAAATACAACCGAAGTCATAAAGAGGAAAAATACTAAAAATAGACCTACATTTCTCGGTATTTTTAATTTTTCTAAGGGTTTTATTAAACCTTCAAGTATGTATGCCAAAATCACACTGGTAAAAACTGGTATCAGGTATTTCCAAAGACAGTACAAGATTAATGTGACAGCACCAGCAATGAAAAGGAAAATATTAATCTGAGGATCATTTAAAAACTCTTTTATCTTCTCTTTTATCCACATATAACTTCAAATTGATTTTTAGTTAAATAAGACCATAAAGGGGTTTACCCCTTTTCCCAAGTTCTAAAATCTTTTTTGTCACCTTCTCATCTTCTTCTAATGGTGGAGCATGATAGGTCTTTAGTCTTGCATCAATTATCACAGAAGGATCACAGCCCCAATGTTTGCAGTGCACAAATGAATTTATTCCATAAATATCAGTTGCTGGATCAGATCTGGTGAATGTTACCCAAAGGAAGTTATCCCAATTTTTAGATGCAAAGTGTGCATCGTCTACAACTACAATTAGAGGAAATCCTTTTAGATCCTGGTTAGCCAAAACTTTTTCAAGCTCAAACATATCATTAGAATGTTCATCCCTTTTATTTTTGTGATGAGGTCCTTTTATTATTAAAATTCCTGGAACAAAACAAGTTAAATCCTTAAAGCCTTCAGGCAAATAGATATCTTTGATCTCTGTCTCTAATGTCCTTTTCCTATTTCCTGCAACAGAGATTATTATCTTTGAGCCTTGATTTAGGCTTATTCCAGAATAATCCAGTGTATCCATAGTTGTCCTGGTGATAAAGTGTAGATCCCTTTTTAAATCTATTCTCTCAAGTACATGTTTAAAAAACATTGGAATGTCTCTGGTTGTAAGATAGGGATCATCTTCTTTGGCAACAATAATCAAATATTTTGACAAAGAGGTCTGTGTAGAGCCAAGCAGGGCATGTCCACAAGTTAATATCTCTTGAGGAATCCTCTTTTTCTCAAAGGGCACATAGCTCTCACGTGCTATAGCCAAAAGCAAAGGATGAACTCCAGCAGCATCCACTGCATGTATCTCCTCTACACCTTTAAATATCTTACTTACAAATGGCCCAACAATCTCATGTATTACATCTCCAATCACAGAGTCCTCTTGTGGTGGACGGCCTACTGTGGTAAATGGCCAGATCGCATCTTTTTTACAATAAACCTTTTCAACGGATATCACTGGAAAAGGATGGATTAGGCTGTAATATCCGAGATGATCACCAAAAGGACCTTCTGGTTTTGTAATATCTTTTTTTATTTTACCCACTATACAAAAATCCGCCTCTTTTAATATTGGAAGATAGTTACTGTTCTTCAAAAATTCTATCCTGTGGCCCGCCATAATCCCAGCAAAATATACTTCAGGCACACCTTCTGGCAGAGGCATAATAGCAGAAAAAATCATAGCTGGTGGGCCTCCCACAAATATATTTACCCTTAAATCTTTTCCTTTTAATATTGCCTTTTGATGATGATACGCAATACCTCTATGAATCTGATAGTGAAGTCCCACTTCCTTGTCTTTTTCAAACTCATTTCCATTTAATTGTATCCTATACATTCCCAAATTTGAATACTTAAATCCACCTATTTCTGGGTCTTCTGTATATACTTGAGGAAGGGTGATATATCCTCCCCCATCCAATGGCCAAGATCTAAGTGATGGAAGATGAGAAATCTTACATTCTCTAAAATAGTTTGCTGGATGCTTGTTTATTAGTTTTGGCTTAAAATTAAGTCCCATTTTTGCAAGATAAAACCAGGATCTTGGATCTTTAATTAATGCCATAGGGTCTTTTATATTTTTTGTTATATGTTCCCATTTTTTAAAAAAATCTCGAAAAATAAACCTTATCCTTTTTTTTGTGCCAAAAAGATTGCCAAGCATGGGAAAGGGTGAGCCCTTTACCTTTTTAAATAATATTGCAGGACCTTTGTTTTTGAATATGCGTCTTTGAATTGCTGCAATCTCTAAATCAGGATCTAACTCAATATCTTCTATTACGACCAACTCTTTAATTTTTATGAGTTCTTCAATGCACTGACGCAAATTTTTATATCCCATGGGAGCTATTTCTCAAACTCTGAGCTTTGTTTAAAGATCTATATAGTAATTTCTTGTCTCAATCTTGTATTTTATCCATCTCTTCAAATAATCCTTTATTATTTCCCTAGTTGCTGGAAATAAAAATAAAAGACCAATAGTATCTGTTAAAAATCCTGGAGTTAGAAGTAAAACTCCAGAGACAAATATGAGGCATGCATCCACAAGCTCTTCAGTTGGCATTATGCCCTGCATCATGTTTTCTCTAATTTTGTATAAGGTCCGAAGCCCTTCCTGTTTTGCAAGATAGGCCCCAACAATTGCTGTTAAGATGACCAGCATAATAGTATTAAAAGCCCCAAATAGAGATCCAATTTTGATCAAAAAATATAACTCTAAAATGGGCACAATAAAAAATAAAAGTGCTAGATAGACCATAATTTTCTCCTCCTGCTCCTACTCCTCATGTAATTATTTTTTTTAATAGTTACACTAACTATCTTACAAAAACAACAAAAATTTTGTGGATCAGCTATTCTCGGGGAGAGGAAAAATAGTCTATAATTAGGTTTGATTAAGTTTTTTTGCCTTTATTTTAGGTGAAACAATGCAAGATCTTTTAAAAATAATAATATCTTGAAGAAGTTGAGATAACTACTTTATAATCTTAAAATAGAAGTGAAATATTTTTTATTAAATAAAAACAATATGTTAGATTTTGCATAAAACTATCTAATTAACTATAAAAATTGATTTATATAACAACATATGATATTATCATTTTTATTAAAGAATTAAAGGGTAATTATGGCTAAAAAGTCAATTTTCAGATTAAAAATAAGGACCTCCTTTAGTTCATCGCATATACTTAGAAATTATAAAGGTAAATGTGAGAATCTACATGGTCACAATTTTATAGTGGAATTGATGGTAAAAGGAGAGAGGTTAGATCCTGAAGTGGAATATCTAGTGGATTTTAAAGTGTTAAAGGAAAAATTAAATGAAGTTATAGAACCACTAGATCACATTCACTTAAATGACCGCCATCCATTTGATAAAATAAACCCTTCCTCTGAAAATATTGCCAAATTCATTTATGAAGAGGTAAAAAAGAAACTGGCTGATTATAAAGACATAGAAGTAGAGTGTGTAGGGGTTGCTGAGAGTGAAAACTCTTGGGCATATTATATGGAAGAAGAAATATGAGAATAGTGCTTCAGCGAGTAAAACATGCAAATGTAGTGGTAGATGGAAAGGTTGTTGCTGAAATCGGCACAGGTTTTCTGCTCTTGGTTGGGTTTTCAAATAGAGATTTAAAAAATGAAGAGATAAAGTTAAAAAAGATTGTTAAAAAGATTCCAGAACTGCGTATATTTCCAGATAATAATGGCAAATTTGATTTGAGCCTAAAAGATGTAAAAGGAGAAGTTTTGGCTGTTTCTCAATTTACTTTGTATGGAGATGTGAAAAAGGGTAGAAGACCAAATTTTCAAGAAGCAGCCCCATATAAAGAAGCAGAAAAGTTGTTTGATGAGTTTATTAAATTGCTTACTATTGAGATTCCTGGAAGGGTAAAAAAGGGTATATTTGGTGCAAATATGGAAATAAATTTATGTAATGATGGGCCAGTTACATTAATTTTAGATAGCGAAAAGATGTAGTTTATGAAGGTCTTTCGTGAGATTTGTATTATTTGTCTATGTGACGATGAACTAATAATTAATGCCATAAAAGAGATATTTTCAGATCATGTAGTAAATATTGAAATCTGCCATACAATAGAGGAATTTTTCACAAAATATTTTCAAAAAAGACCTGATATTATAATCTTCAATATTGAAGAAAATCAAAATCTTAATGAAGTAAATCCAATAGAGATCATAAATCATATAAGGAATCAACTAAATGATTTTAATGTTTATATCATGGTTTTACTGCCATCCAACTTAGTAGCACTTAGAGAAAGTCTCATGAATCTATCTCCTGATGACATTATATTAAAGCCTTTGTCTTCAGAAAGATTATTTCATTTTCATTTAAATATGGCTAAAAGACGAGTACAACTTATAAAGCAATTATCTTATGCTTATGAAAGGATATCAAGAGAAATTGATTTTGCTATAAATATACAACAAAAACTCCTCCCTAAGTATCCCTTAGAAACAGAAGATCTTGTTATTGATTTTTTTTATGAACCATCAGGTAGAGGAAGTGGAGATTATTTTGATTTTTTTTACATTGACAAACATCTAGTAAGAGTAATTATTGCAGATGTTTCTGGACATGGTTCAAAAGCAGCAGCACTTATGGTGATTGTATCTGCGCTTTTCAAAAGTTCTAAAATGTTAAAATTAGAATTGGGAAAACTTGTTCAACTAATAAATAACGAGCTAATAGATATAATTCAAGGTGATTTTGATATAGTGACACTATTTGTTTTAGATATTGACACTCTGAAAAAAGAGATAAAATATATAAATGCTGGTCACTGTCCTGGTGTTTTGATAGATAAAAATAAAAGTATTAAATTGATTAAACCAAATTCTACTGTATTGGGAGTTGTAAAACAAGATTTTTCAGTTGATAGTTTTTCATATAATAATTTTGAGGGAATTTTATTGGTAACTGATGGATATTATGAATGGGAATTTGATAATGATAGTATTTGGGGGTTTGAGAATTTTTTGAATACTGTTAAAGAGATACTTTCCAGTGAGAAAAAATTTTTACTTGATATGCTGGAGAATTACATAAAGAATACATGTGAATTACCTCCAATTTTTAGGGATGATAGGACTGCATTGTGGATAGAATTTTCAAAATATTAATGGTTGGAAATTTGTGGAGGAACTGATATGGAAGCATTAGAAGTAATAAAAAAGAATGATAGTATTATATTTAAATACAGTGGCGAGCTTACTTTAGATATAATAGATGAAATAAAAAATGAAGTGACTTCAATAATAGAAAATGATATAAAAGATGAGAGAGCAATTATTTTTGATCTATCTGATGTTTCTTTTTTAGATAGCTCAGGAATTGGATTTTTGATTCATATGAAGAATAGAATAAATGCTATGAATAAAAAATGTTATTTATTAAGGCCCTCTAATGTTGTGAAAAACACTCTTAGTTTGGTTAATTTGATAAATTTTTTTACAATAATCGATGATGAAGGCGAATCATTGATTGAAATATAAGCTATTTTCAAGAACTTTTGGATAGAGGAGGATTAAATGGGTTTTAATATGATTGTTTTGATGAAACAGGTGCCAGATACATCAAATGTTCAAGAAGGTGCCATGAAAAGCGATGGAACAGTTAATAGAGATGCCCTTCCAGCTATTATTAATCCAGAGGATTTGTGTGCTTTAGAAGAGGCATTAAAGATTAAGGAAACACATGGGGGGCACATAACAGTGATCTCAATGGGGCCTTTAAAGGCAGAACAAGCCTTAAAATTTACCCTTTGTTTAGGTGCTGATAAGGCCATACTATTAAGTGATAGAAGATTTGCTGCATCAGACACCCTGGCCACTTCATATACCTTGTCAAAGGCAATTGAGAAGATAGGTGCATATGATATAATTTTTTGTGGAAGACAGGCTATAGATGGAGACACTGCACAGGTTGGGCCTCAAGTTGCTGAAAAATTGGGATTAAATCAGCTTACCTATGTTTTTGAGATTGTGGATCTATCCAAAGGTCATATTACTGTAAAAAGGGAAATAAGCAATGGATATGAACGGGCTAAGGCCCCTTTGCCCATATTACTCACAATTACCTCTGCAGCAAATATTCCACGGCCTCCATCTGTTAAGAAGGCTATGGCATTTAAAAAATTGTCTGCCAAAGAACCATCTTTAGTAGAGGCCGATTTTCCCTTGCAATTATGGGATGCAGAATTTATTTCAGCTGACCCAACGAGGTGCGGGTTAAAAGGATCTGCAACCAAGGTGAAAAAGGTGGAAAGTGTAGTTCTTAAGACCAGGGAGAAAAAGGAAATTGAGCCCACTTTGAGCTCCATTTCATCTCTTATGAAAGAACTAATCCATGACCACATAATAGGATAAGGGGGATTTGATGCAGAAAAATATAATGGTCTTTTTAGAAAATACAAAAAATGGATTTGCTGATGTTAGTTTAGAGCTTTTGTGTAAAGCAAAATCCTTAGCTGAGATTCTTGGTTCAAAAGTGATTGGACTTGCTGTTGGTCATAATCTAACTGGGTTAGAGAAATTGGGAGTCTATGGAGCAGATAAGGTTGTTTATATAGAAGATGAAGAACTTAAATTATATAGAAGCCTTCCATATTCTAAGGCAGTGATTTCAGCTATTAAGTTTTATAAGCCTTATATAGTGCTTTTTGGTGCTACACATGTGGGTCGGGATCTGGCTCCAAGGGTTGCATCGAACTTAAGGGTTGGGCTCACAGCTGATTGCACTGAGCTAAAAATAGGGGAATATAAAGTTGGGGATAAGATATATAAAGATCAATTGTTACAAATAAGACCTGCATGGGGCGGAAATATAATAGCTACCATTGTATCCCCTGAGTCCATTCCCTCAATGGCTACAGTTAGAGAAGGGGTAATGGCTATTGAGGGTGTTGATGAGAAAAGAGTAGCAGAAGTGGAAAGATTTCAGGTTCAGTTCAGTGCTTCTGATTTGGTTACTGAGATTATTGAGCAATATGAAGAAGAGAAAAAAGTGGATCTGAAAAAGGCAAGGATAATTATTGGTGCAGGTATGGGAGCTGCGAATGAAACTACCATGGAGATGATATTTGAGCTTGCATCACTCATAAAAGCAGAGGTTGGAGGGTCTAGACCTTTAGTTGATGCAGGCTTTTTAAGCCGTGATAGGCAAATTGGTCAAACAGGGGTCACTGTTAGGCCAAATTTGTATATTGCATGTGGGATTTCAGGTCAGATACAACATCTTGCTGGAATTATGGATGCAAAAAGGATAATTGCAATCAATAAAGACAAAGATGCACCAATATTCCAGGTGGCGCATTACAAGATAGTGGGGGATTTAATGGATGTATTACCTATTATGATCCAGGGCTACAAAGAAGCCTTAAAATATACAGAGAAATAAGGAAAATTAGCAGGAGGATTAAAGTGGCCAATTTTTTTAAAGACAATGAAGATATAAATTTTCTTTTAGATAATATAGAGTTATCAGAGATAATAAAATTAAAAGAGAAGAATTTTTCTGAAAAGGACGAATATCCTTATGCCCCACAAGATGTAGATGAGGCAATGGAAAATTATAAATTAGCACTTGATGTGTTGGGAGATATATGTGGAACAATAATTGCGCCAAGGGCAAAGGAAGTAGATGAGCAAGGGGCTAGATTTATTGATGGTGAAGTAAAATATGCAGATGGCACAAAAGAGGCTTTAAAGAGACTTGCCCAGGCAGATCTCATGGGATTTACTATTCCAAGGAGATATGGCGGAATAAATTTTCCAAAGACCATTTATTCAATTGCTATTGAGATGGTTTCCAGGGCAGATGCTTCTCTTATGACCCTTTTCGGGCTTCAGGAGATTGCAGATACAATTTACAGGTTTGGATCAGAAGAACAGAGAAAAAGGTATCTTCCCCTTTTTTGTTCAGGAGAATACAGTGGTGCAATGGCCTTGACCGAGCCTGATGCAGGTTCAGATTTGCCAGCAGTTTCAGTGAAGGCCACAATAGGTGATGATGGGAAGTGGTATCTAAATGGAGTAAAGAGATTTATCACCAATGGTTGTGGAGATGTTATACTGGTTTTAGCGAGATCTGAACCCAATTTAAAGGGGGCCAGAGGTTTATCTCTTTTTATTTATAAAAGAGATGACACAATGAAGATAAGGAGAATTGAAGATAAGCTGGGAATTCACGGATCCCCCACATGTGAACTGATGTTTAATAATTCTCCATGTGAGCTCTTGGGACAGAGGAAATTAGGTCTGATCAAATACACTTTTTCCCTTATGAATGGAGCAAGACTTGGTGTTGCAGCACAGGCTGTGGGGATTGCTGAGGCTGCATTTCGTGAAGCTTACTCATATGCAAAGAGCAGAGAGCAGTTTGGCAATGCAATTATAAATTTTCCTCAAGTGTATGAGATGTTACTTGATATGAAAACAGATATTGAGGCTGCAAGGAGACTTGTATTCTTTACTTCCAATATTGTAGATTTAAAAGAGGGACTTGAGGAGCTTGATAGCGAAAATTTGCTGGATAAAAGTTTAAAAAAGGATTTAAAAAAATATACAAGATATGCTGGATTTTTGACCCCAATGTCAAAGATATTTGCCACAGAGATGGCAAATAAAGTTTGCTATGATGCTATACAGATACATGGAGGAGTGGGATATACAAAGGATTTTGAAGTGGAAAGATTGTCCAGGGATGCAAGGGTGACAAATATATATGAAGGCACTACACAAATTCAGGTAAATGCAGCAATTGGAGGGGTGATTACAGGGGTATTGTTTGATTTGTGTGAAGAGCTAAAAGAAGAGATTGAGTTTCATGATTTAAAGGAAGGGATATATGATTTAAAAGAGAACTTAAGGGCATGTATTGATTATGTAAAACAAATGGATAACTCAGAATTCCAACAATTTCATGCAAGAAGGCTGGTTGAGATGGGCTCTTTTATAGTAATTTCTTGTCTTTTATCAAAAGATGCTAAATACTCAGAAAAAAAAGGACACATAGCAAGATATTTTCTCAATAAAGCTATCTGTAAAACAGCGGATTACAAAAAACAGATATTGTCATCCACCCATTTAGTGATTAATTTAAAAGATAACATATTATAACATATTATGAATAAAGGGGGTGAAGTTATTATGAAGGATTTTATAAAAAAGGTGTTTTTGGCTGGTCTTGGCACCATGGCAGTCACAAAGGATAAGGTAGCTAAGATAATGGAAAAGCTTCAAAAGGAAGGAAAGATTACAAAGGAAGAAGCTGAAAATCTTACTAAAGAGATAATGGAAGCTGGAGAAAAGGAATATAAAACTTACAAAGAAGAGATTTCTTCTTCAGTAAAAAAGGTTTTGGATTCTTTAGACTTAGTAAAAAGAAAGGAATTTGAGGAAGTGTTAGAGAGGCTTGATAAAATTGAGCAACGTCTTCAAAAATTAGAAGCAAAAAATGATGTTGTTGGTTGAAGTAACTAAAAAATTATAAAAAAAGGGGCATTGAGCCCCTTTTTTTATTTTTACTAAATCCAATAATATGATCTTCCGCCTAAAGGTGTATGGTTGGATCATTTATTTGTTTTTTTTAGTAAAGAGAGGATGGCATCTGCCTCTTCGATTTTTAAAAGTTTACATAGATAAATATATATAAGGGCCAAAATGGGGATGAGGATTAAGGAATAAGGAGATGAAGAGGTGAGTTTTCCTATCATAGTTATAAAAAGACTAAATAGGACAAACCAAAGTAATTTTTTTTTCACTGTGAACCATTTTCCAATCTTTTTGTTCAATGCAATGTATAAAAGTATTACATTGGTCCAGGATGATATTGATACAGCTAATGCTAAGCCAAAATAGGACAGTCTTTGCATTAGAACTATTCCAAAGATCAAATTTACAAACAGACAAACAGTTGCAATATATGCAGGGGTCTTTGTATCCTTTAAAGAATATAGAGAAGATATCAAAGTCCTAATTAAGCTAAATGCAGGAAGGCCCAAACTATATCCAATAAGGCAAAGAGAAGTTGCCTGAACACTATCACTATTAAAGGCCCCTCTTTTAAATAAAACTTCTATTATAGGATAAGAGAGTCCAATAAGTCCAGCACTTGCTGGAAGACAAATAAACAATAGAAAATAAATACTTTTGTTTAATATATTTTTAAAGCCCTGTATATCTTTTTTTGACGATAGTTCAGATAAATCAGGAAGTGCTGCAACACTTACTGCAACTCCAAATATTCCCAATGGAAATTGGACAAGTCTGTCAGCATAGTAGAGGTATGAAACAGATCCAGACTCTAAAAAGGATGCAAGAAGAGTATTTAACATAATATTTAATTGATAGACAGCAGCTCCATAGATTGAGGGTAGCATCATCTTAAAAAGAAGTTTAACTCCTTGGTGTTTAAGATCTATTTTCCCAAAAATGGAAAAGTTATATTTTTTTAAAAAAGGTAGTTGCAGTAAAAATTGCCCGAGGCCAGCTAGTAAGACACCATATGAAAGGGCTATGGCAATATTGATATTTAAATATTTACCCGCCAATGCAGATGCAATTAAGGTGATGTTCAATATACATGGAGCTAGGGCTGGAGCTAAAAAATGTCCCAATGAATTCAATATACCCATAAATAGGGCAACTGAGGATATAAAGATTATGTAGGGAAAACATATCCTTATAAGGTGAATGGTAAACTCAAATATCTCTGGTTGTTGTCTAAAACCTGGGGAGATAATGATGGCTATTTGGGGTGCAAAAACTATGGCTAACAGGGTTAGAGTACATAAAATTAATATAAGGTATGTAAATGTGGATCTGGCAAACAAAAAGGCATCATTCTTTCCATCTTTTAGATATATGTTTTTAAAAAGAGGGACAAATGCCATGGTAAGTGAGCCTTCTGCAAAAAGGCGTCGCATCAGGTTTGGGATCCTAAATGCAACAAAAAAGGCATCAGCAAAGGGACCTGTTCCTAGGGTATATGCTACCACAACGTCCCTTAGAAATCCTAAAATCCTGCTTAAAAATGTGGCTCCCGCAATTACAGATGTGTTTTTTATTATGTTTGACATAGGTGATTTAACAAAAGAAAATTAATTTTCCAATTGATTGATTTTAGTAAATCACTTACTATTTTAACTCAAGCGAAAATTGATTAGATAAAGAAGAGCATACCATTAAAGAGGAGTAGATAATGTCTGTAAAAAAGATTCTCAAAACTCCTTCAGCTTATTATTTTCCCCTATTAATCAAAAATCTTTTAAAATTCCCTCTGACATTTAATCCAGACCAGGAGATAGTTTATAGAGATAAATTCAGGTACACTTATAGCGATTTTGGCAAAAGGGTTCATAAACTTGCCAATATGCTCAAGGCGCAAGGGGTTAAAGAAGGTGATATTGTTGCAGTTATGGATTGGGATAGCCATAGGTATCTAGAATGTTTTTTTGCTGTTCCAATGATGGGAGCTATTCTCCATACAGTGAATATTCGTCTATCTCCTGAACAGTTGATATACACTATAAATCATGCTGAGGATGATGTAATACTGGTAAATTTAGATTTACTTCCATTGTTAGAGGCAGTAAAGGATCAATTTAAGACAGTAAAAAAGATTATTTTGTTAACTGATCAAGATGAAGCTCCCCAAACCAGCCTAGATATAGCAGGTGAATATGAAGAACTATTAAAGGATCAGCCCGAGGAATATGATTTTCCAGACTTTGATGAAGATACCATGGCATCCATCTTGTACACAACGGGTACCACAGATCTTCCTAAAGGAGTATATTTCAGCCATAGACAAATTGTTCTGCACACATATGGACTTATGTCTGCCCTGTGTGCCAATCACACTGGTATGAGAGTAGATAATAGCGATGTATATATGCCTTTAACACCAATGTTTCATAGTCACGCATGGGGTATGCCTTATCTATTTACCACCATTTGTGCAAAACAGGTATATCCTGGACCATACGAACCAGGAATCATATTTAAGCTCTTAATAGAAGAGAAAGTCACCTTTTCCCACTGTGTGCCCACAATTATTCATATGTTAGTTACAAGTCCAATAATTAAACAAATAGATCTTTCTAACTGGAAGGTATTGATTGGTGGTTCTGCATTACCTCAATGGTTATGTAGGGAAGCACTTAAAAATAATATCAATATTATTTCAGGATACGGTATGTCAGAAACTTGTCCTCTTCTCACTGTTGCCCTCCTCAAACCACATATGAGTGAATGGGACATTGAGAAGCAAGTGGAAATTAGATGTAAAACAGGGATTCCTGTCCCCAATGTCTTACTGGATATTGTAGACCCCATGGGAAATCCATTGCCGCATGATGGAAAATCAACGGGAGAGGTTGTTGTCAGGGCACCATGGCTAACTCAGGGTTATCTCAAAGATCCTGAAAAGAGTGAATAACTTTGGGAAGGTGGGTGGTTGCACACAGGCGATATTGGATATATAGATAAAGATGGTTATTTGAAAATAACAGACAGATTAAAGGATGTGATCAATAGTGGTGGTGAATGGATTTCTTCTTTAGAATTAGAAGATGTTATAGGTCAGCATGAGGCAGTGAGTGAGGTGGCAGTGATTGGCGTTCCACATGAAAAATGGGGTGAGAGACCACTTGCCTTAGTAGTATTATACGAAGAATTTAAAGGCAAAGTCACAGAGGATGACTTAAAAAAACACCTTAAGAAGTATGTGGACAAGGGGATTATTACTAAATACGCAATTCCTGATAAAATAGAATTTGTGGATCAGATACCAAAAACCACTGTTGGTAAGATAAATAAAAAAGAGATTGTAAAGATGATTATGAGAGAATAAGTTGTATAAGTGTTGTAATATAATTCTCAATGAAGAATAAATCTTTGTTACTCATATTTAAAAAATTTTCGGGAGGTGTATATTGAAGTTAGGATTAATAGCAATTATAATAGTAATTTTGGGTGGAGGAATTTGGCTTTTAAAAGCATTATTTAGTGGGCAAGATGATGAAGTGGAAATACAGAGAACACCTAAATATCGATATTATAGTTATTATGACAAAGATGACGAAGATGATGATGGATTAGATGTAGAATGTGAATTTCAAGATGATAAAGACTTTTCTGATGAGGATGAAGAGTGTATTGAAGATTCTGATAGTGAAGAGGAAGAAGATTGATAATATGTGTTAGTTGGAGATTATAACGTTAGTGATGGCCAATGTTGTGAGGTGGTTGTTCGTGGGGAAAAAATAGATCTTGTTTATAATGCTTGGTTATCTCAAATATTCCTAAAAAAAGGACAAAAATCTAACGCCATTTTAGTGTATATATTTTTCCCTTTGTTTAGTTCATATTGAATAAGAGGGGGATCTACAATTAATTGAGGATTTGAATTTTTGATGCACTCTAACAAAAATATCTTTGATATTTTATTAATATTTCCATGTATAAATCTTATACGTCTGGGGCT
>JAMOPG010000040.1 GCA_027064715.1 Desulfobacterales bacterium
TAATGGAAGAAAACAAAGTATTTCCTGAAGAAGAACAGAAAATACTTTCCAACTGGCTAAAAAAAGAATATTAATGAAAGTTTTTTTAGATAGTAATGTACTTTTTGCAGCTGTTTACAGTGGTCTTAAAGGATCTTATCCTGCTATTATTTTAAAGTTGGGGAAAGAGAACTTTTTTGATCTTTATATTTCTTCCTTGGTTGAATATGAGGTAAGACATAATGTAAAGAAAAAAGCCAGTAATAAATTAAGCATATTAAGAGAAGTTTTAAAAACAATAAATAAAATACCAGATGTGGACCTTGCAATTGAGAAAATAAAAATTCTCCCTGAAAAAGATAGAATTATACTTGGGACTGCTATATATTATAAGATGGACTTTTTTATAACAGGGAACACAAAAGATTTCTGCAATTTTTATGGAACAAAAATACAAAATACGTATATACTAACGCCCAGAGATTTTTGTTATAATAATAGAGGGTAATTTTTTATCTTAGTTATGCAATGAAGAATATCATTTATAAAACAAATAATCTGTAATACTAGAAAAGTCTTCAAAACACGAAATTAATCGTTAACATCTATAGATTTTTGTCAGGAGCGATATAATTAAAAAAAGAGGATGATGTTAAGATTTTAAATAGGGAACAAAAATGGGATTTTTATTGTCTGTTATTTTTTTATTGTCTTACCCTGGTTATGCAAGATTAGCCTTTGGTTGATTGGGCAGTTGGTGTTTGAAAACAAAATCTTGAATCTATCAATGAAGAAGAACTTAAAAAAATTTTAAAGGATAAAAAATATGAGAAAAAAAGCATTATATTTTGCCATAGTGTTTTTTTGTTTTTTCTTTATTTTTAATTCCATGTAATGGATTAGCAGAAAAAAAAGATGATTTAGAAGCAAAATTTTATAAAAAATATTATAAAGTAACATCACATATGGGTACAGAAAAAGTTAAGAGAATAGTTTTTGATCTAGATATTTTTATCATAGTTTTATGAAACGACAAAAATATATTAAAGAGATCCTTAAGCTGAATAAATCAAAAAAGTACAAAGAAGCATATTCTTTGTTAAACCAGGCATTGGCAATTTATCCCAATAACCTTTTTTTAAAAAAATTTGAAATATTTCTTTTGAAAAGGATAGGTAAAATTGATGAAGCCTATATTAAGGCTCAGAATTTGTACAATGAATTAAAAGATGATGAATTTTTTATTCAAACATATCTTTTGCTTTTAGAAAAAAAAGGTGAAAAAGATTCATTAAAAAATTTGATTCAAAATATCCTTATAGAAAATAAATCCTATAGTGATAAATTTTACGACTTTCTCTTAAAAATAACTTTGAGACACTTTAAAGATAAAGAATTGGAGCAAATTAAAGATAAATTTCCAAATTATAAAGAGATTCCCAATTATAAAAAATATAAACTGAAATTTGCCTCAATGTCTTTAACTGATGCAATTCAAGAAATTGAAAATTTAATGATCTTACCTAATTATCAGAACGATACAGATCTATGTCTTTATCTGGCATCCCTTTACAAAAAGACCAAACAGTATGGTAAGGCCCTTGAAATTTATAAAAAATTACTTACCAAAGATCCAGATTCCAAATATATCCAAAAGATGACAGGATACATTTACTATAATTTGCAGGATTATAAAAATGCCTTGATATATTTAAGAGAGGCTGTATTAAAGGATCCAGAAGATGTAATTTTATTAAATACCTTGTTTAAGATCTATGAAAAAGATAAAGATTTTGATGAATTTAAAAAATTAGGTGATGAGATTATAGCAAGGCATCCACATGTGAAAAAAATTTACGGATACATGAAAAAAGCAGAAAAATGGAAGCAAAATTAAAAGATCTAATTGAAATTCCAGAGATTGAGCTTGTTGTAAATATTGATGATGTTGATACCAAAGCAGATCAATTATACTCCACCTTTGTCTTAACCGATGAAATAAAAGTAGGCCTTGAGATTATAATAGAAAAGATAAAGAGGTTAGAAGGAACAGGAGTCTTTGTAAAAGGGAACTTTGGAAGCGGTAAATCTCATTTTCTTTCCTATCTATACCTATATATTCTCAGGAAAAATATTTTACCAGATGTTAATGTAATTAAAATACTTCTCACTAAATATCCTTCTACACGAACTCTTGAAGAAATATTGCTTGAAAACTTTCATGTCAGGGAGAAGGTATTAAATAGAGATACAATTTATAAGAAGATTGTTTCAACTCCAACTGTAATAATTATTGATGAATTAAGTGAGTTTTTACGATCAAAACCTACGCCAGCCTCTTTTTATGAAGATATCAGATTTTTACAATATCTTGGAGAGTTTTCATTTAATAACCCTTTATGGGTTATTGCATCATTGCAAGAATGGATAGAGGAAACTGGCCATATATCTTCCTCAATCTTTAATAGAATAAAAGATAGATATCCTGTAAAAATCAATTTAACATCATCTCATATTGAAGATATTATTGATAAACGAATTATTATTAAAAAAGAGGGAGCTGAAAAATTTATTGAAAAGGCATATAAAAAATTTAAGTTATATTTTCCAAATTTTAAATTAAATTACGAAAAATTTAAAAAGACATATCCTCTTCACCCAATTACAGTTAAATATCTTTCAGGTCTTACCCAGATATTTTCTCAACACAGAGGTGTTATACATTTTTTGGTAAATGAAGTAAAAAGAGATTTGGATAAACCCTATGATTATCTCATTACACCAGATAGGATTTATGATAATTTTGAAGATAGAATAAAAGAGATTCCAGAGTTTGCCCCGTTTGTAACAAATGTATTTGAATATTATAAGCAAAATATTGCAAATATAATAAAAAATGAAAAACTTGTTGATACAGCCTTTTCTGTTATTAAACTTTTAATACTTACTGAGATATCACCAATAGAAAAAAGGAAAAATTATATTGAGCTAGCAGAAATCCTTTTAAAGAGATTTTCTACATTTAATGAAAATATTAATTATGAATTTATTAGGGATGGGATACTTGAGCCACTTGTATCCAATAGAATGTTTGTAAAAAAACAGAAGGATGTATATTTTATTGAACATTCTGCAAAAGAAGCACTGAAAATAAAGGCAGATATAAAAAAGAAAAGTGAAAAGTTTGAAAATAGGCAATTTTTATTCAAGACCATTTTAGAAAATCTAAAATATCCATTTTTGCCCTTATCAAGATTTATTGAAGGAGGGAAGGCAAGATTTATATGGCAAAATAGCATGAGAGAGATTGTTGTTTTTCCTGTTTTTTATCCTATAAAAAAACATGAACTTGAGAGATATCTAAATTATGTGAGTAAACATATTGATGGCTATCTCTTTGTATTATCTCCATTTATGGATTCTAGTTGGGTAGATTCTTTAAAAGATATATTTAATTCAGAGTTTACCAAACTTTTACTTTTCTGGAAGTTAAAGGCATTTACAGAAGATGAAATTAATTTTTTGAGTCAATATTTTTCTAAAATCAATCTAAAGAATAAATATAATGAACTTAAAGATGAGATAAAAAAGGAGGAGACTGAATTTAAAGATATTATAACAACAAAATTTTTTCATGGAACAATTTTTTCATTGGATAAAAGTATAAATATAAATCTCAATGATATTGGAATCTTACCTTTTGAAAAACTATTAAAAAGTATTTTTGAAAGATCTCTAAATGAAATACATCCCAGACATTGCGAGATTATGCCTCTAATTGATTATATTTCAAAAAGTCAATTTGAAACCTTATTTTCTTCATTTATAACAAAAGGTAAAATAACATATGAAGAAGCAGAAAAAAAGGGTATAAGTAATGTAATAGAAAGTTTTTTAAGCCCTTTAAATGTAGTAAAAAAGAGGACAGAAGGGTATTTTATAAAAATAGACATAGATTCTGAACTAATTTCAAATCTTTTGAATATAATCAATCACGAAAAAGAATTTTACTCTATAAAAATTATCTTAAAAAAGGGGAAATGGGGACTATCAGATGAACAGATCTTTATATTAACTGCTATATTGATTGTGTCTGGGTATGTTATCTCTTATAATGAATATAATGAAATCATTGAGTTAAAGAAATTTAGTGATATTAATCTTATAAAATATCTAAAAATCGGGAAAACAATCAGCCACAAATACTTACCCATAATTAAATATGGAGAATTTATTTGGGGTAAAATAGAAGATGTTCCTACATTTTCAACTCAAAAACAGATGTGGAACAAGCTTACAGCATTTATTAGAGAATATAGAAAAAAGATAAAAGAGATATTGACTTTAAAAATAAGATTTGAACATTATGTTATTTTTAAAAAAATAAGATTTGATTCAGCCCTGGTTAATAATTTAAATTTGTTACTAAATTCCATAAAAATATCTTCCCATCCATCAGAGGGTCTGGAAAAATTTCTTGAGTATCTAAATGACAATAAAGATCTAAAAGATAACATTGCGTATATTGATAGATTATGGAATTTTCTGAAAAATGAGTTTTCGCAATTAAATAGAATTTATTTATATATTACGTCTGATGATCTTTATTTAAATGATGAGCTTAAGCAATTGAAAAAAGAACTCATAGATGAGATTGAAAATTATTTAGAATATTTTGAGGATGTTAGTAGTGTTATTACCACATGGGATGAGTTTTTTGAAAAATATACAAAATTCTACCTTGAGTCCCATGAAGAATATTATGCAGCAGATATCTTTTATTTGAAACAAGAGATAGAACAGATGGAAGAGTATAATGTTTTGAAAAAGATATCTTATTTTCTTCCGAATCTCACATTTAAATATGATTATTTTGAAATAAATTCCATTATTCAAAAACTACCTGAAAAGTGTAAAGAGGATATCTATTCCACAATATTTTCCTCTCCAGTTTGTAGCTGTGGTTTTGTTCCTGGAATGGAGCCGCCTATTATTAGGGATGATATAAAAGGTATGATAACCCAAGGGATCAGAAATTTTTTACATAAGATTAATACACCTGAAATTAGACAAAAAGTGGAAACATTTCTCTTTGGCACCTCAGATATGAGAGAGGAGATTGAAAAGGTTGTATTTTTGGAAAATATAGATGAGTTAAATATTTCTTTGATATTACCTTATCTAAATACAGATGTGTTAAAGGCCCTGTCAAATGCATTAAAGGGCAAGTGGAAAATAAAAAGATTAGATCTTGATAAAATATTAAGAGATATTAAAGGAAAGAGATTCAAATATGAGGAAATGAAAGAATTTTTTAATAAAATCCTTGGTGAAGATAGAGAGACAATATTTTGGATCACAGATTCCACTGAAGATTTAATTTATCTGAAAGAAGATTTAGCCAAATATGGAGTATCAGGTCAAAAGTTGACTAATAAATTGTATATGTTTGACAATATAGAAGAGATGATTGAAAATAATATTGAAAATCTCAACCTAAGCCAATTTGAGGTAAGTGATCTTATAGATTTTTTAAAAAGAGAAAAATATTCAGCCATAAAAAGACATTTAAGAAATGAGATAATAAAAAGGATGTTAGCTGAAAGTTTTCAAACTTCCCATTATGAAGAAAAATTTGATGATGTTATATTTGATGTAATAGATTTTTTTAAAAAGATAAATTCTTATTCCAAAACTACAGGAATAGAAATATTTACCCATATAATTGCCCCATGTAATTTGATTTTAGAAAAATTAAAATATAAAAATCAAACAGAAGATCTATTTGACAACAACTATTTAAAACAAATGGAGAAGGATTTTTCGAATATTAAATTGAATGATTTTGAAGGTGCTTTGACCATAGAAGCTTGCACAAATCTTATGGACACATATACTTTTATTTTTGATGGGCTACGATATGATCTCTGGCTGTTATTGAAAGATACTTTGCTACAAAAGGGCTTTAAAGTCCAAGAGAATGTTTTGAAAATCGATTTTTATACTGATACTTATACTTTTCGAGACAAACTAAAAAATAAAAATATATTAAAGTGGGGAGAACATATTACAGGCAAGCGCAATCTAAAAAATATAGATAAAAATTGTATAATAAGTTTTAATTTTATTGATGAAAAGATTCATGGATCATGCATTGATTTATATCCCCTTTTTTTGGTAATTGAAGAGTATTTTAAAAAAGGTATTGTCCCTATAATTGAAAATTTCTCAAGTTTTTATATAATCTCTGATCACGGCTTTAATGATACCAAAAACATGAAAAAAAGATATACTCATGGTGGAAATTCCATATGGGAAACCCTTGTGCCATTTATAAAGGTCAACTTATAAGACTTATTTTATGTAATATAAACTTGTCCTGTTATCTTTATTTTAACTCCCTTGTGTTTATAAAACCTTTGAACAATTCCTTTAAAAAAGACTATATTTTTAGTAAGGACATCCTTTGCACATTCTCTTTGTTCTTCAGGATTTATTACAATGTCAATTAATCCATATTCATCTTCAAGAGTTACAAACATTATTCTTTTTCCAGATCTAAGTGGTGGAGTATGCACAAGGATTACTTGTCCTGCAATTTTTACTTCTGTATTGTGTTCTTTTAGTATTAATTCTTTTGAGTTTGAAAATCCTTTTTTATTTAAATCATCTCTTATGATTTCTAATGGATGCACTCTACAATACATTTTCATAGAAATCTTTTCTCTTTGATACCATTTTAGATTTGCATTTTGAAGACTAAAGTTTAATATTTTATGATTCATAAATTCCAATTAATTTGGTAAGATGTCAAAATTATTATCTGAAATAGCCCCCGCATATATCAACATATCAATCACTTTTTTGGATAATTTGCATCTTTTATATAGATCTTTCCAATGTAAAAAAGGTCCATTTTTTTCCCTTTCTTTGATGATTTTTATTGCTGTTTTTTCTCCTATAAAATTTATTGTTGTAAGGGGCATGAGTATTCCATCTTTATATGGTATAAATTCTAATAAGCTACAATTTACATTGGGCGGGTAGATGGGAATATTTTTTCTTTTTGCCTCATTTAATATAACATATTTGGGATATGAGCCCACATGTCCTGCATTTAAAAGTCCTATGTAGAATTCCCGTGGATAATGTGCCTTTAAGTATGCACTTTGATAGGTAATATAGGCAAATGAAGCAGCATGTGCTTTGCAAAAGCCATAGGCAGCAAAGCATGATACCATATCAAACACCTCTTCTGCCACTTCCCTGGAATATCCTTTTGCTATTGCACCTTTTATGAATCTTTTTTTTAATTTTTCCATCTCTTTTTTGCTTCTATCTTTTGTCATTGCCCTTCTAAAGGAATCTGCTTCAGCGTAGCTCATATTTGCAAATCTATGGGCAATCTCAAGTACCTGTTCTTGAAATATTATAACTCCATAAGTATCCTTTAAAATGGGTATCAATTCTTTGGCTGGATATGTTATTTTTTCTCTTTTTTGTCTCCTCTTTATGTAATCTGCAACCATATTGCCTTTAACTGGTCCAGGTCTAAATAGGGAAATTTCTGATATTATATCTGAAAATTTGGTGGGTCTTAGCCGTCTTATAAGTTCCCTTTGTCCTGGTGATTCTACTTGAAATATTCCAATTGTATCTCCTTTGCACATTATATCATAAGTTTTTTTATCATTTAATGGTATTTCATCAATATCAATGTGATTTCCTAATTTATGTAAAGTCTCTATTGTTTTTCTGATTGCTGTATGCATCCTAAGTCCAAGTATATCTAATTTAAATAATTTCCATATATCAATGTCATCTTTATCCATATCTATTACAGGATATTTTTTGTTTGATATAAAAATAGGTGAAATATTTAAAATATCTTCATTACAAATAATAACTCCTCCAAGATGGACAGATCTTCTAAAAGGAAGTGATGATGCCCTTATTGATAAATCAAGTAGTTTTTCTTCTTTTAAAATAGGATGGTCTTTTAGTTCTGGAAATCTTTTCAATGCTGTTTCAATACTTTTGCATCTAAAGGTAGGAGGTATGCATTCACTTAGAGCTTTTATTTCTTCATATGAATAATCTAAGGCCCTTCCTATCATGCGTATAGCGCCTCTGGACCTAAAGGTAAGTACAGTTGAGACAAAGCTGCATCTATCTGGATATTTTTTAAATATGTAGTCAAATACCATATCCCTTTTTTCAGAATCAAAGTCTAAATCTACATCAGGAAAATCAGACCTACCTTCATTTAAAAATCTTTCAAACAAAAGATTATGAGATACAGGATCTACTCCTCCTAAGATAAGATGAATAATTAAAGAACCTGCAGCAGAGCCCCTGACTGTGGTCCTTATGTTATTTTGTTTTGCAAAATCATATATGTCCTTTACTATCAAAAAGAAATCTGAAAGTTCCTTTGTTTTGATTATGCTAAGTTCCTTTGATATCCTTTTTATATATTCAATTGATAGGGGATTTTTTCTTGATGCAAGTTCTTTTAACACCATATTAGATAATTTTTTAAAGCTATATTCAGAAGATAGAAAAATTTTTGGAGGTCTTGGCCTATTTATAGGTAAGTTAAATTTACTACATATTTCTGCAATTTTTATGCTATTAAATATACTTTTTTTGTGATTACAAAATATATTTTCAACACTATATATCTCTTTGAAAAAGAAATTATTATTTGGTAGGGATTTTATATTTATGTGATGGTATTTTTTTGATATATCACAAAAGACCTTGTGCAACTCAAAATCATCAGGATAAAGATAAGCAACTTCAAAGGTAACAACAGTATCAATGTGTAATTTTTCAGATAAAGAAAAAATAGTATCTATTATTTTTAAGTCATTTTTTAATCCATGGTTTTGAATGGCTATAAATAGAGATTCTTTAGAAAATATTTGTTGTAATATCTCTATATGAAGTATGGAATTATCTATTTGATCTTTGTCTAAAAGCTGTCTTAATTTAGAAAATCTACCTCCTGTAATGCATATTAATCCGTCTTTTAAGTTAGCTAAGTCTTTTAAGTGAAACTGTTTTTTTAGTCTCTTTTGCGTAAGAATTTTATTTAGATGAATGTATCCCTGGTTATTTTTTACCAAAAAAATTAGATTTCCTGCTCCATCTATCTCTATTTCACAACCTATTATAGGGATCAGTCCAAAGTTCAATGCAAGAGTATAAAATTTAGTTATTCCAAGGAGATTTTCTTTATCAGTGAGACATACGTATTTGTATCTTAGGTCCCAAGCCCTTTTAACAAGATCTTCAGGAAGAAATGTCCCCCACAAAAAAGAGTATGCGCTATTTACATGAAGATGAACAAAGTCCATATTGATTTCAATACATTATAGATATTTTCTTATAAGACCAATTAAACGACCTGCTACAATAACCTTGCCCAATGCAATGTCTTCTGCTGTAAAGAACTGTTCTTTGTATTTTGGATTTGCTGGAGTTAAGGTAAAGCCACCATTTTTTTGATAGAGATATTTGAGGGTTGCATGTGGTTCTGGGTCAGTTAAGATGGCAGCCACTATATTGCCACTTTGGGCAAAGGGCTGTTCTCTTATAATGGCAACATCTCCATCAAATATCCCTGCTTCTATCATAGAATCTCCTGCCACCCTTAAACCAAATACCTTTTCACCTCCAAAGTATTTTGGATCAATGGGAATAAGATCTTCTACTTTATCCCATGGGATTTTGGGCTCTCCAGCAGGTATGTGTCCAAAGATTGGAATCCCAACCATGGTTGATTTTAACAACCTTATGGATCTTCGTCTTCCACTGGGCATAGAGATATATCCCTTTTTTTCTAATCTCTTGAGTAGATCATACACAGAACTCACTGACCTCAGTCCCACTGCCTCTGCTATTTCTTTGATTGTAGGGGGGATACTGTGTTCTTTTAGATATTGTTCAATAAAAGTGAGAACCTTTTTTTGTCTCTCTGTGATCATTTTTTTGCTCCATAGAAATAAGTTTTGAGATATTAGAAAATATTTTCGTATAATTTGTCAATGATTTTTTTGAGGTTGATCAATAATTAGAGGAAATGATCCAATTAACTTACTTTAATATATAGAGATTTTTTGAAAAATTTGCCTTCTTAAAAACATTGGCTAGTTTTATTAATTGTGTATAATTGAGATGGAAAAAATTGAGATAGGCATTTTAGAATAAACTAATTATATTTGTAAATTGTGTTTTAGTTTTGTAAATATATAGTAAAAATTAAACATGATACATAAAAAAGATGTAAAGTAAAATATATAAGAAAGTTTAAAGTATTGTGCTATTATTCCAAATATAATAGGTGCAATAAATGCAGATGTGGTTATTGCAGTAAACCTGATTCCCATTCCAAGTCCTGAAATAGATTTTGGAATATTTTCAGATATAATTAACATACTTAATGGTTGTGATATGCCAAAACCAATGCCCCATAAAATTACTCCCATTGATATTAATATGAAATTAGAGGTTATGGGTATCAAAAATAGACCAATAGAAAAAAAGGTCATGGTGACTATTATAAGCCTTGAAAACCAAATTTTTTTAAAGAATTTTGATATAAAAATTCTAATAATCGACATAACAATAGAAAATAGAGATATTAACATACCAATAATATCTGGTGTGAAATTTAATTGTTTTAAATATATAGGGAAAAATGAGGTCCTTAGTGTTGCAACAAATACACTGAGGCCAGTAAAGGTTAATATTAGAATCATAGTTCTGGATTTTAGTAATAATATTAGATTCTCCTTTGTAGTTAAATGTCCTTTCTCTTGCTTTTTGCTGGATTTTTTCTGTTTTGGGGAACTTACAAAAAACATTCCTGGAATACTCAAGACTAAAGATAGGGTAAATAGAGTGAAAAAATCAAAATAGTGAACAACTAGTCCCCCTAAATATGGTCCAACTGATTGACCTATTGCCCCAGATAGAGACAATTTTGCAAATGCGTCTGCTTTTTTAGAGAAATCATTAAATTTAGATATAGCTGCTTGGGCTCCAACAATAATAAAAAGAAATCCCACTCCTGAAATCAATTGAGACAGTAATATCCCCCAAAAATTTTTGGTGACCATAAGTAAAATTGATGAAATAAAATTTAAAAAAAATCCTATTGTTATTCCATAAACAGGGGAGAGTTTGTCTAATAATCTACCAAGGGGGATCGCCAAGGGAATAGTTAACAAATTTTGTGCACTCACTATAATACCTATTGTTGATGGAGAAAATCCCATTATGTCACAGTAAATGGGAAGCAGAGGAAACAGTACTGAACATCTCAGAAAATGCAAAAAATACAAAAATATCATGGAATCTTGATATATCTAACCATTCGTTTTTTCAAGAAAATTTTTTATTTAAATAGGCATATTGACGCAATAGCTAGAGCTATCATAAAAATAAAAACCACATTATCATTATATTATTTCACAAGGAGATCTAATATGCCTGGATATAAAGCACATTTAGCAGGTGGTATGGCACTTACTGCAGGAGGTATAGCGGTGTCAATATATAAAGGTTGGTATAATTTTGATGTGTTAGAGATATCTGCACTTTTATTTATTGGTTCTTTAGCGGCCTTATTCCCTGATGTTGATACTGATTCAAAGGGGCAAAATCTATTTTATTTCTTGTTACTTTCTTTAGATATATCTTTAATGATAAAAAAATATTATAAATGGTCAGCTATTTTGGGATTTATGGCAATGCTTCCTCCACTTGGCAGACACCGAGGGTGGACACATACATTATGGGCCATGATCTTGGTCCCATCACCTATTATTGTCCTCCCTGTGATATTTTACAAAGCACCATTAATAAAAGTATTACCATTTTATTTAGCTGCAACAATTGGTTATTTGTCTCATTTAATCTTGGATAGAAAATTTATGTGACAATCTAGATTAGTTGAATATCAACTTAAAACCAGGAAAACTTACTCCTAAAGAATTTGAAATTATGAAACAGCATATAGTGATAGGTGGAAAAATAGTTGGAGGTGCAGAGAAGTATTCAGTAATAAGGGGAGCAACAATTATAGCGCTTCAACATCACGAAAGATGGGATGGAAAGGGATATCTTTATGGATTAAAAGGAGAAGAGATTCATATTTATGGAAGGATTGTTGCAATAATATCTGAATGAATTTATTAAGATAAAGACACAATTTTCGGAAAAAGGAGGAGAAGATGAAGATACTTATCATAGAAGATGATGAGTTAAATCAGGTTGTGTTAAAAGAATTTATTGGCCTATTATATCCTGATGCTGAAGTAGTAATAGCAAAAGATGGTAAAGAGGCTCTTAATTTGTTTTTTTCTCAAAAGTTTGATTTAGTAATTTCTGATATAGATCTGCCTGAAATGAATGGAGTTGAGTTTGTGAAAAAGATTAAAGAAAAAGATTTTTCTGTACCTATAATTGCCTGCACTGGATTTGCTGTTGTTGGAGATAGAGAAAGGCTTTTGCTTGAAGGATTTGATGATTATATATCTAAACCAATAATTTTAGAAGAGTTCAAAAAAATAATGAAAAAATACACTGCTGGAGAAAAAGATGTTTAATATTGAGGTGTGGAAAGAAGAAAATGAATTTAACCTATTGGAAAACCATAATTATTTATTGATATTAACAGAGAAATTTTTCAATAATTTAATAAGTAAAAAGGGAAATTTTCTTAAAAATAAAAAATCTAGAATTTGTGGAGTAATGGTCCCTTATCTTGTTGCAAATAGAAAGTTTATTAAAGAAGGGGCATTGGTATTTTCACCAGAAGAAGATTTAAATTATGTGGTAGTCTCCATGGATAAACCTGATTTGAAACTCATTGATAAAATTAAAGACTATAAGAGTATATTCTTATTTGTTGATGGGTTGAGCCCTTATATGGAAAGTTTTACAAAACAAATTGAGAACGTGATAATGGAATCAAAAGTTATGGGAACAGGTGTTGGAAGTAAGGATTTTGTTCAAAAACCCTGTATTTTTGATGGGGTTGGTGTTTATCAGGATTCTGCGTTGCTTGTAGGTTTAAATGTAGAACTAAAGGTAGGGGTTAGACATGGTTGGGACATTTTTTATGGTCCTTTAGTAGTAACAAAAAGTGAAAAGAATGTAGTTTATGAAATTAATGGAGAACCTGCTTTTGTGGTTTATAAGCGGTTAATAAAAGAAAAAGAAGGAATACAAGTAACTCCTTATAATATTCAAGAAATTGTAAAAGCATATCCCCTGGGAATGGTATCATTTAAAGATGACGAGATAATTATTAGGGATCCCATAGGAATTGGAAAAGATAATTCTTTAGTCATTGTTAGCTCTATCCCACCCTTTTCTACAATCTTTATAATGACAGGGCACTTTGAAACACTTATTGATTCAGCATGTAAGGTTTCTAGAGAAGTTTTTCGCCGTTCAAAAGGAAATATAGGGATTCTTTTTGATTGTGTTTCCAGAGTGTTATTTTTAGGAGAACATGGATTTACTAAAGAGATAAATAATATCTTTGAATGTGCTGGAAAGAGCAATATTAATATATTTGGACTTACAAGTATTGGTGAAATATCAAATTCAGGATATAATGAATTGAGAATATTTAATAAGACAATTTTATTGGGGGTTGTAGAGGAGGAGATATAAAATGGAAAGCTGGTTATTAGTTAAAAAACTATTAATTTCCGAAGTAGAGGATTTAAACAAAAGAAAGAAAGTGTGGAATAGATTGTCGTTATATATAGATAATATTTTTCAAAAATTATTTGAACAACTTTTAATACATCCAGAATTTAACAAAAAGTTAGCAATAGAGAGTTTACCAAGAATTTATAGAAAACAGAAAGAAATCTTCAATGCTTTATTTACTTCTCCAGACTTAAATAATCAACTTGATGCTCTAGGTACGAGATTGGCTCGCTGGCATTTTAGAAGAGGATTTGACCCCAAATTATTAGGTTATGGATTTTCTGTATTAATTTCTTTAATATATGAAATAACACAAAAAGACGAATTAATAAAAGAAAATTTTCTAATTATCATCAAAATTTTTAAACTTATAGAATTAATTTTTTATAAAGAATACTATGAAAATCCTATAAAAAAAATCTTTTATGAAAGTATATTACAAAGTGTTAATGAAGCTTTTAAACTCGTCAAACTTCATAAAAGATCATTTAAAATAATTCAGGATGCCTTCCATTTTAAAGATAAAGAAAATATAATTAAATTTTTAAAGCAAAGAAATATACCTTTAACTCTTGATGAATGTCCATTATTGCGATGGATAGAGAGAATGGAAAAAGGAGAAGAATTTCCAGTAATCCCTAAAGAAGATCTGGAAAGAGCAAAAAATTTTAAATTAGAGTGGTTTTCTTATTTACATGAATTAATAGAGCGCTTGGAAAGGGGAGAGACAGAGGGATTAGATGTTATTTACGAGAAGTTAATAAAAAGCTCCCGTAACATTTTGGATATTATATCAAAACCAATTCAGGACATGGCCGGTGGAATAGTTCTTTTAATAAATTCTGGGATGAAATTTCTGTATAAAGTCACTGAAATGATATATGAAGGTGAAGGTGGCAAAGAAAGTAAAGAAATAATATTCGAAAATATGGTAAAAGAAATAGAAAAAGCTTTAGAGGATACTCTTTCGTGGGTGATTGAGGATGTGAGTTTTTCTTCTAGAAAAGAAGAAAATGATTATGATATTATTCAGGAATTTTCTGTCTTAGATAGTGGTAAGAAAATTTACATAGGAATAAAATTGTATTCTCAACTCTATCTACCATACATAAAAGACCTTGTACGGTTAGTATTGGAGATAAGTAAGCTTTTAGTCCTGTTAAAAGAAAGAGAGGTTGAGCTTGTGGAGATGGCAGATAGAGCAGAAGCTGCAAATAGGGCTAAGGATATGTTTTTAGCCAATATGAGTCATGAATTAAGAACGCCTTTAAATGCGATTATGGGATTTGCTCAAATTTTAAAAATGCGCAATGATGTTCCAGATTCTATAAAATCATATATTGAAAAAATTTACATAGCTGGAAAGAACTTACTTGAACTCGTAAATACTATTCTTGATTTTACAAAATTAGAAGCTGGCAAAGTTGAATTGGAATTTCAAAAGGTAAGTATAGGAGATATCTTAACGGAAGTTGATGCAACACTGCAGCCACTTATTCAACAGAAAAATCTGGAATTCAGTTATCCTCAATCTCCTTCAATTAATCTCTATGTAGATCCTAAACTAATGAAAGAAGTCTTTTTTAACTTAGTTTCCAATGCCATTAAATTTACTCCTGAACAAGGGAAGATATGGATTGATATTGAATTTTCTAAAGAAAAAAAATCTTATGTATTTAGTGTTTGTGATACTGGAATAGGTATAAAAAAAGAGGATATTTCAAAGCTGTTTAAGCCGTTTACCCAATTAAACAATCCTTTTCAAAAAGCCACAAAAGGAACAGGGCTTGGACTTGCTATAACAAAAAAAATAATAGAGCTTCATAAAGGGGAAATATGGGTTGAAAGTGAATATGGAAAAGGTACATGTTTTTATTTTACTTTACCTGTAAGAGAGGAAGCTGCAACTTGTAAGGGTTTTAAAAGCTGAGACATCAGATGTGAAGAATCTGCTTATTATTAAGGATTTTGAATATAAACAAAACCCAAGGTAAAAGAAATCTTAAAAGACCATCTTTTTATAAATAAAAACAATTATCTTTTGGATAAAGGGAAAGTATGATTTATAATATTCCAGGGATTGAAATTGAATATTGTAGAGGGATTTCTAAAGGGTGTAAAAATTCTGTGATGTTAGATAACGATTTTTTAAATAAGGTTTTTGAGATAGCCAGTGGTTCAAATTGGTCTAAAAAATTTGTTGGTAAAGATGTGTTAAGACACAATCTAATAAAAATTGGTATTTCAGGATGTCCCAATGCATGCGCAAAATCTCAAATAAAGGATCTGGGGTTAATAGCAAGATCAGAGGTTTTTTATGTTCAGGATCTTTGCTCTCTTTGTATGCAATGTGTAGATAATTGCGAAGAGCAGGCAATCTCATATGATAATGAAAAGATTAAGATAGATAAAAGGAAGTGTATTGGGTGTGGAAGATGTATAAAAGTTTGTGAAACAGGCGCAATATATGAGAAAGGGAAGTTTTTTAGTGTGTTAGTTGGAGGAAGGCTAGGTAGACATCCCAGATTTGGTGAAGAAATTTTTAGAATGTCTCCTTCTAAAACTATTTCGTTTGTTTCATTTTTCCTGTCACTGTTTGATAAAGTTGATATAACACAACCAAAAAAACTATTTGATGTAATATCCCCGCTGGAAATAAAAGTTGAATATTCAAAATTATAGTTTATTATTTAACATTATTGTATATTCCTAAGTTTTTTTATCTGGATTAAGCAGACAACATGTAGCGGGATAACATGCTTTTGAAAATTGTCTAACCATGATGTATAAAGGCAGGGGATTATCCCTGCCTTGGTTTTACTTTTTATTTATTATATTTTTTCAAAATCACTTTTGGATGCTCCACAAACTGGACAGGTCCAATTATCTGGCAATTTTTCAAAAGGTGTTCCTGGTTCTATATTGTTATCTGGATCTCCGTTTGTAGGATCATAGATGTATCCACATACTTTACAGACATATTCTTCACCTGTTTTTGCACTATCTGTTTTAGGTTCCTCTCTATATGTTGGTGCGTTTTTAGGTTCTTTCCCCTTTTTAATTTTGTGATAATATTCATAAGTAAGTGGAGTGCCTTTTTTTACTACATCTGATGCAACAACTTCTCCAACAAAGATGGTGTGGGTACCTATATCTAAAGAACCAACCACTTTTGCCTCCATAACTGCTAATGCGTTTTCAACAATAATTGGAGCGCCTGTTTTTCCTACAACATATTTTACATTACTGAATTTATCGACATCTTTACCACTTTTAAATCCAAAGGTACCAATAAAATGCGGAGGTGTATCTTGAGATAATATTGATACACTAAAAACTCCACTATCTTTTATATATTCATGGGTTAAGTTATTCTTGTGTAACGTAACAGAGATTTTGGGTGGCTCTGATGTGACTTGAATAACTGTGTTTGCAATCTGTGCATTTACTTTTCCATCTTTCACAGAACCAACAACATAGAGACCATAAGTCAAGTTATACAAGGCCTCCTCGTTAATATTTGTTAAGTCAACCTGTCCCTCTCCACTAGTAGTATCTGAGATTCCAATCTCTCTTTTAAATTCTTCTATCCCAATCTCATTTATATACTTACCAATACGACTAGGCTTTTTTACATTCTCAAATTTTTGGATTATCTTTTGAATAAGCTCTAATGCTTGTTCATCATTTAAATTTTCTGCCAACACATGTGCAATCCTGGGATCCCTTCCCCCATTTCCTCCTCCAACCAGCTTCCATCCTTTTTTTGTCCCAATAAGTCCTATGTCTCTGATCCATGAGTCAGCACATGCATTAGGGCAACCTGAGACACCTATCTTAAACTTAGCAGGTAGCTTGTATCCATGATACATTTCATCTAATTTCAGTCCCATCTTTATGGAATCTTGCTGTGCCAATCTGCAAAAAGTAGTTCCTGGACAAAATTTTATACTTCTAACACACATACCAACAGCAGCAGCAGGATTCATACCTAGCTCCTGCCACACCTTTTCTAAATCTTCTTCTTTTAATCCTACAATGGCAAGCCGCTGGGCTCCAGTTGCCTTGATGGCCTTTGCATTAAACTTTTCAGCAACTTCAGCAATCTTTCTCAATGTATCAGGGGTGCAGATACCCCCAGGGATGTGAGGAACTATTGCATAGCTCTCTTTATCTCTTTGTAATACAGCTCCTAAATCCAACCTATCTTTTTTAGCCATTTCTAACCTCCTTTTTTAGTTTTTTTGTCTATAGTAATTTCTGCATGTTAGATGCCAATTTTGGGACAAAAATTAACTGATTAAGTTTATTGATTTTTTATGCCTAAAATTTATTAATTTATATCAGTATGAAATACATAGTTAACAAGGTGTGAGACAAATAGATTGGATAAAAAACTGTCCTGTGTGCTAGCATTGCCCCACGTTTATTGCTTATATACAAGATGTTTCTGTGACATTTCAGGCACTGTTCATTTTTTATTGAATCATAGGCTTTTTTCTGTTTAATTCATGATCAAATTTTTTATCTGGATTTTTATATGTTAAGTGCGCAAAAATATCTTTTAAGCCATGAGTTGTTTTTGTATTTGTAAAGAAAA
>JAMOPG010000041.1 GCA_027064715.1 Desulfobacterales bacterium
TAGTTTAGAAGAATATAAAAAGGATAAAAAAAGGTTTTCTCCATTAGATTTAACCTCATTGTCAAAAAGGGTGAGTTACAAACAGGATGTATTACATTGTAAGGGATGTGAAAATAGATGTGAGGTATTAAGACTTACATTTAAAAATAACCGAAAGTTTTATACAGGAAATAGATGCGAAAGGGTATTTTGTAATGATTTTTTAGATGTAAAAGAAAAGGGCATTAATTTAATTGAAGAGCAAAGAAAGATATTGTTTAATAGGAATACAACTCCAAAGAAAGAGCCAATACTTACTTATGGAATACCCCGTGCCCTTAATATGTATGAAAACTTTCCTTTCTGGTGTACATTTTTGACTGAACTTGGATTTAAGGTAGTGTTGTCATCTCCATCTAACTTTTCCCTTTTTGAAAAGGGAATATATAGCGTTATGTCTGAAAATATTTGTTTTCCAGCAAAACTTGTGCATGGACATATCATTGATCTTATAGAGAAAAAGGTAGATAGAATATTTTATCCAATAGTGGTTTATGAGTCACAGACATTTGATAATTCTATAAACTCATATAATTGTCCTGTTGTCACAGGATATCCTGATGTAATAAAAAGTGCTATCAATACAAAACAATATGGTATTGAGATTGATTCTCCCCAGCTTAGTTTTAAAGATAAAGATCTGCTTATTGAGCAGTTATTTATGTTCTTTAAAAAATACAAACTGAGCTATAAACAGGTAGAAGATGCAGCAAAAAAAGGATTTTTAGAACAAAGTAAATATAAGAAGACTATGCACAATCTGGGAAGGGATTTAATTGAAAGATCAAAAAAAACTAATAAGAGATTAATAGTTATAATGGGAAGGCCATATCATATAGATCCATTGATAAATCATGGAATAGATACTGTGCTTTCTAACCTTGGCGTAAATGTCATGAGTGAGAGAGCATATCCATTGAATGAAAAAGAGAATTTAAAGGATATAAATGTCCTTACTCAGTGGGAATATTCCAATTTATTGTATTGTGTTGGAAAGAAGATAGCAGATGAAGATTTTATTGAGGCAATTCATTTAACTTCATTTGGATGTGGGCCTGATGCTATAGTATCTGATGAATTAAAAGAAATCTTTAACAGAAAAAATAAGATTTATACATTTATAAAAATGGATGAGATAGCAAATTTGGGAGCAGTAAAACTTAGAATAAGATCTATGTTAGAGGCAACAAAGAATTCTCATAAAAAAGAATATAAAGATTTAAAACCATTATCAAAGAAAATAAAGATATTTGAGAAAAAAGATAAAGATAGGGTATTGATTGCACCATTTTTCTCTCCTTTTTATTCTCCACTTGTGCCATATTGCTTTAGACCATATGGATATAGGGTTGATTTGCTTCCCCCTCAAAGTAAAACCTCCATTGAATGGGGCTTAAAATCCATAAACAATGATATGTGTTATCCAGCTATATTAGTTGCAGGTGATATAATCTGGGCATTTAAGTCAGGAAAGTATGATCCTTCAAATACTGCTGTTATATTAACTCAAACTGGAGGGCAATGCAGGGCATCAAATTATGTGGCACTGGTGAAAAAGGCCCTTTGTTCTATGGGCTATGAGGAGGTTCCAGTTGTTGCCATAGCAAATGATGAGATAAATCCACAACCTGGTTTTGAGCTAGACAAAGAGAGCTTTTTTAAAAGAATGGGAATGGGGGTGATATTTAGCGATTGTCTGGCCAGGATGTATTTAACAACAGTCCCAAGAGAAAGGATAAAAGGCTCTGCCAAATTTTTACATGAAAAATACTTGAAAAAGATTGGGGAAGGTATAGAAAAAGGAGACTTTGATTATCTTCTAAAGGTCTTAGACATGGCAGTTGATGAATTTAATTCCCTTCCCATTGAAGAAAAAAGAGTCCCTAAAGTGGGTATAGTGGGAGAGATATTTGTAAAATATAATTTTTTCTCGAATCAAAATATTGTTGAGTGGCTGATTGGCAAGGGAGTTGAAGTGGAGTTACCACCAATACAGAACTTTTTTGCACAGAGATTTATAAATGAAGCATATGCACAGAGAGCATTGTTTAAGAAATCTTTTAAAGATCTATTCAAACATTGGATATTAGAGATTTATTCAAAATATTATTTGCATAAGGTAGAAAGGATTTTTCAGAGATTTAGATTTGCTCAGAAAGAGTTAAGCTTGAGAAAGCTTGCAACACTTACAGAAGATGTGGTGAGTTTAGCAAATCAGGCAGGAGAAGGGTGGTTGCTTACTGCTGAAATGATATCCATGCTAAAAAGGGGAGTAAATAACATTATTTGCCTCCAGCCATTTGGATGTATATCAAACCATATAACTGGAAAAGGAATTGAAAATAGGTTAAAAGAATTATATCCCCAACTTAATCTATTGGCCATAGACTTAGATTCAGGAACAAGTGGTTTAAATGTTTTAAATAGACTCCACATAATGCTCTTTGCACTAAAGAAAGAAGAACATAAAGATAAAAAGCCATTTTTCCACTTAGATATACAGATGATCCCCAGAATATGGCTCTATGACATGCGGACTATTAATAACCACATATTTTTAGATATTGAAAAGTGGAAGAGTTGGATGTGGAAACTAAGGGCGTGGAATAAAATAAAAATAAGACATAAGTAAGGGAAGATGACAACAATATTAGGGTAGGGGTTAGAGGATAGTTCGTCTTATGGTTACATGGTATCCTGAATCAGTTCTAACAATAGTGATAACCCTAAACTCTGCTAAGCAAGGGATTAACCTTTTCTAACTAACCCCCCTAACTTTTACCAGAATTCAATTCAAAGGATAAAGCTATGCAAAAACTTCCCATTGGTGAAAGCGATTTTAAAAATTTACGCAAAAAAAATTGTTATTTTGTGGATAAATCTGATTTTATTGCTGAGATTATTAGAGAAAGTAATGACATTATTCTTATTCCAAGACCAAGGAGATTTGGAAAGACCTTAAACCTTTCCATGCTGAAGTATTTTTTTGATAAAAATGAAAATGCAAGAGATTTGTTTAAGGGCTTAAAAATAGAAAATTTGCCAGAATTTAAGGAACACCAGGGTAAATATCCTGTTATCTTTATTACCTTTAAGGATGTGAAGGAAAAAAATTTTAAGATATTTATTAAAAAAACAGGGAAAATTTTGGCTAATGTTTATAAAAAATACAAAGATAAACTTTATTCCTTAGATTTAGATAAAAACGAAGAAAGAAAAATAGAATCAATACTTTTAGAAGAAGCAGATTATACTGATCTTCAAATGGCTTTAGCTGAGTTGACAGAGTATTTATATAGAATTTATGGGAGCAAGCCCATAATTTTACTAGATGAATATGACACCCCAATTCATGCCAGTTGGGTAAATGGGTATTATGATGAGGTTATTGATTTTATGCGTGGGTTTATGAGTGCTGCCTTTAAAGATAATCCTAATATCTTTAAAGGGGTTATTACTGGATGCCTTAGAATTGCCAAAGAAAGTATCTTTACTGGGCTTAATAACCTTACTGTGGCTAGTATCTTAACTTCTCTATTTTCAAAATATTTT
>JAMOPG010000042.1 GCA_027064715.1 Desulfobacterales bacterium
CAGTTTGAGGTAGAATTAATAACTCCAGTGGCCATGGAGAAGGGATTGAGGTTTGCCATAAGAGAAGGTGGTAGAACAGTAGGTGCAGGCGTAGTCTCTGAGATTATAGAATAGTTGAGGATATGAGATATGAGAGTAACAGTCCAACTTCGTTGTACTCAATGCAAGTCTAAGAACTATTCAACAACGAAGAACAAAAGGAATACAGCAAAACTAGAGCTTAGAAAATATTGTCCAAAATGTCGAAAACATGTACTCCACAAGGAGTCTAAATAAAATTAGAAGCGCAGGCCAGTAGCTCTAATTGGCAGAGCATCGGACTCCAAATCCGAGGGTTGGGGGTTCGAATCCCTCCTGGCCTGCCAATTTTTTTGGAAAGGTCATGAAAAAGGATAAAAAAAATAAGCAAGCTAGGACGATCATAAGTAGGTGGCTGACTTTTTTAGAAGAAGCTAAGATTGAATTGAAAAAGGTGACATATCCCACCCAACAACAGACTATTGCCACCTGCACATCAGTGTTGTTTTTAGTTTTTTTTGTTGCACTTTATCTTGGGTTGGTTGATATCATCTTGTCCAAGATAATTCAAATTATTTTAGCTTAGAGGTCAATACACAAGCCATGGAAGAAAAAGAAAAAAAGGCAAAGTGGTATATTCTTCAAACACTTAGTGGTAGCGAATACAAGGTGGAAAAGACCATAAAAGAGATGATTAAAAAAGGTAAGGCGAAAGGGCTCATTGAAGATGTTATAGTTCCCACTGAAAAAGTAGTGGAAATGGTAAAAGGTCAGAAAAGGACCTCTACTAGAAAGTTTTATCCAGGGTACGTTTTAATCAAAATGATAATGACTGATGAATCTTGGTATATGGTAAATCAAATACCAAGGGTGGCAGGGTTTATAGGCAATAAGACAAGACCTGTACCCTTAAAGGATTCTGAAGCTGAGTTTTTGTTAAAATTGATTGAGGAGAGACAAGAGCAACCAAGACCCAAATATGATTTTCAGCCTGGTGACAGAGTAACGGTCATAGATGGGCCTTTTGCAAATTTTGACGGTTATATAGAAGAAGTAAATCACGACAAAGGAACAATAAAGGTTATAGTGTCGATTTTTGGTCGCAGTACCCCTGTGGAATTAGATTTTGTGCAAGTCACAAAGACACAGTAATAGATTAGCTTATTTGATGGAAGGAAGGTAGTTATGGCAAAAAAAGTAATAGCAAAGATAAAGTTACAAATACCAGCTGGGGCAGCAAATCCTTCTCCTCCTGTGGGTCCTGCTCTTGGACAGCATGGTGTAAATATCATGGAATTTTGCAAGGCCTTTAATGCAAAAACAAGTGATCAAAAAGGGATGATAATTCCTGTAGAGATTACTGTTTATCAAGATCGTTCATTTACATTTATAACCAAGACTCCTCCTGCTTCGGTGCTTTTAAAAAAGGCCGCTAAAGTGGATAAAGGATCCAGTGTTCCCAATAAAGATAAGGTGGGCAAGGTGACCATGCAACAAGTGGAGGAGATTGCAAAGGTAAAAATGCCAGATTTAAATTGCAATACCCTAGACGCTGCTGTAAAGATAATCATGGGTACTGCCCGTTCCATGGGAATAGAAGTAGTAAAATAGTGGAGACTAACTATGGCAAAGAGAGGAAAAAAATACATAGAGGCCAAAAAGAAGGTTGAGCCTCGGAAGTATGAATTAGAGGAAGCAGTAAAATTGGCAGTTGAAATAGCATATGCTAATTTTGATGAAACAGTGGATATAGCAATCAGACTAGGTGTAGATCCAAGGCATGCTGACCAAATGATAAGGGGCGCTGTGTCATTGCCTCATGGACTTGGTAAGGAAGTGAGAGTAGTAGCCTTTTGTAAAGGAGAAAAACAACAAGAGGCCATTGATGCAGGAGCTGACTTTGTTGGGGCTGAGGACTTAGTTAAGAAGATACAGGAAGGTTGGCTCGATTTTGATAAAGCAGTTGCTACCCCAGATATGATGGCTCAGGTTGGTAAGATTGGGAGAATATTAGGACCAAGAGGGCTAATGCCCAATGCAAAAGCTGGAACTGTTACCTTTGAGATTGGTAAGACAATTAAAGAATTAAAAAAAGGAATGGTGCAATATAAAGTAGAGAAGGCCGGTATTGTTCATGCACCTGTAGGCAAGGTTTCATTTGGGCCAGAGAAATTAAAAGAAAATATTCTTACCTTATTGGATAGTATAAATAAGGCTAAACCCTCGGGATTGAAGGGGGCATATTTTCAAAGTATATCCATTTCAACTACTATGGGCCCAGGTATCTCAATAGATGTTTCTAAAGTTGGGTCTTATCTAGCAGGGCTCTAAAAAATAATAAATAAGAGTCAAAGACAGCAGGTGGACTGACAAGTCTTTAAATATTGCCTGCCGAGACCGGCTTTGGCTCTTTTAGAGAAAACCAGGAGGAGGTTGTGAGTAAGACAAGGGCAGAGAAAGCAGAAATTATAAAGAGATTAAAAGAAAAGGTTGAAAAGGCCAGCATTATATTGGTCACTGACTTCAAAGGCATGAGTGTTGCGGAGATGGAAACGTTGAGAAATATGCTCAGGGAAAAGGGAGTTGATTTTTCTGTAGTGAAAAACACACTTGCTCGTATTGCGCTTAAAGATAGTGAATTTGAAATACTCTCTGACCATCTAAAGGAAAATTGTGCTTTTGTTTTTGGTTATGACGATCCTGTGGTAGCAGCAAAGGTTCTGAAAGAGTATAAAAAAGAGAACAACGATTTTGTTATCAAGTTCGGCGCCTTTGAAGGAGAGCTAATGGATGAGGCAAAAATTGAGCAATTGTCAAAGCTGGCCTCAAGGGAAGAGTTATTGTCCCAGATGTTGTGTACGTTAAATGCTGTACCAACCAACTTTGTAACCCTATTTGCCAATCTGCTAAGGGGTCTTTTGAATGTATTAAATGGGATTAAAGAGAAAAAGGCATAAAAAGCCAAAGCCAAATTTTAAGGAGGAAAAAATGGCAGAGATTACAAAAGAACAGGTTATTGAATTTATTTCAAACATGACTGTACTTGAACTTTCTGAATTTATTAAGGAACTGGAAGAAAAGTTTGGTGTCTCAGCAACACCAGTGGCAGCAGTGGCACCAGTTGCTGGTGGAGGTGGAGAAGCTGCGCAACAGGAAGAAGAAAAGACAGAATTTGATGTAATACTAAAAGAAGTAGGTAGTAATAAGATAAATGTTATTAAAGCAATTAGGGCATTGACTAACCTTGGATTGAAAGAGGCAAAGGCCAAGGTTGATGAAGTGCCTTCTGTAATAAAAGAAGGAGTGTCAAAAGAAGAAGCAGAAGAAGCCAAAAAACAGCTTGAAGAAGCTGGGGCAACTGTAGAATTAAAGTAAAGAATAAAAATATATATAAGGGCAGTGGTATATTGGGCCACTGCCCTTACTTTGATCCCACCGAGAATGGAAACTTCTCTCTCCCAATAATTAAAAATCAAAAAATAAAATACATTAAGGTGTGGCTATGGCAAGACTCATTAAAAAATTTGGAAGAATAAAACAATTATTAGATATCCCTTATTTACTTGAATTGCAAAAAAGATCATATGAAGAGTTTTTGCAAAAAGATGTTCCACCAGCAAACAGGAGAGAGGATATTGGACTTGAGGCTGCGTTTAGATCTGTGTTTCCAATAGAGGATTTTTACAAAACAGCTCAACTAGAATATGTAAGCTATGAGATTGGTGAGCCCAAATATGATGTAAAAGAGTGTCAGATCAAAGGGCTTACATACGAGGCGCCCATTAGGCTTAAGGTAAGGCTTATTGTATATGATATAGATGAAGAGACAGAAACGAGGACAATAAGGGACATAAAAGAGCAAGATATATATTTTGGAACTATTCCTTTAATGACGGATAGAGCTACATTTATAATTAATGGGACAGAGCGTGTGGTAGTAAATCAGCTTCAAAGGTCCCCAGGTATACTTTTTGATCATGATGAAGGTAAAAGCCACAGCAGTAAAAAGGTATTATACAATGCAAGAATTATCCCCATGCGGGGTTCATGGATAGATTTTGAATTTGATCACAGAGATATTTTGTATGTGAGAATTGATAGACGCAGGAAAATGCCTGCAACAATTCTCTTTAAAGCAATGGGGCTTACTAAAGAAGAGATATTAAATTATTTTTACGAAAAAGAGACATATAGTTTTAAAGGTGGTAGGGTCTTTAGAGAGGTTAAAAAAGGATTTTTTAGAAGAGAAAAGGTCTTTGCTGACATATATGATAATGAGGGAGAGCTGTTATTTCATAAAGGATCTGAATTAAATCGTGGGATGTGGAACAGACTGGTTAAAAAAGGTGTTAAATGGATTGAGGTAGATCCAAATAGTGTAATTGGAGAATATGTGGCGCAGGAAGTTATAGATGAGGATACTGGTGAAGTCCTTGCAAGTGTTGGTGACCCTGTTACTCCAGAACTTTTGGATCTAATTTCTTCAAAACAAGATTTTTCATTGGTGGTATTCCATACAAAGGGAATGGATACATCTGAATCTATAGTAAAGACATTGGAACTTGATAAGACCACGGATCAACAAAGTGCTCAGATAGAAATTTTTAGGAGACTTAGACCATCCTCTCCACCTGCCCCAGATGTTGCCAAGACATTTTTTGAAAACATATTTTCAAATCCAGAGTATTATGACTTATCGCCAGTTGGTCGATATAAGCTTAATAGAAGATTGGGACACAATGTGCCCATGGATGTCAGGATACTCACAAATGAAGATATCCTTCTCACTGTAAAAAAACTTATACACCTAAAAGACACACATGGACCAAAAGACGATATAGATCACTTAAGCAATAGGCGGGTGAGACCTGTTGGAGAACTTGTAGAGAACCAGTTTAGGATTGGACTTGTGCGCATGGAGCGGGCGATTAAGGAGAGGATGAGCCAGCAAGAGGTCTCTACATTAATGCCCCATGATTTGATAAATCCAAAGCCTGTAATTGCAGTTATAAAGGAGTTTTTTGGAACATCTCAGCTCTCTCAATTTATGGATCAAACGAATCCTTTATCAGAAGTAACTCATAAAAGAAGACTGTCAGCTTTAGGTCCAGGAGGACTTACAAGGGAACGTGCTGGATTTGAAGTAAGAGACGTACATCCTAGCCATTATGGTAGAATTTGTCCAATTGAGACTCCTGAAGGACCAAACATTGGACTGATAGTTTCCTTAACAACCTATGCTAAGGTAAATCAATATGGTTTTATTGAAACACCTTATATAAAGGTAAAAGATGGTAAAATTACAAATGAAATTGTATACTTAGATGCGATGGAAGAAGAGAATGAGATAATAGCTCAGGCCACAGATCAGATAGATGATGAGGGAAATATTATTCCAGATATGGTTCCTGCAAGGGAACATGGTGAATTTGTTGTTGTTGATAAAAATCGTGTGACTCTCATGGATATTTCTCCAAAACAGATTGTCTCAGTATCATCATCATTAATACCATTTTTGGAACATGATGATGCAAACAGGGCCTTAATGGGTTCTAACATGCAACGCCAGGCAGTTCCTTTACTTATTTCAGAACCTCCTTTGGTTGGCACTGGAATGGAGCCAATTGTTGCAAGAGATTCTGGGAATTGTATCTTGGCACAAGGCGATGGAGTGGTAGAGTTTGTTGATGCCAAGACAATGATAATTAGATATGATGATGAATCTATCTCGCCTGAAACAGGTGGAGTAGTAATATATGATCTTGAGAAATTCCAGAAATCTAATCAAAACAGTTGTTATAATCAGTCGCCTATAGTTAAAGCAGGCGACAGGGTCAAGGCCAATCAGATATTAGTTGATGGTCCATGTATTAAAGATGGGATGTTGGCTTTGGGTAAGAATCTTTTAGTGGCATTTATGCCATGGGGTGGTTACAATTTTGAGGACGCAATTTTGATTTCTGAAAGGTGTGTAAGTGACGATGTATTTACTTCTATCCATATAGAGGAATTTGAAGTTGTTGCCCGTGACACCAAGCTTGGACCTGAGGAGATTACTAGAGATATTCCCAATGTAAGTGAGGATATGTTAAAGGATCTAGATGAAAGTGGTATAATTAGAATTGGCGCAAAGGTTAAGCCTGAGAGTATATTAGTTGGTAAGATCACACCTAAAGGTGAAACACAGCTTACCCCAGAAGAAAGATTACTCAGGGCTATATTTGGAGATAAGGCTAGGGATGTAAAAAATACATCCTTGAAAGTGCCACCAGGCATTGAGGGAACAGTTATAGATGTCAAGGTCTTTAATAGGCGCTCAACTCCAAAAGACGAAAGGACCAAACTCATTGAACAGGAAGAATTAAAAGAAATAGAGAGAAAAGAGAGGCTTCATATTCAAGGTGTTACTAATTCAATAAGGGAAAAGTTGTGGGAGGTTATTAAAGGGAAAAATCTAGGTAAGACAATTATATTACAGGAAAAAGGAAAAGTCACTGCAGAGGCAAATAAGCCACTTAAAAAAGAGGTCTTTTATAAAATTCCTTTGAAAAAGCTAAAAAATGCGTTCTTGAATAAGGAAGTTAATGAAAAGGTTGCTGAGATCTTAGAAGATTATAATAGAAAAATAGAGTTCATACAGGGAATATACGAGAAAAAGCGGGCTAAAATTGTAGAAGGTGACGATTTGCCACCTGGTGTGCTCAAGATGGTAAAGGTGTATGTAGCTATTAAAAGGAAAATAAGTGTTGGTGATAAGATGGCTGGTCGTCATGGAAACAAGGGTGTTGTATCATGTATACTCCCAGTTGAAGATATGCCCTTTTTCAAGGATGGAACTCCTGTTGACATTGTGTTGAATCCATTAGGTGTTCCTTCGCGTATGAATATCGGTCAGATTATGGAGACCCATCTAGGATGGGGTTTAAAAGAGTTAGGGGAACAGCTTGCTGAAATGGCAAACAAGGTTGTTGATTATGATAAGTTGAGAGGAGAGCTTAAAAAGATTTTTGAGGATAAGGAAACCTGTGAACTTATTGACCAAATGAGTGATGAGGAATTGGTTGAAGAGGTGAGAAAACTAAAAAGTGGAATTATTTCCCAAACCCCTGTATTTGAAGGGGCAAAAGAAAATGAGATTTGGGATCTTCTAAATAAGGCAGGGCTTCCTGAGGATGGGAAAGTAACTCTTTACGATGGACGAACAGGAGAACCTTTTCATCATCCTGTAACTGTTGGCTATATCTATATGATGAAACTCCACCATTTAGTCGATGAAAAGATTCACGCAAGATCAACTGGGCCATATTCCCTTGTTACACAACAACCTTTAGGCGGAAAGGCCCAATTTGGTGGTCAGAGGCTGGGAGAGATGGAGGTTTGGGCACTTGAGGCCTATGGAGCTGCTTATTTGTTGCAGGAATTTCTAACAGTGAAATCTGATGACGTTAGTGGCAGGGTGAAGATGTATGAAAATATTGTAAGAGGTAAAAATTATCTCACGTCAGCTATGCCAGAGTCTTTTAATGTTTTGGTAAAGGAACTAATGGCCCTGGGGTTAGATGTGGAGCTACTTATTGATAAGAGAAAGAAAAGTAGTAAGAAGAAGGTTGTAGACCTATAATTTTTAAGGAAATTTATTGCCTTGCAATAAAAAATTTTCAAGGAGAAGATAATATATGTCATTAGATGAACTCTATATTATGCAAGGTAGCACAGAAGAAGAGATTTCTAGTCAAGATCTCATAGGAATAAAAATATCAATTGCTTCTCCAGAAAAGATTCGGGAATGGTCTTATGGAGAAGTGAAAAAACCAGAAACCATTAATTACAGGACCTTTAAACCTGAAAGGGATGGACTTTTTTGTGCAAGGATATTTGGACCTGTGAAGGATTATGAGTGCAATTGCGGAAAATATAAAAGGATGAAACACAGGGGTATTGTATGTGAAAAATGTGGTGTGGAGGTGATTTCTTCAAAGGTAAGAAGAGAAAGAATGGCCCATATTGAATTAGCTGCTCCTGTTGCACATATATGGTATGTAAAATCCATTCCTTCTAAAATTGGTCTCATGTTAGATCTCACCATGAGTGAGGTAGAGAAGGTCCTGTATTTTGAGTCTTATATAGTTTTAGATCCAAAGGAGACCTCTCTTAGAAAAAAACAACTTTTGTCAGAAGATCAATATATTCAGATAATAGAAAAATATGGTGAAGATGCTTGCAGAGTAGGAATGGGGGCTGAAGCGATTAAAGAACTCCTAGAAGAGATTGACCTAGAGAAGTTGAGAGACGAATTAAAAGAAGAAATTGCGGGCACAGAGTCATTAAATAAAAAGAAAAAAATTACCAAACGTCTTAAGATAGTTGAGGCATTTATTGAATCTGGGAACAGGCCAGAGTGGATGATTTTAGAGGTGCTGCCTGTTATACCTCCAGACTTAAGACCACTTGTTCCATTAGATGGGGGCAGATTTGCAACCAGTGATCTAAACGATTTATATAGGCGTGTAATAAATAGAAATAATAGATTAAAAAGACTATTGGAGTTGGGAGCTCCAGATATTATAATCAGAAATGAGAAAAGAATGCTTCAAGAGGCAGTGGATGCGCTCCTGGACAATGGTAGGAGGGGTAGAGCCATTACAGGAACAAATGGCCGACCCTTAAAGTCGTTAAGTGATATGATTAAAGGAAAACAGGGGCGATTCAGACAGAATCTTCTTGGAAAAAGGGTGGACTATTCTGGTAGATCTGTAATTGTTGTTGGACCAAAACTAAAACTTCATCAATGTGGTCTTCCCAAAAAGATGGCCCTGGAGCTTTTTAAGCCATTTATTTATAATAAATTAGAAGAAAAAGGTTATGCAAGCACAATAAAAAGTGCGAAAAGGATGGTGGAAAGAGAAGATGTTGTTGTTTGGGATGTGTTGGAAGAGATAGTTAGGGAATATCCTATCCTCTTAAACAGGGCTCCTACTTTGCATAGACTCGGTATTCAAGCCTTTGAACCAATTTTGGTGGAAGGAAAAGCCATACAACTTCATCCCTTGGTGTGTCCTCCTTATAATGCTGATTTTGACGGGGATCAAATGGCTGTCCACGTTCCGTTATCTATAGAGGCGCGGATAGAATGTAGGGTACTTTTGATGTCAACTAATAATATTTTATCTCCAGCAAATGGTGAACCAATAATAGTTCCTACTCAGGATATAGTATTAGGTCTCTATTTTCTATCTCTTATGCGCTCTTTTGAAAAGGGCGAGGGTAAGATATTTGCTGATTCAGAGGAGGTAATTTCTGCTTTAGATGCAGGAGTAGTATCCCTTCATGCAAAAATAAAAGTCAGGATAAATGGAAAACTTGTACAAACCACGCCAGGTCGTATCTTGATTGGAGAACTTTTACCTGAAAATGTGCCATTTGATTTAGTTAATAAAACAATGAATAAAAAGGCCATTGCAAAGCTTGTTGGTGAAACATATCGTCTTGCTGGAACTAAAGCTACTGTGATCTTATGTGACAAATTGAAGGATTTGGGATTTGAATATGCAACTAGGGCTGGAGTGACAATAGGATTAAAGGATTTACAGATACCTGATAAAAAGAAGGAGATTATAGCACAAGCACAAGCTGAGACAGAAGAGATAATTAGGCAACATTTAGAAGGTATAATCACCAAAACTGAAAGATATAATAAGATCGTTGATGTGTGGACCAAGGCTACTAGCGATGTTGCAAAGGCAATGATGGAGCAGATTTCAAAAGAGATTAGAGTCAATCCAGAGACAAATGAACAGGTTGAAGATGAAAGTCTAAATCCGATCTACATGATGAGTCACTCAGGATCTAGAGGGAATCCAGATCAGATGAGGCAGCTTGCAGGTATGAGAGGACTTATGGCTAAACCCTCTGGAGAGATCATTGAAACCCCAATTATTTCCTCATTTAGGGAGGGATTATCAGTTTTAGAATATTTTACATCAACACATGGAGCAAGAAAAGGACTTGCTGATACAGCGTTGAAAACAGCAAATTCAGGTTATCTTACAAGAAGATTGGTTGATGTGGTTCAAGATGTCATAGTATCAGAATTAGATTGCGGAACTGTTGATGGAATAGAGATTAGAAGAGAGATAAGACCAGGTGAGGTAGAGCAACTATATGATAGGGTAGTTGGAAGGATCGCTCTTATGGATGTGTTTCATCCAGAAACTGGCGAGGTTATTATTCCAGCTAATACCATGATTGATGAAGAGAAGGCAAAGCTGATTGATGAAATTGGTGTAAATTCTGTGATCATTCGCTCTGTACTTACCTGTAAGAGCAGATACGGAGTATGTGCATATTGTTATGGAAGGGATCTAGCAAGAGGACATCTTGTTAATGTTGGTGAGGCAGTGGGGATTATTGCAGCTCAATCTATTGGTGAACCTGGAACTCAGCTAACAATGCGTACATTTCACATAGGAGGAACTGCATCAAAAGAAATAGAACAATCTTCAATAGTTGCCAGATATGCAGGATCAGTGGTTTTTCACGGGGTGAGAACAGTACGAAATAGAGATGGACTATTGCTGGTAATTGGCAGAAATGGACAAGTTGGAATTGTAGATGAACAGGGAAGAGAAAGGGAAAGATATACATTACCGGTTGGTGCAAAGCTTTATGTGGAAAATAATGAGAAAGTTGAAAAGGGAAAATTGATTGCTGAATGGGATCCATTCCAAGAGCCTTTTATAGTGGATGTGGATGGGATAGTGCAATACACTGATATTGTAGAGGGTATAACCTATGAAGAAAAGGTGGATGAAATAACAAATAAGGCCACTAAAACTATAACAGAATACAGAGCAACATCTTACAGGCCAAGTATTGCAATAGTTGATGAAAAAGGAGAGATAAAGAAAAGACCAAATTCCACTATAGAAGCTGTATTTTATCTACCAGTTGGCGCTATTATAATGGTTGAACATGGACAACAGGTGCATGCTGGAGATATCATAGCAAGAAAACCAAGGGAAACAGCTAAGATTAAAGACATTGTTGGTGGTCTTCCTAGAGTAGCAGAGCTTTTTGAGGCGAGAAAGCCGAAAGAGATGGCTATAATTTCAGAGATAGATGGAATAGTAAGTTTTGGGCCAGATCTCAAAGGTAAAAGAAGGATTATTATTACTCCTGAAACTGGAGAGAAAAAAGAATATTTAGTTCCAAAGGGCAGACACATATTGGTTCAAGAAGGGGATTATGTAAAAGCAGGAGATTTTTTAACAGAAGGATCACCTAATCTTCATGATCTTTTAAAAATAAAAGGTGAGAAATTTCTTGCAAAATATTTAGTTGATGAAATTCAGGAAGTATATAGATATCAAGGTGTTAATATAAATGATAAGCATATTGAAATAATTGTGAGACAGATGCTCAAAAAGGTACACGTAATTGATCCTGGGGATACCAAATTCTTACTTGGGGAACATGTTGAAAAGCACGTGTTTATGGAAGAAAATGAGAGGGTTATTTCCCAGGGATTAAGACCTGCCATGGCAGAGCCCTTAGTTCTTGGAATTACTCAGGCATCTTTGTCCACTGAGTCCTTTATATCAGCTGCTTCATTCCAGGAAACAACTAAGGTTTTAACTGAAGCTGCGCTCCAGGGTAAGGTTGATTATTTAAGGGGACTTAAGGAAAATGTGATAGTAGGAAGATTGATTCCTGCTGGCACAGGCTTTAGACCTTACTTAGATATAGAAATCGATGTTCCAGAGCAACCAGAAAAACCTGAATTATTGCTTGATGAACTAAAAAAAGAGATATGGACAGATGAAGAATAGTTAAAAAATAGAGATTCTTATTTGCTGAACATTGACAGTTATAGAAAAATAAGGTAGGAATCCTTTTCTCTACTTTTTGTAGGATATGAAGGTGCTAAGGAATGGCGAGATTTCTTTGTAGAATAAAATTTGTAATTATTGATACTTAGGAGGAGGCGTTAATGCCAACCATAAATCAATTGGTGAGAATGGGACGGGAAAAAATAAAGAGTCCTAACAAGAGAGCAGCACTGCAAGGTTGTCCACAAAAAAGGGGTGTGTGTGTAAGGGTCTATACCACTACCCCTAAAAAGCCAAATTCAGCTCTAAGAAAAGTGGCCAGGGTTAGGTTAACCAATGGAATAGAGGTTACTTGTTATATCCCTGGTGAGGGTCACAATTTGCAGGAACATTCTGTGGTACTTGTAAGGGGTGGTCGTGTAAAAGACCTTCCTGGTGTGCGTTATACAATTATACGTGGTGCCTTAGATGCTGCTGGTGTTAAAGATCGTAGAAAGAGTAGATCTAAATATGGAGTTAAAAGACCAAAATAATTTTGTAAGGAGATAGGTGATATGCCACGTAAAGGACCGGTGCCAAAAAGAGAAGTTCTGCCTGATCCAAGATACAATAGTAAAGTAGTAACAAAATTCATTAACTGCATTATGAAGGATGGGAAAAAGAGTAAGGCAGAGAAAATAGTATATCAAGCAATGGAAGAGCTTGCAAAAAATACTTCAGAAGATCCTCTAGTTGCTTTTGAAAAGGCGTTAAATAATGTCAAGCCAGAGGTGGAAGTAAAGCCTAGAAGGGTGGGTGGTGCTACATATCAGGTACCAGTGGAAGTGGACCCCAGAAGGCAACAAATATTGGCAATCAGATGGTTGATATCAGCCGCGAGAGCGAGAAGTGAGAAGGGAATGGTTAAACGCCTAAGTGCGGAGTTGACTGATGCTTACTATAACAGAGGTGCTGCAATAAAGAAAAAAGAAGATACTCACAGAATGGCTGAAGCAAATAGGGCATTTGCCCATTTTAGATGGTAAATTTTTATTTTGGGGTGGATTGTGGGAAGAATAGTTCCAATAGAGAAACAGAGAAATATAGGCTTCATGGCGCACATTGATGCGGGAAAGACTACTACAACTGAAAGGGTCCTTTTTTACACAGGAGTATCTCATAGGATAGGGGAAGTTCATGATGGTGAGGCCATTATGGATTTTATGGTTCAAGAGCAGGAGAGGGGTATAACAATTACCTCTGCAGCAACCACTTGTTTTTGGAAAGGCCATAGAATCAACATAATTGATACCCCTGGACACGTGGATTTTACAATAGAAGTAGAGAGGGCTTTAAGGGTTTTAGACGGTGCAGTAGCGGTCTTTTGTGCTGTTGGAGGAGTTGAGCCTCAGTCTGAAACAGTATGGATACAGGCAGATAAATATAGAGTGCCCAGATTGGCTTTTGTGAACAAGATGGACAGGGTAGGGGCAGATTTTTTTAGGGTAGTAGAGATGATCAGGAAAAGGCTTAAGGCAAAGCCAGTCCCTATTCAAATACCAATTGGAAAGGAAGAAAATTTTAAGGGCGTTGTAGACCTTATTCACAATCAGGCAATGTATTTTGATGAACAGACATTGGGCAAAAAAGTATTTTCGGATAAGATTCCTGAAGATCTTAGAGAGGAAGTAGAATATTGGAGAAATTATTTAATAGAGTCTGTTGCTGAAGAAGACGAGGAAATCCTGGAATTATATATTTCCAATGAAGAGATAGATGTGGAGAGGCTCATCAGGGCCATTAGAAAGAGTACTATTAATTTAAAAATAACCCCTGTTCTATGTGGTGCTGCATTTAAAAATAAAGGCATCCAACCACTTCTTGATGCTGTAATCGATTTTTTGCCATCACCTGTTGATTTGCCACCAGTAGAGGCAAAAAGGGCCGATACAGGTGAGAAAATTTATTGTGAATGTAGAGATGATGCACCACTAAAGGCTTTGGCCTTTAAATTAATGACTGATCCCTATGTTGGACATTTGACCTTTTTGAGGATTTATTCTGGCCACATAGAGTCAGGAATGACATTGATAAATGCCTCTAATATGAAGAAAGAACGCATTGGAAGATTGTTAAAAATGCATGCTAATAAAAGAGAAGAGATAAAAGAGGCATGGGCGGGCGATATAGTAGCTGCAGTGGGACTCAAGACAGTATCCACAGGTGACACTCTCTGTGACCCAAAAGAAGTAGTTATTTTGGAGAGTATTGATTTTCCTGAGCCAGTTATAGATGTTGCTATTGAGCCAAAGACAAAGGCTGACAGAGATAATCTAAGCAATGCACTACAAAAATTGGCAAAAGAGGATCCGTCTTTTAGGGTAAAGATGGATGAGGAAACCGGGCAGACAATTATCTCTGGGATGGGTGAGTTGCATATAGAAATAATAGTAGACAGACTGATTAGGGAATTTAAAGTAGATGCTAATATAGGACAACCCAGGGTGGCCTATAGAGAGACCATAACAAAGCCTTCCAAGGCAGACACAAAATTTGTAAAACAGACTGGTGGTAGAGGACAATATGGTCATGTTGTGATTGAAATTGAACCTGCACCTGATCAGGGATATATATTTGAAAATAAGATCGTAGGAGGGGTAATTCCCAAAGAATATATTCCAGCAATAGATAAGGGTATTCAAGACGCCCTTAAGAGTGGGGTAGTTGCAGGATACCCATTAATAGATATTAAGGTGCGGTTGGTGTTTGGTTCGTTTCATGAGGTAGATTCCTCTGAACAGGCATTTTACATTGCCGCATCCATGGCCATTAAAGAGGCTTGTAAGAATGCGCATCCTGTACTGCTTGAGCCTATTATGGCTGTTGAGGTACTTTGTCCAGAAGAGTATGTTGGTGATGTAATGGGGGATTTAAATAGCAGAAGGGGCAAAATCACGGGCATGGAAAGCAGGATGGGAATTCAGATTATAAGGGCCTATGTGCCTTTAAAAGAAATGTTTGGCTATTCTACTACCATTAGGACCTTGACTCAAGGCAGGGCCCAGTTTTCTATGCAGTTTGATCACTATGAAAAAGTACCAGCAAATGTAGCTGAAGAAATAATAAGAAGTAGGGGGTAGTTATGGGGAAGGAGAAGTTTGAGAGGCGGAAGCCACATGTAAACATAGGGACGATAGGGCACATAGATCATGGTAAGACCACATTGACGGCGGCGATAACGAAGCAGTTGGAGTTGAAGTATGGTACGGCGAAGTATGTGCCATTTGATGAGATAGATAAGGCGCCGGAGGAGAAGGAGAGGGGGATAACGATAGCGACTGCGCATGTGGAGTATGAGACGCCGAAGAGGCATTATGCACATGTAGATTGTCCGGGTCATGCTGATTATATAAAGAACATGATTACAGGAGCGGCGCAGATGGATGGTGCGATATTGGTGGTAGCGGCGACAGATGGCCCCATGCCTCAGACGAGGGAGCATATATTGTTGGCAAGGCAGGTAGGAGTTCCGTATATAGTGGTATTTTTGAACAAGGTGGATCAGGTAGATGATGAGGAGTTATTGGAGTTAGTGGAGTTAGAGGTAAGGGAGTTACTTAGTCAGTATGATTTTCCAGGAGATGAGGTGCCGGTAATAAGGGGAAGTGCATTGAAGGCATTAGAGAGTGATGACCCAGATAGTGAGGATGCGAGGTGTATATTTGAGTTAATGGAAGCGGTAGATGAGTATATACCAACGCCGATAAGGGAGAAGGATAAGCCATTTTTGATGCCGATAGAGGATGTATTTACCATATCAGGGCGAGGGACAGTAGTAACAGGTAGGATAGAGAGGGGAGTTGTAAAGGTAGGAGATGAGGTAGAGATAGTAGGATTTGGAGAGACGAAGAAGACAGTGGTGACGGGTATAGAGATGTTTCGTAAGACATTGGATCAGGGTGAAGCTGGAGACAATGTAGGGATATTGTTGAGAGGGATAAAGAGAGATGAGGTAGAGCGAGGTCAGGTATTAGCGCAGCCAGGGACAATTACGCCCCATACGAAGTTTTATGCGGAGGTATATGTTTTAAAGAAGGAAGAAGGTGGTCGTCACACTCCATTTTTTTCAGGTTACAGGCCACAATTTTATTTTAGGACAACGGATGTGACAGGGAGTATCAAGTTACCAGAGGGAGTAGAGATGGTAATGCCAGGGGATAATGCGCAGTTTGAGGTAGAATTAATAACTCCAGTGGCCATGGAGAAGGGATTGAGGTTTGCCATAAGAGAAGGTGGTAGAACAGTAGGTGCAGGCGTAGTCTCTGAGATTATAGAATAGGAGTAGTTAGTATGCCAACAATGCAAAGTGATAGAATACGAATAAAACTAAAGGCCTATGATTACAGAATCTTGGACAAGGCTGTGCAAGAGATAGTAGAATCAGCACGAAATACAGGAGCAGCTGTAGTGGGGCCAATACCCCTACCAACGAAAATTAATAAGATAACCGTAAACAGATCTGTGCATGTTAACAAAAAGTCTAGAGAGCAGTTTGAGATAAGGATTCATAAAAGACTATTAGATATTTTAGAGCCCACACAGCAAACTGTAGATGCCTTAGGTAAATTGAGTTTACCAGCTGGTGTTGATGTAGAGATTAAGCTCTAAAAATTTGAGAGGTAATGTATGAAAGGTTTAGGGTTAATAGGCAAAAAAATCGGAATGACAACTTTTTTTGCACGAGATGGCAGTAGGGTGGCAGTAACTGTTCTCCAAGCTGGGCCATGTCCAGTAATTCAGTTAAAGACAGAGGAAAAAGACGGTTATAACGCACTCCAGTTAGGGTTTGAGCCAATAAAGGAAAAAAAATTAAATAAACCTTTAAAAGGCCATCAAGCAAAGGCGGGAAAGGGATTTTATAGGTATTTAAAAGAATTTAGGGTTGATAATGTAAATGACTATTCATTGGGTCAGGAATTGAATGTTGAATTATTTAAAGTTGGGGAAAAGGTTAAGATTACCGGGGTTTCTAAAGGACGTGGATTTGCTGGTGTAATGAAAAGATGGAATTTTGGTGGTTCACCAGATTCACACGGTCACCATAAAGTACATAGGGCCCCAGGATCTATTGGCCAATGTGCAGATCCTTCTAGGGTATTTAAAGGTAAAAGGATGCCTGGACACATGGGTGTGGAGCAAAAGACATATAAGAATATTGAAATCATTGATATAAGGCCTGAAAAGAATGTAATAATTGTTAAAGGACAGGTACCAGGGCCGAAAAATTCAATAGTTTACATTCGTAAGCAGAATTGAGGTGGGAAAAATGACATTGGTAAGTGTATATGACATAAATAAAAATAGAGTGGGAGAAATTGATCTTCCAGATGAAATTTTTAATGTAGAGGTAAGACCTGAAATATTAAATTTTGTGGTTAAGGCCCATCTTGCAGCAAAAAGGGTTGGCACAGCATGTGTGAAGACTAGATCCACTATAAGAGGTGGTGGAAGAAAGCCTTGGAGACAAAAAGGTACTGGAAGAGCAAGGGTTGGTTCTATAAGATCTCCTCTTTGGGTTGGTGGAGCTGTTGTACACGGTCCTCAACCAAGAGATTATTCTTTTAAAGTAAACAAGAAGATAAAAAAACTTGCCATGAAAATGGCACTTTCTTCAAAAGTGCAAAATAATAAATTCATAGTATTAGACAAGTTATCTCTTGAAAAACCAAAGACAAAAGAGTTTGTAAAAATAAAAAATGCCCTTGAGGTAAAAAAACCCTTGATTGTTTTGGATAAAGAGGATAAAAACGTTTTTCTTTCAGTTAGAAATATTCCAGATACTGAATTGATGTTGGCTAAGGATGTGGATGTGTATAATGTGTTGAAATATGATTATTTGGTCATCACAAAGGATTCAATTGAAAATTTAAAGCAAAGGTTGGCTTAGCCATGGATTATACAAAGATATTAATAAGGCCTGTTATAACTGAGAAAACAACTTATTTAAAGGACCAGGCTAATCAAGTGGCCTTTATAGTTCACAAGGATGCTAATAAAATAGAGATAAAAAGGGCAGTGGAAAATGCCTTTAATGTAAAGGTAGAGGATGTGAGGATTGTAAATAAAAAGCCCAGGCTGAGAAAGAGGTTTGGAAGGGTTATAGGGAAGGTAAGTGGTTTTAAAAAGGCGTATGTCCAACTTGCGCCAGGTGAAAAAATAGAATTTTTTGAAGGTGTA
>JAMOPG010000043.1 GCA_027064715.1 Desulfobacterales bacterium
TTATCTTGAAGAAGACAAAATTCTTTTTAGCTGTGATTTTTTTGGCTCCCATATTGCCACTACTGATTTATTTGTTACAGATGAAGCACGAGTGTTGGAGGCAGCAAAACGCTATTTTGCAGAGATCATGATGCCCTTTAGAAATGTAATTCAAAAGAATCTTGAGAAGCTCGCTCCTTATGACATAGAAATGATAGCTCCCAGTCATGGGCAAATATATCCCAGGGCTTCTTTAATCATAGATGCCTATAAAGAGTGGGTGCTAGGAATGCCCAGAAACAAAGTGGTCATCCCATATGTATCCATGCATGAAAGCACTAAGCAGATGGTAGATTATCTTGTATCTGCGCTTGTTGAAAAAGGTGTTATGGTAGAACAGTTCAATCTTGCTGTTACTGATATAGGAAAGCTTGCCATGGCCCTGGTGGATGCAGCTACTATAGTTATTGGGACTCCAACTTTCTTGGCAGGACCTCACCCCTATGCTGCATATGCTGCATTTTTGGCAAATGCATTGAGGCCAAATACAAAATTCCTTTCAATTATTGGTTCCTATGGATGGGGTGGAAAGACAGTAGAAACTTTGGCAAAGATGATCCCTAATCTAAAAGTGGAAGTTATTGAACCTGTTCTTTCCAAAGGAAAGCCCTCAGAGGCTGATTTTAAAGCCTTAGAGAAATTGGCTGAAACTATTGCAGAAAAACACAGACAAGAGGGACTTAAATAATCAGCCAATTATATTGGACTAGCAACCCATCTTCTGCGGTTTGCTAGTCCATAAATTTATGTATATAATTTTAGTTCTAGCCAAAAATCTTGACAGAAAATAATATCTATATCTAAATTCTAAAAAAGAAATTATAATGCACTGGGATATTCAAACAATATTTTACAAAACCAAAAGAACTTTAATGAATAACTTTAATCCCTATTTACATCCTTTTTAACTGGGCAAATCTAAAGGACGCTCAGGTAAATCTGGAATTTACGCCTCACAAAAAAGTGATTGTAAAGACAGAATTTCATAAATTCTGGTCAGCAGAAAAAAAGACGCATGGTACCTAAATCCACTAAATCCCAATTTTTCTATTTTCAAACTATTGACAACATCCTAATATAAGGTCTATTAATTTGTGATAATTTTCTCTAACTATTTGCTATTGGTTGTAAACCTTTTTACACAAAAAATTATCTAGGAGGAGAAAAATGAATGTACTTATTTTTGGACCAAATGGCAGTGGTAAAGGAACTCAAGGTTCTTTGCTTAAGAAGAAGTTTAATTTAGCTCACATTGAGTCAGGGGCTATTTTTAGGGAGCACATTAAAAATGGTACTGAATTAGGTAAAAAGGCAAAAGAATATATAGACAAAGGGGAATTAGTTCCTGATGAGATCACAATTCCAATGGTATTAGAAACATTAAAAAAACAAGGGAAGGATGGCTGGCTTTTAGATGGATTTCCAAGAAATATTGAACAGGCTAAAAAACTTTGGGAGGCACTTCAAGAAGAAGGTATGAAACTCGATTTAGTAGTTGAGATCAAATTAGACAGAGAGACTGCAAAAAAGAGGATTATGGGAAGAAGAATTTGTGAAAATGATCCCAATCACCCAAATAATATCTACATTGATGCAATTAAACCAATTGGTGACAGGTGCAGGATATGTGGAGGCGTATTAAAGATTAGATCAGATGATCAGGACGAGGCTGCAATAAACAAAAGACACGATATCTACTATGATACTAAAACCGGCACATTAGCTGCAGCTTATTATTTCAAGAAATTAGCAGAAGAAGGAAAGACAAAATATATCGAAGTTGATGGATCAAGGGATATTGAAACTATCAAACAAGAACTCTTATCAAAAATTGAAGCTGCTTTAAAATAGATAAAAAAAGGGAGCCTTTTAAGGCTCCCTTTAAGGTATTTAATTTTCCTTAATTCCTGCCCAGGGCTTTAATCTCTCAAAGGCAATAATCTTGGGAAGACTTGCCATCTCCTTTGGACCAGGATTTTTCATATAAAAGGCATTTACCTCATATACAGTTCCAAACGTATTCCTCTGAACACATATCTTTCCAAGCCTTACAAGATCCACTAAAAGTCCAGCAAGTGCAGGACTATCATTGATCCTACCATTTATAATTAACTCATCCACTGCATCATTAAAGCTTTTGTATTCTATATGCATTGCAATAAACTTTTTATCATCAAGTGGTTCCAGGTAACCTGTAGGTTTAATATAATGAGGTGCGTCATATCCAAGTAAGTCTTTAACAATTGAAGATTTTGTATACTCTTTACTTTTATTTCTTTGTTTATCAGTTAATGCCAGAAAATCATTATTCCCACCAATATTAAATTGCACTATACTTTTGACATATCTATTTCTCTGTGCAAGATGGGCTAAGATATCAGATGTCAAAGGAGTTGCTCCTGTTGCACCATCATCACCAAAGATAACTAGATTGCTTTCTTGTGCAAGTGAAATAAAAGAAGGATCATTTGCAATAAGGGTTGGAATCGCATTTACAAAAACAGCTCCTCCAACTTTTTTTGCATAAAGTGCTGCAGCATAAACATAAACTTGAGTGGCAGTAACCCTATCTTTAGCATCTTTTTTTATAGCATCAATCAATTCCTCTTTACTATTAAATGGCAAAAAAGATTCAGTTGTACACACATTAATAAAAACATCGGGTTTAATATCTAACCATTCTTGGACCAAAGTATCCACAGCATCTGTTAATGTATTGTTGTCATCTAAACCTTCTGTCGCTATTGAAAGATTTCTCAAGCTATTTAAGTGAATCCCCTTTCTAATTAAAATCTGCTTTAGGCTCTCTGGCACATTTCCTTTGTGGTATCTCTTTGCAACATCATAAATACTCTGTCCTATCTTATCCTTGTCCACGTCATAACTTCCCACTATTTCAATTTGATCAATCTTTATAGATAATTCATCTTTTAATGGCACACCGTGAGGTTCAAGCTCACCCAATTTTATCCGTTCTAACCCCACAGCAAATATACTCGCCACATATCCTTGACCTAAAATTAACACTTTTACCATTCTAACACCCCTTATTGCTATGTTTCTGCACTCCTCAGAATAGCAAAATCCTCTATTCACCCCATTAGATGTATCTACACTACATCTTTAATAACTCAACTAATAGTTATCAATCTTTTTTTTCACTGAAATTGGGTTACTCTTTATTATTAAGTTAGTCAAGATTTGGAAATGGTGGGACCTCACATTTGTGCGGTGGAGAAAAAAAGTCCCTGATCACTCACAGAAGATCAGGGACCGGGTTGAATAGAAAATTTTTCCAACTTTAGTATTAGAATGAAAGATTAAAGTCTTTTAATCTACTGAAATTATTGATGGGCCATGAAGGAGTCGAACCTTCAACCTCCGGATTAAGAGACTGTTTTCTTTTAAAA
>JAMOPG010000044.1 GCA_027064715.1 Desulfobacterales bacterium
AGAAAAACAAATAAAATTATGCATATGATTTTTTTCATAACCATATCCTTTTTTTATTTTTTTGAAATAGCTTCTATAAACTCTCTATGTCTTTTTTTATATGGGGGGTGTTTGAAAAATGCAGAGCCAGATACAACCACATTTGCACCTGCTTCAACAATGGACTTTACATTTTCTAGAGTGACTCCTCCATCTACCTCAATCAAGGTGTCCAGCCCCTGCTGATCAATCATTTTTCTTAGTTTTTTTATCTTGTGGATAGAATATGGGATAAATTTTTGTCCCCCAAATCCTGGATTTACGCTCATTATAAGGACCATGTAAAGTTTTGGCAAGATATATTTCAAGATTTCCACAGGGGTATGTGGATTGAGTGCAACTGCTGGTTTAATTCCAAGTTCATCAATCTTAGATACAACAGAATCTAGATGGGTGCAGGTCTCTGCATGGACACATAAAAGATCTGCACCAGCATCTTTAAATGCGTTTAAATATTTTTCAGGATGTTCAATCATAAGATGTACATCAAAAAAAAGTGAGGTCTTTTGTCTACATTTTTTTATAATTGGTGGGCCAAGGGTGATATTGGGGACAAAGTGTCCATCCATCACATCCCAATGTACCCATTTCACACTTGCTTGTTCTAAAAGTTTGAGTTCCTTTTCCAAGTTTGCAAAATCTGAAGATAAAAGTGATGGTGAAATTATTATATTTTTTTGCATCACAGCCCCTTTTAAAAAAATAGTTGACTCAGATAAGATAGGTCTATATCCCTGAATTCCACAGGTCAAGGGGAAATATCCCTGCAATTTTATTGGTTTTGTGGAGGAAAAGATGGATAGAAGAGAGCTGGCAAATGCCATCAGGTTTTTGAGTATTGATGCTATTCAAAAGGCAAAGTCTGGCCACCCTGGTGCTCCAATGGGAATGGCAGATATTGCAGAGGTGCTTTGGCGTGATTTTGTCTGTCATAATCCATTAAATCCAAAATGGCCAAATAGGGATAGGGTTATCCTTTCAAATGGTCATGCATCAATGCTTCTTTATTCGGTTTTACATTTAACTGGTTACAATGTCACAATTGAAGATATAAAGAATTTTAGACAATTAGGTTCAAAGACACCAGGCCATCCTGAACATGGAACAACAGATGGTGTGGAAACCACCACAGGTCCTTTGGGTCAAGGAGTGGCCAATGCAGTGGGTATGGCCCTTGCTGAAAAGATATTAGGCAAGCAATTTAATAAAGATGATTTGAAGATTATTGATCATTATACATATGTGTTGGCAGGGGATGGCTGTTTAATGGAAGGGATCTCCCATGAGGCATGCTCCTTAGCAGGCACATGGGGGCTTGGGAAACTTATTTTGCTCTATGATGATAATGACATAACCATTGATGGAAAGGTAGATCTGTGGTTTACTGAAGATATAAAAAAGAGGTTTGAAGCTTATGGATGGCATGTAATATATAATGTAGATGGACACAATCCTGATGCAATCTTCAAGGCAATTAAAGAGGCAAGAGAAGAGGTTTCAAGACCATCTATAATCTGTTTTAAAACCACAATTGGATTTGGCTCACCTAACCTTGCAGGTAGTGAAAAGACCCATGGTGCACCTCTGGGAGAAGATGAGGTGTTAAAGACAAGGGAAAATCTGGGGTGGAAGTATCCTCCATTTGAAATCCCTGATCCTATCTATAAGGCGTGGGACGCACGAGAAAAGGGAAAAGAATTAGAAGATAAGTGGAATAGACTTTTTGAAAAATACAGGGAAAAATATCCAGAGGATGCAGAAGAATTTTTAAGAAGGATAAAAGGGGAGCTTCCAAAAGATTTAGACAATCTTTTTAAAAACATGATAGAAGAATTTCTAGCTCAGGATATAGATGTTGCTACAAGAAAGGCATCTGGTATGGTTTTAGAAAAAATAGGGAAAAGACTTCCAGAACTAATTGGTGGATCTGCTGATCTCTCTGGATCAAATAACACAAAGTGGTCAGGATCAAGGCCTTATTCAAAAAACAATGTGGATGCTAATTATCTCCACTTTGGTGTGAGAGAATTTGCCATGGCAGGGATCATGAATGGCCTTGCTTTATATGGAGGATTTATCCCATATGGTGGGACATTTTTGGTCTTTTCTGATTATATGAGGAATGCAATGAGGTTATCTGCGTTAATGAAAAAAAAGGTCATATACGTGTTGACACATGATTCTATAGGTGTTGGTGAAGATGGCCCCACACATCAGCCAATAGAACACATTTCTTCTCTAAGGCTAATACCCAATTTAAAGGTGTATAGGCCATGTGATGTTGTTGAGACAGCAGTGTGTTGGGAAACGGCCTTAAAGGATGAAAACAGCCCGTCTGCCCTTATCCTATCAAGACAGGGCTTAAAGAAACAACTTAATTCCATGGATCAGGTACAAGGTGCTAAAAGGGGTGGATATATTTTAGTTAAGGAACCTAAATATCCTCCACAGGTAATCATAATTGCTACTGGATCTGAAGTGGACATTTCAGTGCAAGCTGCGAAGATCTTAAATGAACAAGGGATATCTACTAGAGTGGTGTCCATGGTATGCATGGAGATATTTGAAGAACAAGATGAGGCATATAAGGATCAAGTGCTTGATAATAATGCATCTTTGTTTGTGGCAGTTGAAGCTGGATCTACACCAATATGGTATAAATATGTTGGAAAAGATGGTATTGTCATAGGTATTGATGAATTTGGAAAATCTGCACCAGGGAAGGTCCTTTTTGGGCATTTTGGATTTACTTCAGAAAATATTGTGGAAAAAATAAAGGAAAAGTTAAATAAATAATGGAGGTTATATAGTGGGATTTTTTTCTACTTCTTCATCAATTACCAGATATAAAATAGTTGGGGAGGTAGATGAGAGGTTATGGGAGAATATCCCAGACCTTTTAAAAAAGTTTAGTTTTCAGGACATAGACGAGGTAGTAGATGAGCTTAGTTTTGGGTGGGTCTGTTTTGACAATATGTTAGATAATATGTGGAATACCTCGTCCCCTTATAAAGGGGAATACGTGGTTTTTTCATTGAGAATAGATAAAAGGAAGATATCACCAGCAGTGTTTAAAAAATATTATCAGCTTGCTCTAAAAGAAATAGCAGATGAAGATAAGGATTTAAAATTTTTACCTAAAAATAAAAAACAAGAGATAAAAGAAAATTTGAGGCTTAGATTACTGCAAAAGACATTACCAGTCCCTTCAGTGACTGATGTTATATGGGATTTCAAAAAAGGATATGTTTATCTATTTACCACGAACAAGTCCACAAAGGAGATATTTCAGGATCTTTTTATACGTTCATTTAATTTGGGCCTTGTGCAGATTACACCTTATGAGCTGGGAAAGATATATGAAAAAGAACTAGAGATAAATATTGATAAGTATAAGCCACAGATATTTGCAATATAGGCGACCTTTGGGTCGCCTTTTTTTATTTTTGTTTATTTTCTTCCAATTTTTTCAAAAAATTATCCCTGCATTCATAGGAGCAAAAATAATAAATCTTATCTCCATCTTTCACTCTAATATCAGAGCTTGTTGACACATATGTTCCACATACGGGATCTTTTACCATTTCTCCTGTTGCAACCTTTTTAGAAATCTCTTCCTTTGTTTTGTGTTTTTTTTCTCCAGTAATTAATTTATACAGCAAATATCCTGCAATAAAAGCAATAAGAAGTCTTAACATAATAACTCCTTTTTTTATTTATTATTCTTTTTGCCAGATCTTATTTCCTTTTATATAAAAATCAATCTTTTTAAGGCAACAATGCAATTTTTCTCCATTTGGTAAAACTGCCTCTGGCTCTATCTCTAATAATGGAATAAGTACAAATGCCCTATGTGTGAGCCTTGGATGTGGAAGGGTCAATTCCTCGGACTCTATAATTTCTTTGTCAAAGAGGAGTAAATCTAGATCAATGGTTCTAGGACCCCACCTGATTTCTCTTTTTCTACCAAGGAATTTCTCTATCTTGAGTAATTCTCTTAAAAAGGATATAGGTGTTACATCTGTTAGGGTAACTTTTGCCACTTGGTTTGCAAACCATGGTTGTTCTTTTAGCCCTAAAGGTTCAGTTAAATAGACAGAAGAACTTTGAATAGATAACACATTGGGGATCTTTTTAATATAAGTGAGTGCATGAGAAAGATTTAAAAAGGTATCTCCCAAATTTGAACCAAGGGAAATAAATGCAGTCTTATTCATCATAGAAACAATTCAGTAGTAAATATTATTATGGAAAATTATGAGCCTCTTTTAGATAGGTACATTGAACACCTGATAGTGGTCAAGGGCTTAGCTGAAAATTCTATTATCGCCTATGAGTCAGATCTTAGGAATTTTGTGTCTTTTTTACAAGATAAAAAAGTTAAAGTTGAAGAAGTGAATGAAGATGATTTGTTTTTATTCTTTTTGATGTTAAAACAAAAGGGACTATCCAATAAGTCCTTATCCAGGATGTTAAGTTCCATTAGAAATTTTTATGATTTTTTGGTGAGCTTAGATATTGTGTCATCTAATCCTGCAAGGCTGTTTGATGGTCCAAAGTTTGAGAGATCCCTTCCCAGTGTACTTACTGTGGAAGAGGTAACAAGACTGATTGAAAGCGCTGAACCTAAGGATAAGCTGGGATTTAGGGACAGGGTACTTTTAGAGGTTATGTATGGTGCAGGTCTCAGGGTCTCTGAGGTGTGCGGGCTGAGTTTATTTGACATAGATTTTGAGACTGGATTTTTAAAAGTAAGAGGTAAAGGGGATAAGGATAGGATTGTTCCTATTCATCTTGGACTTGTTTCCCTTTTGGATGAATATATAAATTTTTGGAGAAAAAAGTTTAGGCCAAAGGAAGATAAGGTTTTTTTAAATAGATCAGGCAAGGGACTTACAAGACAGGGTATCTGGAAGATAATAAAAAAATATGGGAAAAAGGCAGGGATCACAAAGAAATTGTCCCCCCATACCTTAAGGCACTGTTTTGCTACACATCTTCTAGAAGGGGGATGTGATTTAAGATCTGTTCAAATCCTGCTTGGTCATGCAGATATTTCTACTACAGAGATATATACCCATGTGCAGACTGAAAGGTTGATTGAGATTCATAAAAAATATCACCCAAGATGGGAGTGAGAAGTTATTTTTGACTAAAATAAAAAATTGGTGCACAACTCAAACTCTCTTGATTGAATTAGTGTCAAAATATAAGGGCTAGTTATGAAAGATAAGAAGACAAAGATAAAAGCTGAGACCATTATCACCTGCCACAAAAATGCGGATTTTGATTGTATCTCATCCATGGTTGCTGCAAGAAAGTTGTATCCTGATGGGATTTTAGTATTTCCTGGGACTCATGAGAAATCTATAAGGAATTTTTTTATCCAGAGTGCAAGCTATCTTTTAAATTTTCATTCTGTAAAAGAAATAGATCCAGATCATGTAAAAAGGGTAGTGATTTGTGATACAAGACAATTATCCAGGGTATTTCACATTAAGGATATCTTGAAAAAAAAAGATTTAGATATACACATATATGACCACCATCCAGATTCTGATGAAGATATAAAAGGATCCCATGTGGTTGTGAAACAATGGGGATCCGCAACCGCAATTTTAGTGGATTTGATAAGACAAAAGGGTTTAGATGTGTCCCCTGAAGAAGCCACTATAATGGGGATGGGCATTTATGAAGACACAGGAGGTTTTTTGTTTTCATCCACAACAGAGCACGATCTAGATGCAGCAGCATGGCTTAGAAAAAAAGGGATGGATGTAACTGTTATATCTGATTTTTTGCACAAAGATTTAGATGCCCAGCAACTAACGCTTTTAAATGAAACCATTCAGTCTATGCAAAAACACATAATAAATGGAGTGGAAGTTTATATATCTAAGATTTCTACAGATGAGTATGTGAGGGATTTTGCAGTTATTGTGCAGAAGCTCATTGAAATAGAAAATATTTCTTTAATATTTGTTATTGCGAGAATGCGAGATAGGATACATGTAATTGCAAGAAGCAGGCTTCCCCATGTGGATGTGGGAAAGATCTGTGGATCTTTAGGTGGAGGAGGCCATCCCTATGCTGCCTCTGCCACAATAAAGGATAAAACCTTGTCTCAGGTAGAAGATGAGCTCTTTGGACTTTTGTATTCCCACATTAATCCTGAAATAAAGGTATCTTTTTTGATGTCTTCTCCTCCAATATGCGTAACAGCTAATGAGACCCTAGCTAATGCAGCACACATTATGACCCATTATGGACTAAAGGCAGTGCCTGTATTGGACAAAGAAAATGGAAGATGTATAGGTATTTTGGAACATCAAATCGCAGATAAGGCAACATCACACCAGCTTGGTCATTTACCTGTGTCAGATTATATGAGGTCAAATTTTTCCTGGGTAACCCCAAAGGATACATTGTATAAACTAATAGAGATTATCATAGATCAAAGACAGAGATTGGTCCCTGTTGTGGATAACGGTAAAGTAGTTGGTGTGATTACCAGGACAGACCTAATAAATTGGCTGGTTGAAGAACCTGCCAGGATCCCTGAGACATTTTTGCCTGAAAAAAGACAGGAAAAAAACTTAAAGGCAATAATGAAAAATAGACTCCCTGAGAATGTATATAATCTTTTAAAAAAGGCAGGTGAGATAGCACAAAAGTTGAATTATACTGTATACGCAGTTGGTGGGTTTGTGAGGGATATTTTACTTAACTGGCCCAATCTAGATATTGATCTAGTGGTTGAGGGAGATGGAATAAAATTTGCCGTACACCTCAGTAAAGAGCTTGGAGGCAGGATAAGGGCACATGAAAAATTCAAAACAGCAATTGTAATACTCCCAGATGGGCAGAGGATAGATGTGGCTACAGCAAGGTTGGAATATTATGAGCATCCTGCTGCACTTCCTACTGTGGAGCTTTCTTCAATAAAATTAGACCTGTTTAGAAGAGATTTTACAATTAATGCCCTTGCAATTGAGTTAAATCCCCACCATTTCGGAAGATTGGTGGATTTTTTTGGAGGGCAAAAGGACATCAAAGAAAAAAAGATCAGGGTGCTTCATTCTTTAAGTTTTATAGAGGACCCAACAAGGATACTTCGTGCAATCAGGTTTGAGCAAAGATATAATTTTAGGCTTGGAGTCCAAACAGAAAAGCTTATAAAAAATGCCCTGAAGCTGGATATGTTGACTAAGTTGTCAGGAAGCAGAATATTTCATGAATTAAAATTAATATTGGAAGAAGAAGATCCAATTGCTTGTTTAAAAAGACTTGATTCTTTTGATATACTCTATCAGATCCATCCTGTTCTTAAGTTGAATTCTTCAAAAATTGAAGTTTTACAAGAGATAAGGGAGGTATTAAATTGGTACAAGCTCTTATATACATCTCCTAATCCTGAGAGATGGGTTGTGTATTTCCTGGGACTAATTTATGAGGGCTCTGCCTCTGAAATAAGTTCACTTTGTACTAGATTAAATTTTTCTAAAACACAAAAAGAAGAGATAGTTCAGTTAATAGAAGATATACCTCGTTTGAGACATAAATTATATATTTTTCAGAAAAAAGATAGACCTAAAAGTGAATTATATTTTTTGTTACATAATGTGCCAATTGAGGAAATGTTGTTTATAATGGCATCATCCAAATTGGAGAAAGTGAGAAAGAATATTTCACATTATTTAAGTAAATTAAAAGATATAAAATTGGACATTACCGGAGATGATTTAAAAAAAATGGGGTTAAATCCTGGGCCCATATTCGGAGAGATTTTAAAAGAAGTGTTAAGGGCAAAGATAGATGGTATAGCTTCTTCTAGAGAGGCACAACTTGAGTATGCTGAAAAACTTGTTGAAAAGAAAAATTCCAACTAATTTGGGTTGCTTTTTTCAAATATAATTAGTAAAATCTTACACTAATGTTAAGTTTATTTGTTATGAGAGAAAGTAACTCCTTTAGGGGATAAGAATGCGAGTTTCTGTAGTCGGTGCATCTGAATGTTGTTCAACTATTTATAATCAAGCCATGGAATTGGGGAGGCTTCTTGCAACACAAGGGCATATTATCTTTTGTGGTGGCCGTACAGGTGTGATGGAGGCTGTAGCTCAAGGTGCAGCCATGTGTGGAGGCATTACATTTGGGATACTTCCTGGTAGAGATATAAAAGAAGCAAATAAGTATATTACATATCCAATCTTAACAGGCCTTGGTGAGATGAGAAATTTTGTGGTTGTATTAAATGGCGATGTGGTGGTAGCAGTATCTGGGGGATATGGGACCTTATCAGAGATAGCGCTTGCCAAAAAAATAGGAAAGCCAGTTATAGGTATGGGAAGATGGAAAGACATTGAGGGAGTTATTCCAGCAAAAGATCCAAAAGAAGTAATTAATATAATAAATGAGATGAATCGTTAGAGGGTTAGGTTATGAAGAGGTTATTTGCTCCCTGGAGAATAGAATATATACTTGGTCCAAAACCAGATGAATGTGTTTTTTGTATTAAGGATATAAAAGGAGAAGATGAAGAAAGACTCATACTGTGGCGGGGGGAGCATTGTTTTGTTATTATGAATAAATATCCATATAGTAGTGGTCACATAATGGTCACTCCATATAGGCATGTGTATTCTTTAGATGAGCTCAATGAACAAGAACTTCATGAGATAATGCTTACCATGTCAAAATGTGTAACTATCCTTAAAAAGGCCTTTAGGCCCCATGGAATAAATATCGGTTTAAATATTGGCGAGGCTGCTGGGGCTGGAATTAAAGAACATCTTCATTTTCATCTTGTGCCAAGATGGACAGGGGATCACTCTTTTATGGCTATTTTTTCAGAGACCATGGTGATTCCTGAACATCTAAAAAAAACGTATGAAAAGTTAAAACCTTTTTTTGAACAATTATAAAAAAGGAGAAGGAGTATGAAATTTATTAAGGCGTTAGTTTTGTTGCTGCTTTTTTTGTGTGGTGTGGTATTTTTTATCCAGAATTCAATCTTTATTACTTATAAGATCCCACTGAATTTTGATTTTTTGGGTACAAAATGGCAAAGTAACCCAATACCCCTATATGTCTATTTTTTGTGCTCCTTTGCCCTTGGAGCGATCCTGACCTTTTTATATCTTTTTGTAGAAAAATTGAGGCTCTCTGCAGAGGTAAAGACTTTAAAATCCAGGGTTGCTCAGCTGGAAGAGGAACTGTCATCATATTTGGAAGATGAAAGCAGTGATCAAGAGCAACAAAGCTAGGATGAGTAACTAATAGTAGTTCCTTACCGGGCCTTAAGGTCTATGTGCCTTATAGGCCCTCCTTGAATTTTAAATGCACTATCCTTATCTGTAGCTTTCCTTTAAGAGGGAGTAGATGTGTTCAGATAAAAAAATTACCCCTATGCTTTCGCAATATCTATCTATTAAGGAAAACTATAAAGACGCCTTGCTTTTTTTTAGAATGGGAGATTTTTATGAGCTTTTTTTTGAAGATGCAGAAATTGCATCTAAAGAGCTTCAGATTGCACTGACATCTAGAAATCCCAAAGACGAAAATCCTGTGCCCATGTGCGGTGTGCCTTATCATGCGGTTGATGAGTATTTAAAGATACTTTTGGAGAAGAACTACAAAGTAGCCATATGTGAACAGATAGAGGATCCCAAAAAGGCAAAAGGCATAGTGAAAAGGGCAGTAACCAAGGTCTTGACCCCTGGTACAGTTGTTGAAGAGTCCACCCTTATAACCAAGGACAATAATTTTTTGGCATCTATCATTTCAGACAAAAAAAGTGGATTTTCTGCTGCTACGTGGTTGGATTACTCAACTGGAGAGTGGTTTGGATTTTATTCAAAAGATGAAACTGATGTGTGGAAGTGGATAGCAAAGATTTCTCCTTCTGAAATCTTGTGTCCACAGGATTTTCAACCTCCTTCTGAATTTTCTTATTTAAAAAACAAGATAACCTACCTTCCATTAACTATGTTTGATTTCAAGAGGGCCAGATCAAAGTTAAAAGAGGTATTTTCTGGGGAAAATATTTTTTTGCCCCAAATAGAGGCCCAAAAAGAGCTTATTTCTGTTTGTGGTGCCTTGATACTCTATTTGACCAGAACACATAATGAGACACTTTCACATATAAGCCCCATACGGATATTAAACCTAGATAATTTTTTAATAATAGATGAGCTTACTGAAAAAAATTTGGAGCTATTTGAGACACTGGATGGATCAAAGGGTCCTGGGACATTGATAAATATTTTAGATAATACCTTAACCCCAATGGGCACAAGGTTTTTACACAACAGACTCAAATACCCATTGAAAGATGTAAATAAAATAAATAGTGAGATAGATATTGTTCAATATTTAAAAGATGAGCCCTCTGTTGTAGAGAAATTGAGAAATTATTTAAAAGAGATATATGATTTGGAGAGACTTATAAACAGGATTTTTTTAAATAGGGCAACTCCCAAGGATTTTTATTGGCTAAAGAATAGTTTGAAAAATCTGCCTGTAATAAAAAAATTTTTAGAACAAAGAGAAGATTTGCCCTTGGGACTAAAAAAGATTTTAATGGGTTGGGACAATCTTGAAGAGTTGTATGATCTTCTGGACAGATCTATAAGGGAAAATCCTCCTCACATTATAACTGAAGGTGGCCTATTTAAAAGGGGTTATTGTGAAAGATTGGATGAACTTATTGAGCTTAGTGAACATGGGGAGGCAAAGCTAAATGAGCTTTTGGAAAGAGAAAGGGAAAAGACAAAGATATCAAAGTTAAAGCTTGGGTATAATAAGGTTTTTGGGTATTTTTTAGAAGTGCCAGCGAGTTTCAAAGGTGATGTCCCTTCATATTTTATAAGAAGACAGACCTTGGTTAATAGTGAGAGATATATTACTGAAGAGTTAAAAGAACTTGAAAATAAGATAATCTCAAGTGAAGAGAAGAGAAAGTCCTTAGAATATGAGCTGTTTCTTGATTTAAGAAAAAAAGTGGCTCAATTTAAAGATAGGGTAATAGCTGTATCTAAGTTAGTTGCAAAACTTGATTTTTACTGCTCCATGGCAAAGTGTGCAATAAAATACAATTGGTCTCGGCCAGAGGTAAATAATGGACTTGAGATTGTAATAAAAGAAGGAAGACATCCAGTAATTGAGTCATTTATTGGATCAAATAACTACATTCCCAATGACATAGAGATAGGGGATCAGAAGATATTAATTATTACTGGCCCAAACATGGCTGGTAAATCAACAGTTTTAAGACAGGTTGCAATTATTTGTATTTTGGCTCAAATGGGATCTTTTGTGCCTGCTAAGTATGCCAAAATTGGAATATGTGATAGGATATTTACAAGGGTAGGGGCTTCAGATAAACTCGCACTCGGTCAATCTACCTTTATGGTTGAGATGCTTGAAACAGCAAGGATCTTGAGACATTCAACAAAAAGAAGTTTAGTTATATTAGATGAGATAGGAAGGGGCACATCTACCTTTGATGGTCTATCTTTGGCATGGGCAGTAGTGGAGACACTTGCTCAAAAATATGGTGGAATCAGGACCCTATTTGCTACTCATTATCATGAATTAACAGATTTAGAGGGACGTGTTCAAGGAATAAAAAATCTAAATATTGCAGTAAAAGAATATAAAGGAGATATAATATTCTTAAGAAAACTCTTGCCTGGACCTGCTGATAAGAGTTATGGGATAGAGGTTGCAAAGCTTGCTGGAGTTCCTAGAAATGTTATTCAAAGGGCAAAGGAGATATTAAGATCTTTAGAAGATAGAATGGAAAAGGTTAAAGGCGCATCAAGGACGCAACACCATACTATTTCCATTTTAGATACATTAAAAAGAAGACAGGGTAAAGAAGTAAAAGGGCCAAAAGAACATCCATTGGTTGCTGAACTAAAGAAGTTAAATCTTGATAATTTAACACCAAAACAGGCGCTGGATATACTATATTTATGGAAGGAGAGATGGTGTGAAGATAAAAATGTCTCTTAATATCTTTGTCTATGTTATGTTAGTAATTTTTTTAGGAGGTTGTGGTAAAAAATATTGGCCAGCTCCAGTGGTGGAACAGGAGAGGTTTAAATTTTATGGACTACAAGGCAAGGTAATTGATAATTGCATAGAGATATCAGGAAAAATTGAAGGAAATACAAAGAATCTAAAAGATATTGCGCTGGAATTAGAATTTAATGAGAGTTGCTATAGGTGTCCTTTTTTACCAGATAAAAAGGTTTTGATTTCAAGGGCTGATAAGGGATTTAAGATATCGGGTAACACCTTTTTTGTTAGATATTGTTTTGAGTCTTTAAATAAAGTTTCAAGGATAAGGTTAGTGGGATTTAATAGGTTTTCTCAAATAGAGCCAGTTTATTCAGATATTGTGATACCAAAAATAGAAAAAGGAGATAAATAGTATGGGGATGAGCCTTGCGAAGAAGATTATTTCTGCTCACTTGGTTGATGGGAAGATGATCCCAGGTGAAGAGATAGCAATCAAGATTGATCAAACATTGACTCAGGATGCCACCGGTACAATGGCATATCTACAATTTGAGGCCTTGGGGATTCCAAGAGTAAAGACAGAACTTTCAGTGAGTTATGTGGATCACAATACATTGCAGGTTGGGTTTAGAAATCCAGATGACCATAGGTATCTAAGAAGTATTGCAATGAAATATGGAATAGTATTTTCTCCTCCTGGAAATGGTATTTGCCACCAGTTGCATTTAGAGAATTTTGCAAAACCAGGCAAGACCCTTTTGGGTTCGGATAGTCACACACCCACAGCAGGGGGAATTGGTGCATTGGCCATGGGTGCAGGGGGATTATCTGTTGCACTTGCCATGGCAGGGGAGCCATATACCCTTCCTATGCCAAGAATTATAAAGGTTTATTTAAAGAATAAATTACAGGGATGGGCTTCTGCAAAAGATGTAATTTTGTATTTACTTCAAAAAATTTCAGTAAAAGGTGGCGTTGGTGCTATAATGGAGTATGCTGGACCAGGTGTTAAAAGTTTAACTGTTCCTGAGCGGGCTACAATTACAAATATGGGAGCAGAACTTGGTTCTACCACCTCTATATTTCCAAGTGATGAACAGACACAGAGGTTTTTAAGGCTCATGGGAAGAAAGCAAGATTTTGTTCCTTTACAAGCAGATGAAGATGCAGAATATGATGATGTTATTGAGATAGATTTATCAAAAATAGAACCCATGGTTGCATGTCCTCACATGCCAGATAATGTTGTTTCTGTGAAGGAGCTTGAGGGGCTTAAGGTGGATCAGGTAGCAATTGGCTCTTGTACTAATTCTTCATATCTGGATTTAAAAATGAGTGCAAAAATATTAGAAGGAAGACATGTAGATAAGGGGTTAGATGTCCTTTTATCCCCTGGTTCCAGACAGGTTATTAAGATGCTTATTAAGGAGGGGTTGTTTCAGAATTTTATTGACGCAGGGGTAAGGATTCTAGAATGCACGTGTGGTCCATGCATTGGAATGGGAGGTTCTCCTGTATCAGGAGGGGTAAGTGTAAGGACATTTAACAGAAATTTTGAAGGAAGAAGTGGGACCTTAGATGCAAAGGTGTATTTGACCAGCCCAATAACAGCTTCATTTGTGGCTATTTATGGGAAATTTACAGATCCCAAAACATGGGGAGAATCTTATAGTTTTGATCTTCCAGAAAGTGCACCTTCTATTATGGAACATTTTATCTTTCCCCTTAAAGATTCAACTGCAGTTGAAATTAAAAGAGGTCCAAATATTGTTCCTTTGCCAAGATTTAAACCACTTTCTGGTAAGGTTGAGAAAAAGATAGTTATGAAGGTAGGGGATAATATTACCACTGATCACATACTTCCAGGTGGAGCAGAGGTCACCTCTCTTAGGTCAAATATTCCTGCAATAAGTGAGTATATTTATTCTCGAGTGGATAAGGATTTTGTAAAAAGGACAAAGGAGAATAATGGAGGCATTATAGTTGGGGGAGAAAATTATGGGCAAGGCTCAAGTAGAGAACATGCTGCCCTTGGTCCAAGATATTTAGGGATTGTTTGTATAATAGCAAAATCTTTTGCAAGGATACATAGGGGAAATCTAATTAATTTTGGGATATTGCCTTTGATATTTAAAAACAAAGAAGATTATGATATGTTGGAACTAGGCGATAGTGTGGAAATAGATTTTAGTGAGATTGACCCAGGGAAAGATGGTGTGATTTTTATCAAAAATAAAGAGAAAGAGATTATTGTAACAAATGATCTGAGTGAAGAAGAATTAAAGACTATTTTGGCTGGTGGAAAATTAGAATTTGTGAGAAAAAAATTAGAAAAAAAGGAAGAATAAGATTATGCTTGATGGAATGAGAAAAAGTGCCCGTTCATGGGTTATTAAAGCCCTATTTGCCATTATAATTATAGTTTTTGTCTTTTGGGGTGTAGGTGGTTTTAGGATTAACAAGAAAAATGTTATTGCCAAGGTAAATGGTAAACCAATTTTAACAACAGAGTTTTTAAAGAGATATCACTCTGAATATGAAAGGTTATTAAGACAAAGACCAAATCTTTCATCCGAAGATTTGCAAAGGCTAGGACTTAAAAGAATAGTGTTTGATCAGTTGGTGCTGCAGACTTTGCTTTTGCAAAAGGCAGATGAGCTTGGTGTTGTTGTTTCTGATGAAGATATAAAGAATGAAATAACTTCAATGGATGTTTTTAAGAATAAGGATAAGGTCTTTGATGTAAATCTATATAAAATGATTCTTTCATCAAATGATCTATCTCCTGGTGAATTTGAAGATTTGGTAAAAACAGATCTCAGAATTAGGAAACTGAAGGATCTTATTACGTCAGCAGTTCAGGCGACAGATGATGAGGCAAGGGATTTATATAATTTTATCATGAAAAAGGGAAGAGTAGAATATGTTGTTTTTGATGTAAAAGATTATGTAAAAAAGGTTAATGTAACAGATGATGAGATAAAAAAATATTATGATGAACACAAAGATCAATTTAAAGAACCAGAAAAGATTCAGATAAAATATTTAAAATTGACTCCTGATGTGCTGGCTCCAGAGATGGATGTTACTGATAAGGAGATAGAGGATTATTACAATGGGCATAAGTCAAGCTTTTTTGAACGTGAGAAAAGAAAAGTAAGACATATCCTCATAAAAGTTGGTAATAAAAAAGACTTAGAAAAGGCCAAAAAAGAAGCTGAAGAGATTTTAAATAAGATAAAAAAGGGAGAAGACTTTGTCAAATTGGCTAAAAAATATTCTCAAGGGCCTAGTGCTAAAGATGGTGGCGATATTGGATGGATAAAAAGAGGGGACACTGTTAAAGAATTTGAAGATGTGGCTTTTTCATTAAAAAAAGGAGAGGTTGGTGGTCCTGTCAAGACTAGATTTGGTTATCACATAATAAAAGTGGAGGAAATTCAAAAGGCGCATTATAAAAAATTAGATGAGGTAAAAGATGAGATTAAACAGACTATTGCAAAGCAAAAGGCACAAGAAAAATTGGATGAATTTTTAGATAAGGTCATAGATATTGTATTTTCCACAAATAACATAGAAGAAATTACCAAGAAATTGAATATTCCCATTCAAACAAGTAAGCTTATGACAAAACAGCAACTTATTTCTGCATTTGGTATAAAAGAAGAAGATGCAGATGAGTTATTTTTAATGGAGAACAATAAGCTTTTTGACAAACCAATAATTATACATGACGGCTACATAATTGCGCAAAAGATTCAGGACGTGCCTGCTAGGATCAAGAAAATAGATGAAATAAAGGAAAAAATAAGGTCAATACTTAAGATACAAAAAGCAAAGGAAATGGCTAAAAAAGAGGCGAAGGAACTTCTTTTAAGCTTGAAGGACCAAAAAGCAAAAAATGTTAACACAAAAGTCAGTGATGAATTCCAATTTTCCAGTGGAGCTATTCCAGATCTTGGTTTTAATAGAAAACTTTCAAAGGACTTGATGGTTGCAAAACAAGGGAGATGGCTGCCAGAGGTATATAATTTTGGAGATAAGTTTGTGTTAATTAAATTAACTGAGATTAAAGTACCAGATGATGATGAATGGCAAAAACAAAAGGAATTTTGGAAAAAGATGGTGCTTGCGAGAAAAAAACAGACACTTTTTAATGAGTTTTTGTTGGGATTAAGAAATAGTGCTGAGATAGAGATTTTAAATCCTGATATATTAAAGGGTTAATATGAAAAAAAAGAGGATTTTACTCCTGGGAGGCAAATCAGGTCTCCTGGGAGTCTCTCTTTTCTATATGTGGAAAGATGATCATCAATTAGAGCTTATTGTACATGGAAAAGAGGATTTTGATGTATTGGATTTTAAGGAGTTGTCACATTATCTCCATGATGTGTGTCCAGATGTTATTGTAAATACAGTTTCTTTTAATCAGATAAACCTCGCTGAACAAAAGACCCAGCAAGCCTTTTTAATCAATGAACATCTTTTAGAGCCCATTATAAATTTCAGTAAGGAAAAGAATACATATTTAATACATTTTAGCACCTATATGGTATTTGATGGCAAGAAAGGCACTCCATATAGTGAAGAGGATGAACCATGTCCTATTAATGTATTTGGAAGGTCTAAATTAAAGGGAGAGCAAAGGATTTTAGAGAGTTTTTTGCAAAATTATCTCATAATCAGGACTTCCTGGTTATTTGGGAAATATGGATATAATTTTGTCAATGACCTAATTGAATTAATAAAAAGAGATAAAAAGATCATTGCATGTCATAACAAGGTTATAGCCCCAACATATACCAATGATTTGGCTCAATTTTCTTTAGAACTCATTAAGAAAAATGTTCAGGGAATAGTCAATATAACAAACAGTGGTTATGCTACTCTATGTGAGATAGCACAGGAGATTGTTCGCATCACTGGTGTAAAGTGTGTGGTTGAACCAAAGGTTGTTGCTGATAAAAATGATTATAATTTGGCTCCATTACCAGATTATGGAGTGTTAGATTTATCTAAGTTAATAAAAATCTTAGGCAAAAAACCACGATCCTGGATGCTTGCCTTAAGGGATTATTTATTTAGTATCGAAGGAATTATGTGAAATAGAAATAGTGTAAAAGATTTTATAGTTTTTATCTTCATAGTCACACCTTTTTCCGTTGAGTTACATCAAATTCAATACCCACAAGATAGATATCATTATTTTCTGCAATACATTTCTCATGATAGCCACGTTATTTTGTTTGGGATAATGCATTCTTACCATCTGTCTTAAATTCAAAGATAAATATGCAATTTGGCATTGTTACTGTAAGGTCAATCCTTATCTTATTTGTTACATCTTCACTTACTATCTCTATGCCAAGGGACTTCACATATGTATAAAACACACTGACATAATCTCCCTTATATTCATAAAGTTTTATCTCTGTGAAATTGTTATAAGGAATTTATGTAAATAGTGTATTTCCTCTTCTAATTCCATTTGTCAAAAATATATAGCCCTTCAAACAACTTTTTATTCCCAGAAAAGGCCTCTTTTATGGTGTCCAAAAACAGAGGTTTCCCAAATTTTCTAGGACAGTTTAAGAAAAAATATTT
>JAMOPG010000045.1 GCA_027064715.1 Desulfobacterales bacterium
TAGAACAAGTTATAACTGAAATTGCACTTGGCACAGGTTTTGGGAAAGAACTTGGCAAGGGTGTAAAGTATCTTAGTGAAAAATATGGGGGATCAGAATTTGCTCTCCATGTTAAAGGATTAGAAGTAGCTGGATATGACCCAAGGGGATCTTTTGGACAGGCATTAAATTATGCAGTTGCAAACAGGGGTGGTTGTCACTTATCTGCATTTTTAGTTGCCCATGATATATATTTCAATTTGTTAAACCCTCAAACTCACAGGGCAAAGGCAAAATATGTAAAATTTTTTGAGTCCTTAACAGCTGCCATAAATTCACTCCAGGTATGCCAATTTACCATGTTTGCCTATCTCTTAGAATCTCCAATATCAAAATATACTCCTAACACAACGCTAAAACTTACCATGCAATATTTACCAGATTTAGCTATTCCATTAATTGATTTTGGAATATATAGAGACTTTTGGTCTTCTGTTGTTGGAGAGAATATTAGTAGAAAAGAATTTTTAAAGGCAGGAGATAGAATCCATGTTTTAGAACGATTTTTAAATTGCAGAGAAGGAGTAAATAAAAATCATGATACACTTCCTCCTAGATTCTTAAACGAGACATTGCCAGATCTAAAAAAATCCAGAATGATCCCCTTAAACAAAATGCTAGAGGACTATTACAAGCTCAGGGGATATGATGAAAAGGGAGTTCCCAAAAAAGAAACTTTGGAGCAATTAGGTATTGCTTAAAATTTTTTTTGGCCGGCATTGACCGGCCTCATAGAAAAACTAATAAATTAAAGTTATTGTGTTTGTTGGATTTAACTCTCTAACCCATTAACCCATTAACTCATTAACCCTTTAACGCATTAACCCATTCACCTTTAAACCTTTTGTTTTTCAGCCCATGGCTTAAAATTCGACCTTGTTCCTGGGTCATTGGAATACCCCATATCCTATCTTTTAATTATTGTTATGTAAAAATTACAATCCTTTTCCTCAATTTTTGATTTAACCTCTATATTTGATAATTCCAATATTTTCCTTAAGTAATGAACAGTGAGAGGGTCATTTGTTATTATTTCCAGTTCATCCCCCTTACTCAATTCAAACACTTTACCAGTAATTCTCAAAAGGTTCACGGGGGTAATAAAACAGTTTTGAATGTCTAAATTAATCTTCATACCCTATTCCTTGTTGATATTGTATATTTTTAAGCAACTCACATGCCAAAAATTCAATAAAGATTTTTAATAAAATAACAGTGAGTTACAAATCTTGTTTACATTATTAAAAATATCTGTTAACACCAGATAATAATTTTTTCTTTAACACATATTAACATTCTAAACAAAGATGATGAAAAATCAAATCAAGGATTTTTGGGAAGCTGTAATTGAAACCATGCAAGAAGGGCTCATGATTGTGAGTCCTCAAGGGATTATAATTGCAGTGAATAAGGCTTTTGAGGAGTTGGTCCAGTACACAAGAGAAGAGCTTGTTGGAAAAAGTTGTAAGGTCCTTGATTGTGATATTTGTAGGGGAATGAGGAATAATTTAGATGATTATTGGTGTGAATTGTTTAAGAAAAAGGGCACAAAAAAACGAAAATGTATATTGCGAAGAAAAGATGGCAGAAGGATACCTGTGCTCAAAAATGCAACTATTTTATATGATGAAGAAAATAAAGTGCTTGGTGCTGTTGAGACATTAACAGACTTAACAGAGGTTTTAGAAAAAGAGAAACAGATTAGAGATTTAAAAAAAGTTTTAAGAAATGAGAATAGTTTTTTTGGAATTATTGGATCATCTCCAAAGATGCAACAAATTTTTCAGTTAACAAAAAATGCTGCCAAATCTGATGCTCCAGTTATAATTTATGGGGAATCAGGCACAGGAAAAGAGCTGGTGGCAGAGGCCATTCACAATTTAAGTGACAGGAATAAAGGACCTTTTATTAAGGTAAATTGTGCTGCAATAGCCGAAACTCTCTTTGAATCTGAATTATTTGGCCATGTAAAAGGCGCATTTACTGGAGCTGTTAAGACGAGAAAGGGCAGATTTGAGTTAGCCTCTGGTGGAGACATATTTTTAGATGAAATCGGCGACTTGCCTGTTTCCATGCAGGTCAAGCTCCTTCGGGTTATTGAGGAAAAAGTCATTGAAAGGGTTGGAGATAGTACGCCTATTTCAGTTGATGTGAGGATAATTTGTGCAACTAATAGAGATCTAAGAGAAATGGTTGAGAAAAAAGAATTCAGGGAAGATCTCTTTTACAGGATAAATGTAATACCTATTTTCCTCCCTCCTTTAAGGGACAGAAAAGAAGACATCCCTTTACTTGTTGAACACTTCCTCACAAAAAATAGTCTTAAGACAGGAAAACAAATAAATGGAGTCTCAAGAGAGGTAATGGATATATTTTACGACTATCACTGGCCTGGAAATGTGAGGGAGCTTAGGAGTGTAATTGAATATGCCTTTGTTGTATGCGATGGAAAGGTAATTACAAAGGAACATCTAATGCCTTCTTTGCTTACTCAAAAAAAAGAGCTTACCTCAATTTCAAACTCCAAAATTTCTATGGACAAAGAAGAAAAAGAAAGGATAATAGAAGCACTTAAACAAACTCATGGAAACAGGACAAAGGCTGCCCACCTACTTGGATATTCACGAGTTACTCTCTGGAAAAAGATGAAAAAATATGGAATCTCTTAAATTTATATTATCCTTTAGAACTTGATATAATAGGAACGATTTGATTTAATGAATATTTAATGTATTAAGGTAAAAAATATAGAAGAGCTAAAAGAAAAATTAAAGAGTGAGAAGAGAAAGACAATATTTTGCTAAAACTTATGTTTTTAAATTTTAGAGGAGGAGGCTTTTTTGTAAAAGATGTAAAATAGATGAAGGTGGTTATATAGGTGATGTATAAAGTTTTGCTAAAAGCTGGACAGAAAAATTTTTTAAAAGTCACCTCATATTATATGAAATTGTGTGGATAACTATAATTTGTAGGACTTGATGCCCACGAAAAAGTTATTGCTTTTTGCGTAAAACAAATGGACGGCAAAATTATCTCTCAGGGCATTACCTAAGGCCAATCGTAATGCTTTAAGTGTGGTATACACTCTTTGCCAAAACTCAGGGTAGTTGCTTTAGAAGCAACTCTTTTAACTGGCTGGGTATATGAATTTGCTTCAAAATTATGCTTTAGAGGTTAAAATTGCCCATCCTTGGATGCTTAAAGCAATAACAGTAGCAAAAAAATGACTTGCATGATGCAGAAAAAAGTGCTGATATAAAACATCTAAAATGATCTAATTTGTCCCTTATCGAGAATTGCTCACAGAAGTTTAATCCTATTGACAAAGGTGGAAT
>JAMOPG010000046.1 GCA_027064715.1 Desulfobacterales bacterium
ATGCGACAATTACTGTTAGGTATGAATATCCAAAAGGAAAAAAACACATATATCAATTACAAACAGTGGTGTATAAAAAATGAAAAATCAAGGCATGACCCTAGTAGAATTAATGGTCACCATGGCTATATTAATTATTGTTCTTGCAGCGGTGTTCACAAGTTATTTAACTGTACTCAAATCCCATATTCAACAATCTGCAATTGCTCAGACCAATATAGATAAGTCAATTGCATTAGAGATTTTAAGAAAAGACATTGAAATGGCAGGATTTGGCTTGCCTTGGAATATAAATGGCATATCCTATAACGAAGCTAGTAGTAATTCCAATTATACCCCTGATCCTTCTTATTTTAATGATGCTCCACCTAGTGGCTTTGCCTTTTCTGATAATGGAAATACAGATGCAAATAACTCAGATGTATTAGTAATTAAATCATCTATTGCAAATATAGATAATAAAGTGGCAAAAAAATGGGGATATGCATATTATAATTCCAGTTCCTTAAAATGGAATATTAAATCACAATCTTCAGACGAATTTACTCAAAGAGATTATTATATTGTATTGACAATTGATGATCGTAAATTGATAACTGGCACTAATTGGTATTTTAAAGGTCTCTCACCAGACATATATAATGCCACTGCAGACCTTTACCTAGTCTTTGGAATCGATGCCTCAGACCCTCACATGCCCTTTAATCGTGTAGATTATTACCTAAAAAGACCCGAAGCCAAAAAGTTCCCTGATAGATGTAATCCAGAGACCTTTGAATTATACCGAGCAGAAATCAATCAAGGAAATGGAAAAAGAAATCCGCAACCTATTTTAGATTGTGTTGCTGATTTTCAGATAGCTTTTGGGCTGGATATAAATGGTGACGGTATAATAGATAGTTGGGGTAATAATCTACCTTCTTCTGCAGAAGCTATTAGAACCCAGGTAAAACAAGTAGCTGTTTATATTGTCTACCAGGAAGGACAAAAGGATGACCATCCAGTTTTCAGCCAAAGTTCTATTAATATATCCGCTCCAGATGGTACTACCATAAAGGTAGTTGATCTAACTAATTTCTCTAATTATCAATTCTATCGCTGGAAACTGTTACAGATGAGAGTTAATCCCTTAAATTTGGCCCCTGAGGAAAGATAAAATGAAAACCTTTAACTCACAAAAAGGTATGGCACTTGCTACAACCCTAATACTCAGCATAATTGGTCTTGGTCTGGCCCTGGTGGTTTTAAATCTTGTAATCACAGGCACAAAAACTTCAGGCACTATAAAGCGTTATACCACTGCACTGGAGGCTGCTAAAGGTGGAATAGAGGATTTTATTAATTCATTATTAAAAACATCTTTCAATGTAACCCCTTCTGATAATAAGTGGAAAAGTGGACACAACTGCAAGGTTGACAGAGATACAAATAATTGGCCTGTTGTATGTGGAAAAGATATCTGCGGCACTGATAATAGCCTCTGTACCAGGCACACAAAACCAGATGATATAATCAATAATTATGATTGGAAAAACGACTATGGAGACTATAGTGTTTATGTCAAAATTGTTGATGTTAAGGGTAGTGCTGATGGCTATTATTTATATGCAATTGATATATTGTCTAAAAATATCAGAACTTCTGAGCAGGCGTGGATGAGTATTGTTTATCAAAAACCGCAATAGAAAATTCTAATGGGAACATATCTAAAATATTTTAGCTAAAGAATGATAATCATGAGTAAAGCCTGACACTCTTTTTAAAATGGAATCTTGAATTTTAAAAAATTTATGATTAAAAGATAATTCCATTTTTATGGAGCAGATGTGTGAGAGCCTTGAAAGGCGTACTAAAGCAATTGCGTGTTTAAGGAGAAATAACTATGTCTGTTATAACAGTTAATCTTTTTAAGAAATTAGAAACAGTAGAGCCCTCTTTAAGAGAAGTTTTGCTTGCAATATTAGAAGAGATAGAAAAGCAGCAAAAAGAAAGAGTAACAAAGGATGAATTCAGGGAATTAAAAGATATTGTTGCAGAACTTGCACAAGCTCAGAAGAAAACTGAGCAACGAGTGAACGAGTTAGTAGAAGCTCAAAAGAAAACTGAACAGCGGTTAGATTCTCTTACTCAAAAAGTAAATGAGCTTGCAGAAGCTCAAAAGAAAACTGAACAGCGGTTAGATTCTCTTACTCAAAAAGTAAATGAGCTTGCAGAAGCTCAAAAGAAAACTGAACAGCAGGTGAATGAATTAGCAAAAGCTCAGAAGAAGACAGAACAAGAGATTTATAACCTAGTAAAGCGCATGGATGTTTTTGAAGAACGCCTTGAAGGGATATCCAACTCAGTGGGATATTCTTTGGAAAATACAACATACAAGGCCTTACCAAAGATTTTATTGCAACGATATGAAATAGAAGTAACAGATCGTCTTTTAAGAAAATATTTTCCAGTAGGAAAGAAGAATATCCAATTAAACATATATGGTCATGGGAAAAGAGATTGTGAGGATTTAGTGATAATTGGAGAATGTAAGGTCAGACCATCCAAAAGAGAGATAACACGTTTTAAAAAATATGCCGAAAAGGTAGCAGAACTGGAGGGGAAGAAGCCATTTTATATCTTTGTAGCTCATGACTTTCCTCCAGAGATTGAGGAATTTTTACAGTCCAATGATATTTCTTATATCTGGTCTTATGAGTTGGAGTAGTAAAATGCTAAATAGCAGTAGGAGAATCTTATAAAAGACAATTGCATTTTTGATATTTATCTTATTTACAAATTTTCTTTTGTATTTGGCATAACGTCATCACAGAAAAAAACTTTTTCAAGATATAGCAGAAATAAAAGCAATCCTTAAAGTCTTTATGTAAAAAACAGACACATAATATAAATAGGTGGATAAAAGATTTGAAGACGTGAACAAGAGATTTGATGAGATAATAAATTTTTTGTGGATATTAACTGCTATATTCACAACCCTCACAGCGACAGTAATAGGATTTGCTTATTGGGACAGGAGGACCATAATAAAAAAGTCAAGGGATGAAGCAATAGAGGCAATTGAAAGACAAGGAGTGTGAGTGCAAGAAACAGATCACAGACACTAATAAGAGTGACCTGTGTGAGTGATCAGTGTGTGTAGAAAACAGAAAACAGATCACAGACACAGATCACAGACACTAATAAGAGTGACCTGTGTGTGTAACCAGTGTGTGTGAAAAACAGAGATCACAGACACTGACAAGAGTGATCAGTTGAATGAGGATATATTTCTTCAAATAATAGAATATTTTCTCAAATTGAGATTTTAAGACGAAAAACCCATTGACTTAATTACACATTTACCCATATACTCATTAATCCAT
>JAMOPG010000047.1 GCA_027064715.1 Desulfobacterales bacterium
AGATTTATATAGGAGCCTAAAGATGATAAAAGATAAAACCTTGCTGGAAAGATATACAAGGGTGCTTTTCTGGGGGCTTGAGACTGCTAGACATTCTAAGTTTTCAAAACATGATATTATCCTTGTAAGATACGATGCTCCTGGCAGAAAACTTGCCAACTTCCTTTTCAAAGAAATTTTAAAAAGAAAAATGTATCCAGTGCAGAGGATAACTCTATCCCCTTTTATGGAACATGCCTTTTATTCCATGGGTGATGATGATCAGCTTTCATTCATTCCCCCTGGAGAAAAGGAGCTCTTTAACCATTTAAACGGACTTATCTCTATCCTTGCACCTGAATCTCTCACTCACCTAAAAGATGTGGATCCATCAAAGATTGGCAAGTCACTTTTAACAAGGAAAATATTAAGGGATATATTGGATGAAAGGGAAAACAGAGGGGATTTTAGCTGGACCCTCTGCCTTATGCCAACTAAAGAACTTGCTCAAAATGCAGGCCTTACCCTTCAAGAATACACAGAACAAATCATTAAAGCATGTTATCTAGATTTTGAAGAACCTGAAAAAAAATGGCAAGAAATATATGAAAGTGCAATGGAGATAAAGAATTTTTTAAACTCATTACAAATAGAGACATTGCATCTTGAATCGGAAAAATGTGATCTATATGTTACACCTGGCAAAAAAAGGAGATGGGTTGGAATTTCAGGACATAACATACCTAGTTTTGAAATATTCACCTCCCCTGATTGGAGAGGTACAAATGGAATCTTTTACATGGACCAGCCCTCATTTAGGTCGGGAAATTTAGTGAAGAACCTTACCCTTAAATTCAAAAACGGAGTTGTTGTGGAACTTTCTGCAGAACAAGGAGAAGAATTTGTAAAAAAACAGATAAAAGTTGATCCAAATGCTTGTAAAATTGGTGAATTTTCATTAACAGACAAGAGATTCTCCAGAATAGACAAATTCATGGCACATACCTTATATGATGAAAATTTTGGTGGAGAGAATGGCAATTGTCATATAGCCCTTGGGGCCTCATATGCAGAGACTTATGCAGAAGGTGGGGCCAACTTAACAAAAGAATTAAGGGAAGAATTGGGTTTTAATGACTCAGCACTCCATTGGGATTTAGTAAACACTGAACCCAAAAGGGTCACTGCAAAATTGGCAGGTGGTGGTACAACGATAATTTATGAAGATGGGATGTTTAAGATATAAAAGGTGAGAAAATATTATGCACCAGATGTCCCTCCCACAGACTATTATGGATATAATATTTATGGTCTCTGCAAACACTAGCCATGACTTTGATTAGTGGTCAAATTGGCTGAGGGTGAAAGTAAAAAACAAAAAAGGACTCTTATGTAAAGAGCCCTTTTTGCTATTTATTATTATGATTCTATTGGTATCTTTTTGCCCTTTGATTCTTCTTTCTTGGGCAGTTTTATCTCCAACACACCATTTTTAAACTTTGCAGACACCTTGCTTTCATCTATCTCAGCAGGTAAAGGTATTGTTCTGTAAAAGGACCCATATCTGCATTCTACCCTGTGGAAATTGTCCTTTTTCTCTTCTTCTTCAAACTTCTTTTCGCCCTTTAATACCAATGTATTATTCTGGATAGTGAGTTCTACATCCTTTGGATCAATACCAGGAATTTCAGCCTTTACCTTTATTTCTTTATCATTTTCACTGATATTTACTGCTGGATACTGTGGTTCTCCAAATAATGAAAAGTTAAATGGCTCTCTCCAAAAAGATTCTATTATATCAAAGATATCACTACTTTTTGGTACATCACTACTTCTTCTTAATGTTGGTAATAAATTTCTTAACATATCACATCCCCTCCTTTTTTGGATTTTTTTCTCATTTTTTATTATTAAAAATAATCAAAATATATAATTAGTCAAGGGGTATTAATCAAACACAAATTAAATTATATCCCAGATATTTCCAACAGATACTCCCTTTGTGTTTAACTCATTGATTTTGTTTTTATCTCCCATAACAACAATGATCCCTTTATCCTTTAGTTCTCTTAATATTGTTGCAAACTCTTTAAATACATTCTTTTTGCAGGACAAAACCTCATCTCTAAGTCTTTGTCTTACATCTAAAGTATCACCAACAAGATATCTCTTCATTGCAACTACTCCTTTTTCATCTGGTAGCATATAGGTGTCTATATCAGACATGGTGCCTATTATTGCCTTTTCTAGCTCCTTTTCATCTAGATTTAACTCATCTAAAAACGTTGAAGTATTATCATAAACCTTCAATGTCTCTATGCAATTTGGGTCCCTGTACGAAACAAAACTCAGTGTCTCTGAGAACCTATCAAGATCCACAAAACCACCATAAGCACCACCTTCTACCCTCACCTTATCCCAAATATATGTATTTCTTAGATAACGAGACACAACTAGATGTGATCCATTGAACTTATATCCTATACCTTTAAGATCCATTGCCTTGCCCACATAATTTACTTGCGCTGGGATACAAATGCCTTCATTTCCCATTTCAACTTGATAACTCATTTTTTTCATAGATCTTTTATCTAAACCAATACTCTTTGCAAGATCAGAAGCAAGAGATTTTGCATAAGTATAAATATCTTCCTTACATGTTATATTCAAAATTATTGGAATTGAATTTATTATATATTCTTTCACATCTTCTAATTCTTCTAAAACTCTATCAAAATTTTTTTCGCACTTTTTTATCAAAAATCTCAAAAACAACAAGTAAGTTATACCATTTATCTGTTCATCCAACCAGCAAGCAGAATCAAGTTTTGATTTTAGTCGTTTAATTACAAATCTGTGTCCCATTGGAATTAATGCGCTCTCCATCCTGGCCTTTTCTTGATATAAGATCTGCATTAATCTCTCTTTGTTATTTAGATTTAACTCTGTAAAAATTTCATTTAATATAGCAAAGAGATCTGGTATGTTTTGTTGCATTGCCTTTGATCTAAGTATAAATCTTGCTATATTCTTTTTTTCTGTAAAATGTTTTTTAATAAATGTTTGATATTCAATTCCACCTGTTTTTTGCTGTATCCACTTATCAAGTTCCACATAATCACGTTTTTTGGTCCCCATTTCAGTTAATGCACGACCCAAAATATTTACATATCCTAGATATTTCTGTGGGAGAAATTTTATGTCAAAGGCTATGTCAAGATATAAAATATTATTAGTTGGAATGTCATGTAATAAAATCTCACCTTGTGGGATACTTTCTATTACAGTTGGTATCTCTTTTTCTCTTTTTTCAATATCTTTTATTTTAACATATGGAATCTTACCCAGTGCCTCTTTTGAAGAAGGTGTATTTTGATATCTTTTTAATCTTTCAAGATCTTGGATCACCGTGCGTGGACTATCAATTTTACTCAATATCTTTTTAACCTTTTGTCTTTCTTTTTCTTTTAGCTGATCATTTAACTTAGGATCTGGCATGAGCTTTACCACACTCATATGTGTGTTATTCAAAAAATATTTTGCAACTAGCTCTTCAAAAATCCTCTCTCCCAGTGCAAGCTTTTCTTTAATCAAGTTTAATGGCTTTTCAAAACACAGACAAAGTAGTGGATCTTCATCATAAAGCCAGGTGGTAAGCGACTCAAACATTACCACTAACCCACGGGGCAGATTTCCACTATTTAATTCCCTTAAATCAAACTCCAACCTGTTTATTGCTGCCTCTATTAAATCTTTATCAAAACCATTTTTATACACATCTTCCAATGTATTTTTTATAACATCAAACACCTTATCAAAATTCTTTGGATCAACACCTTTTAGCCCAGTAGAAAAATACATCTGCCTCAAATCTTGTTCTAATCCCACACCACAGATACCTTCTCCAAGCCCAGATTCTATCAGTGCCTTTTTTAAAACAGAAGAGTCCATATTTATAAGCAAATTTTCAATGATTCTAAAGGCAAAATTCATATACAAAAGAGATGTCTCTTCCAAAAGCCAATTAAAAGTAATCATAGATTTTGCTGATGATCCATCTAATGCAGGATAAAAAAATTCCAGAGTTCTGGGTTTAGAAAATCTTTTTTGGATAGCAATTTTAGAATCAACATGTTTTGAGGTATATGCAGATAGATACTCCTCTAATTTCTCAAGCCTCAAATCTTCATCATCATCACCCCAAAAAAAGATCCTTGCATTAGATGGATGATAATATCTTTTATGAAAATCTAAAAAATCCTCATAAGTTAAATTTATTATCTCATCTGGATGTCCCCCTGAGTCAAATCCATAGGTATTTTCTGGAAATATGCTTTGTTGAGAATATTCCATTAATAAAGAATCAGGAGAAGAGTAAGCCCCTCTCATCTCATTATAAACCACTCCAACTATGGATGAATCTTCTGGATTGTTTTTATTATATTCTAGATGCCAACCTTCTTGCATAAATATCTCTTTTGTAAGCAGTGGATTAAATACTGCATCCAAATAGACATCTATTAAGTTATAAAAATCAGTAAGATTTTGTGATGCAACAGGATAGGATGTTTTATCAGGAAATGTTAATGCATTCAAAAAAGTCTGCAGTGATCCCTTTAAAAGCTCCACAAAAGGCTCTTTCACAGGATATTTTTTTGAGCCACACAACACAGAATGTTCAAGTATATGTGGAACACCTGTTGAATCTTTTGGAGGTGTCCTAAAGGTAATTCCAAATACCTTGTTCTCATCGTCATTTTTTATTGAGAGAATTTCTGCCCCTGTATTTTTGTGTTTGTAAAAATTTGCAACAGAATCCAACTCCTTTATTTCCCTTGCCCAGATAAAATCAAAATTTTTATTCATCATTGTCCTCCTCTATAAATAAAAAGGCCTGCACAAAATTTTGCAGGCCAGATAATCTTATGTTTTATCATCTCATAACAATTAATAACTCAATGTTCCTGGTGTTCTTGGAAATGGGATTGCATCTCTGATATTTGACACTGCACACAGAAACATAACAAATCTATCAAAGCCCAGTCCAAAACCTGAATGAACCACAGATCCATATCTTCTGAGATCAATATACCACTCATACTCCTCAATATCCATATTTTTTTTCTGCATATTCTCAATAAGCACATTGAGTCTTTCTTCCCTCTGGCTTCCTCCAACTACTTCTCCAACCTTTGGTAAAAGTATATCCATTGCAGCAACTGTATTGTTATCATCATTAACCCTCATATAAAATGGCTTTAACGTTCTGGGATAATTATAAACAACCACTGGTCCCTTAAACTGTTTTTCACATAAATATTTTTCATGTTCAGTATGGATATCATCTCCCCAGATTGGCTCAAATTCAAAGTTTTCTTTTTTATGTGCAGATTTTAATATCTCAATAGCTTCACTATATTCTATCCTAACAAAAGGGTCTTTCACTACCTTTTCCAGCCTGCCTATAAGCTCTTTATCAACAAACCTTCTAAAGAGTTCTATGTCCTCTCTGCATGTTTCCAATACATTTTTTGTTACAAATTTTATAAACTCTTCAGCTAAATCAATATTGTCATTTAGATCAAAAAAGGCCATCTCTGGCTCAACCATCCAAAATTCAGCAGCATGTCTTGGAGTATTGGAATCTTCTGCCCTGAAAGTTGGACCAAATGTATAAACCCTGCCTAAACCCATACAAAGGGCTTCAGCTGCCAATTGACCTGAAACAGTGAGATAGGCATTTTTTGAAAAAAATTTTGTTTCCTTTTCTCCCCTTTTTATTAATTGAAATAGTTCACCGGCCCCTTCACAATCAGAAGATGTTATAATTGGGGTATGGATGTAGTGAAAATCCCGCTCCTGAAAAAACTTATGAATAAAAAAAGCAGCTTTTGATCTGATCCTATTAATTGCACTATATTTATTTGTCCTAACACGCAAATGAGCTATTTTTCTCAAAAATTCATCTGAATGCCTTTTCTTTTGTAAAGGATATTTTTCAGGATCAGCCTCACCTAACAAATACACTTTTTTGCATTGTAATTCCCACTTTTGTTTAGATCCTATAGATAGCACTAGATCTCCAACTGCCTTTATTGAACTACCCAATGTAATCTTTTTTAATTGATTTTTATCTAGCCTAGTATGGTCTATGACCAGCTGTAAATTTTGAAGACACGAACCATCATTTATCTCCACAAAGGAAAAGCCTTTAGAATCCCTTCTGGTCCTAACCCATCCACACACTTCTAAATCTAAAATCTCTCTATCTTGTTTTAAAATCTCTCTAACTGTTTGTTTTTGTTTCATACTTAAGCTCACTTTCTAAACAAATAGAAGATTAAAGAAAACAAAACACTAATCAAAAGACAAGTGACCCATGGAAAGTAAAACTTAAAACCAGGTTTTTCAATATAAATATCTCCAGGCAATCTACCTAATGGAAATTTGCCACCAATGGGAAACTTAGAAAAAATCACCAATACTATCCCAATAAATATCAGAACTGAACCAATTTGTATAAGAAGCTTTCCGATATCTCCCATTGCAATTCTCCTAAAAAGATCTCCTCTTATATTCTTATTATATACAATGAAAATTAATTGTAAATATGAAAGAATGCAACCAACTATATGGGGGATGCGTTGGAATAAAAAATGATTTATTAAATCTATGTTTGGAAAGTAAGGGGCTGCCTAATAAGCAGCCCCTTACTTTATGCCTTACAAACTATTTTTTATCCTTTCCATTGCCTCAACTACATTTTCCCTGAAATTAAATGCACTAATCCTCACATATCCTTCACCGCATTTTCCAAATCCACTTCCAGGGGTGCAAACAACTCCGCACTTGTTTAAAAGCAGATCAAAAAATTCCCATGAGTCCATTTTTGCATCAATCCACACATAAGGGGAATTATCACCACCAACAAAGCTATATCCCATTTTTTCCAGACTATCCTTTATTATCTTTGCATTTTCTAGATAATAATTAATTAATTCTCTTACCTGTTTAGCACCTTCTTCACTGTATATTGCCTCGGCACCCCTTTGAACTATGTAAGATACGCCATTAAATTTTGTTGACTGTCTCCTAAGCCACAAATCTCTAAGGGATACTTTCTTGTTATTTTTCGTATATCCATAACACTCTTTTGGCACAACAGTGTATGCACACCTAACCCCAGTAAAACCTGCTGTCTTAGAAAAACTTCTAAATTCCACTGCAACTTCCTTTGCCCCTTCCACTTCATAGATGGAATGGGGTATAGAATCATCCCTTATAAAGGCTTCATAAGCAGCATCAAAAAGTATAATTGCTTTATTCTCCCTAGCATAATCTACCCATTTCTTTAACTCATCCTTTGTAATAACAGCACCTGTGGGGTTATTTGGAAAGCATAGATAGATCACATCTACCTTTTCTTTGGGAAGATCAGGTAAAAATCCATTTTCTTTGGTGCACTCCAGATACACAATATTCTCATATCTTCCATCGCTATTTAGATTACCTGCCCTTCCAGCCATTACATTGGTATCAAGATAAACTGGATAAACTGGATCAGGGATTGCCACCTTTACACTTAGGTCAAATAATTCTTGAAAATTACCAGTATCACACTTTGCTCCATCTGAGACAAATATCTCATCAGCAGATATATCCACTCCCCTTTTCTGAAAATCCCATAGCGCTATCTTCTCCCTCAAAAAACTATATCCCTGTTCAGGTCCATATCCTTTGAAAGTATCACGATTTGCCATATCAGATACTGCCTTTTGCATGGCATCTATACACACCTTTGGAAGGGGCAAGGTAACATCACCTATACCCATCCTGATTATCTTTTTGTCTGGATTATTTTTTTGATATTCTTCTACCCTTTTTGCAATCTCCACAAAGAGATAAGATTTCTGAAGTTTCAAAAAATTTTCATTAACATAGATCATAGACAAAAACTCCTAAAACTTTGCCATAAAGTTTACAGAGACATTATGCGCCCTTTACCTTCTGAAAATCACTCAAAAATTTCTCCAGACCAATATCTGTCAAAGGATGAGATGCCAGTTTTTTGATTACCTTAAATGGAATTGTGGCTATGTGTGCGCCAATAAGTGCTGCCTGTCTTACGTGCTCTGGATGCCTTATACTTGCAACTATAATCTCAGTCTTAAAATTATAATTTTTATACACCTGCACAATCTCTTCAACTAGCTTCATTCCCCTTTCACCAATATCATCCAATCTCCCAACAAAGGGGCTTACATATGATGCACCAATCTTTCCTACCAAAAGTGCCTGGTTTAGAGAAAATACTAAAGTAACATTGGTGGGGATTCCTTCCCTTTCTAAAAAATATGAGGCCTTTATTCCCTCTTCAGTCATGGGTATCTTGATCACCACATTTGGCCCAAACTTTACAAGCTCTCTGGCCTCTTTTATCATCCCTTCAAAATCAGTAGCAAGTACCTCTAAACTAACAGGACCATCCACAATCTCACAGATCTTTTTCGCTATTTCATTAACATTTCCACCCTCTTTTGCCATAAGTGAAGGATTTGTAGTCACCCCATCTATAAGTCCCATCTTTTTTGCTTCTTCAATTTCTTTGATATTTGCTGTGTCTATAAAAAACTTCATGGTAACATACCTCCTCTGTATTTAAATTTTATCCCCTTTTTGCATAACTTTGCCTGTTAGATAGGTCTCATATCCCCCTAATTGTTCTAGTTTTTCCTTAAACCTATCACTATTTATTATCTCAAGTAAAATCTCAATCTTAGGATCGTTTATCACCTCTTTTAAAATCACTAGGTCATATCTTTCCTTGGCAACTGGGATAAAGTCAAGCCCAAGGGCCTTGGCTGCAGCATAAATCCCCATACCCACATCAGCTGTGCCACTCAAAATATTCACACCAACTGCCATATGGGTATATTCTTCTCGTTCATATCCCTTAATCATGCGTGGATCTATATTATTTTTCTTTAACATATCATCCAAAAGGACCCTTGTACCTGCTCCCCTTTGCCTATTCACAAAACACACATCCTCCCTAACCAGATCTTCTATCCCTTTTATATTTTTAGGATTTCCCTTTTTCACAAAAAATCCCTGATGTCTTATAGCTAAGTTAATGACAACAACTTCCCTGTTTTTTACATATTTCTCAATAAATGGGAAATTATAATCTTCTGTGTCTGAATCAAACAGATGAGATCCAGCCAAATGACATGCCCCTCTATCAAGGAGAATAAGCCCCCCTAAACTACCCACGTGTGTTAAAGATAATCTAATTGGGATCCTGGCCATCATTAGTTCATTGGCAAGTAAATCCAGACTATTGTCATGGCTTCCACAACAAAGAAGCGTGTTGTCAATATCGTGTCTATCAACTATTAGTTCAGCGAAAACAGTGGAAAACTCTCTAATTCCTTCTGTGTCTTCAGGGATCTTGATTATACCCTGGGCCTCTGTTAAGGATGTAATCAAAGATGCTCCCCTTTTCATTGGATTTGCCACATATCTCTTCCCTACTTTGCCGATAGAAACCCTCACAAACTCAGTCTCACCCAATTTTGACGGCACCCTTTTGTTTACAAAAACCTCTATCTTCTCCCTTTGAGGAACTGGCTGATTTAACATATAAAATATAACTGGTTTTAGAATTTCTTCAAAACAAATAACTCCACTAACGGGATATCCTGGTGCGCCGATCATTAGTTTTTTAAAATGCTTACTATATCCCACAATAGTTGGCTTTCCAGGCATAGCAGAGATTCCATGAACAATTATCTCACCAAATCTCTCTATTGCACGCCTTGAATAGTCTTTTCTCCCAGCTGAAGACCCAGCACATATCACAACTATATGGCTATCTGAATGAAGCTCTTTTTCAAGGGCACTGGCAATTTCATCTAAATTATCACATACAGGGGGAACCCTTTTTACCTCACATCCCCATTTTTTTGCAATTGCGCCCAACATAACAGAATTACTCTCAATCACCTCTCCAGGACCTGGCTCAGGCCTTTTGGTATAATCTAACACTTCATCTCCAGTTGGGATAATTGATATCTTGATCTTTTCCTTTACATGAACATCAAAAATCCCACCTGACAGCAATGCTCCTATATCATAGGCAGTAATCTTGTGATTTGCTGGTAATATCAATTCTGTTGCAACTATGTCTTCTCCCACCTTTCTCACATGCTGATATGGGTATGCGCTTTTTTCAATACTTACTGTGTCTTCGTCAACTTCTTGAACATCCTCTATCATAATAACTGCGTCAAAACCTTGAGGTAAAGGATCCCCTGTATTTACATACAAGAAATCTTTACCCTTTTTTATAACAACAGGAAAACCTTCTCTTGCCCCAAATGTCTTTTCTGCTTTTACGCAAATACCATCCATTGCAGCACAGTGATGAGTTGGAGACGAAAACCTGGCAAAAATAGGCCTTGATGTTATCCTATCAAGGGCCATATCTGTGGGGATTAATTCCTCTTTTATGGGGATCTCAAGCACTTTCTTGATCTTTTTTAAGGCCTCTGGTATGGAAATTGTATGGAGATATATGCTCCTTTTGTCCCTCATGGTAATCTTCCTTTGGTTATAAGATGGACAAAAGGTAAACATTTTTTTTATTGGAAGCAAGTAAGTTATAAACCATGGCAAAATTTCAATTTAAGTTACAAAATCTTCTAAATTACAAGTTACAGCTTGAAGAACAAAGCAAACTTGCACTTAAAAAGGCAAATTTTGAACTAATTCAAAAAAAGGAAGAACTAGCTAAAACAGATTCAGAACTGAAATACATCAACAAGGCCTTAATTGAAGAAAATCTAAGTGAAAATCAAATCTGGTTGTATCAGGAAATGGAGAAAAATCTTACAATGGAAAAGGATAGATTAAAAAAAGAGATAGATAATTTAATTCAAAAAATTGACATATTGAGAAAAGACCTGTTAAATAAGACCATTGAAAGAAAAAAGATAGAAAGATTAAAAGAAAAGGAAAGGGAGAGATTTTTGTATGAAGAACAAAAAAAAGAACAAAAGGAAATTGGAGATATTGCAATCTTTAGATATGAAAAACCCACTATTTAAAATTCTGTTTCCACTTATATTAATAGCTTTTTTAAAGATTGCTACCATCTCTTACTTCCTTTTTATCAAAAGTAAAGATACAAAACAAAAACCTCATGTTACAGTGAAAAAAGAAAAAAAAGATGTGACTAGGCCATCTCTACCATTTTCTGTATCACCAGCACAGGCAGCAGAACAAAAAGAGCCAAGCATTCCTAAACCAACAGATAAGCTCATTGTAAAACAATGGGAAAGATTAAAGAAAAAAGAGCAAGAGTTAAAGAGAAAGGAACGAGAATTAAAGGAGTTAGAAAAAAGAATAGATCAAAAGATAGCAGAACAAAAAAGACTAATATCAAAATTGGAAAATCTTATAAAAAAGGCCCAGGTTCTGCAAGACAAGAAGATCAGGCACCTTGTTGAGGTATATTCAAACATGGATGCTGCTAGGGCAGCTGAAGTTCTTGAAAAACTGGACAAAAACCTTGCAGTTAAAATCCTTGCTGGTATGAAAGGAAGGACTGCTGGCCAAATTCTAACTAACATGAATGCAAAGATCGCAGCTGAGCTGTCTGAGGCATTGACTGAGTTTCAGACACCATTTAGCAAAAAATAGAAATGGAAAGTGTTCGCATCAAGTTAAAGATATCCTATATTGGAACAGAATTTTCTGGATGGCAGATTCAAATAGGTCAAAGAACAGTCCAGGGATGTCTTGAAGAGTGTCTTAAAAAGATCTGTGAAAGAGATATTAGGATACATGGAGCTGGAAGAACTGATGCAGGAGTCCATGCCTTGGGACAGGTTGCCCATTGTGATATTCCAGTGAAAAAAAAACATATCCCTTGGCAAAAGGCCCTAAATAGTCTTTTGCCAAAAGACATATCTATTGTTGAAACAGAGTTCGTAGCTAAAGATTTTCATGCAAGACTGAGTGCCAAGGCAAAGATCTATTCTTATACCCTTTGGACTGAGCCTAAATTTATCTATCCAATGAGAAGACCTTTTTGCTGGCAAGTTGGAAAGATTGATGTGGACAAGATGTTAAAGGCTGCAAAACTCCTTGAAGGGACCAGGGATTTTAAATGCTTTCAAAATAAAGGAACTGATGTAAAAAACACAGTGAGAACAATATTTAAGATTTTTTGTATACCTGGAATATTTCCCCAAGAAAAAAAGATTTATTTTATTGGAGATGGATTTTTAAAGCAAATGGTGAGAAATATAATGGGATCTTTGTATAGGATTGGAAAAGGTAAGATGAGTATTGAAGAATTTAAAGAACTCATAGAGCAAAAAGACAGAACACTTCTTCCCATGACAGCCCCTGCCCACGGACTATGTCTCGAAGAAATCTTGTATTGATAAATTTGAGATTTCTCTAATATATCACTTGACCTGCTTTTTACAATACCATAAAAATTCTTTTCCAAAGAACCCCTCAAAAATTGGAGCCAAAAGTATGGAGATAATAAAGGATCCAAAAAAAATCCAAGAACTAACCTTAAACTTAAGGTGTTCTGAAAAAAGTGTCTCATTAGTACCTACAATGGGATATTTTCACAAGGGACACCTCTCACTCATGAGATGGGCAAGGGAACACTCAGATATTGTGGTGGTGTCTCTATTTGTGAACCCCACCCAATTTGGCCCAAACGAAGATTTAGATCGATATCCCAGAGACTTTGAAAGGGATAAAAAAATGGCAGAAGAGGTAGGGGTGGATTATCTCTTTGCCCCTGAGGTCGACGATATCTATTATCCAGATCATGCAACCTGGGTTAATGTTCCCAAACTTAGCCAGTATCTCTGTGGTAAAAGCCGACCAACTCATTTTCAGGGGGTATGTACCATTGTGTTAAAACTCTTTAATGTGGTTAACCCCAATATAGCTGTCTTTGGGGAAAAGGATTTTCAACAGCTTGTAATAATAAAAAAAATGGTCAGAGACTTAAATGTCCCTGTAAAGATTGTGGGGAGGCCAACAGTTAGAGAGCCAGATGGACTTGCCATGAGCTCAAGGAATGCCTATTTAAATGAAAAAGAGAGAAAAGAGGCTGCAAATATCTACAAGGGACTAGTTAAGGCACGGGAATGGGTCAAAAATGGACAGACAAATAGCGAAACAATAATTGCAAAATTAACTGAATGGTTTATGGAACATATTCCCTCAGGAGAAATAGATTATATTGAAATTGTGGATCAAGAAAACCTGACTCCAATCGAAGAAATAGAAGATAAGGCCCGTTTAGCGGTCGCCATTTTTCTTGGAAAAGCAAGGCTTATAGACAATATTCTGTTGGAGGTGAAAAAATAAAATGGCCCTTAGATGTTTTTTACAGGCAAAAATTCATAATGCCACAATTACTGATGCAAATGTCAATTACAGAGGAAGTATTGCCATTTGTCCAAAACTATTAAAGGCCTCTGGAATCTTGGTTCATGAACAGGTTGATGTATATAATGTCACCAATGGAAATAGGTTAACCACTTATGTAATAGAAGGAAAAGAAGGAGAAATCTGTTTAAATGGAGCAGCTGCGCATAAAGGTAAAGTTGGAGATAAAGTAATTATTGCTGCTTATACGTACCTTGAACCAAAAGAGATTGAGGCACACAAGCCAACTGTGGTAATAGTGGGAAAAGACAATAAAATAGAAGAGATTTTATAAAAAACAAAAGGGGGCTAAAATTTTGCCCCTTTAAGTTACCAATTAAACAGTTACACTAATAGGTAAGATTTATCTTTTTTCTCACTTCATCCATTGTCTGTTGAGCTTTACCTCGTGCCTTTTTACTACCCTCATGCAATATATCCATAATCAAGGTGCCTTTTTCATATTCTTTTCTTTTCTTGTGTATTGGTTCTAAGAATTTCACTATCATCTCAAATAATATCTTTTTACAATCAGTACAGCCTCTTGTGGCATTTTTGCATCCATCCACAATCTCAGATACATCCATATTGGGATCAAAAATCTTAAAATATGGAAATAAGTTACAATTTTTCGGATCCCCAGGATCTTTAAGCCTCATCCTGTTGGTATCTGTAAGCATGGAAAATACCTTTTGTCTCACAGAGTCAAAATCCTCTTTTAAAAATATGGCATTCCCATAACTTTTACTCATCTTTCTTCCGTCTAAACCAGGAAGTCTAGCTGCCTCTGTTACCATGGATTGCGGCTCAGGAAAGGTCTCACCATATAGATAATTAAACCGCCTCGCTATTTCCCTGCACAACTCCAGATGGGGAAGTTGATCCTCACCTACTGGTACATGTGATGCTTTGTACATCAAAATATCTGCACTCATAAGCACTGGATAGCCTAAAAATCCAAAGGTATTTAAATCTTTCTTGGACTCAAGTTCTTGTTTTACTTCTTTATAGGTTGGGTTTCTCTCAAGCCATCCAACAGGTGTAATCATTGAAAGCAGTAGATTTAATTCTGCATGCTCCTTTACCTCAGACTGGATAAAAAAAATGGATTTTTCAGGATCTAACCCTGCAGAAAACCAGTCTAATGCCAGCTCATATGTAAAACCTTTTATCTTCTCTGGATCAGTATATTCACTGGTTAATGCATGCCAGTCTGCTACAAAAAAATAACATTCATATTCCTTTTGAAGGGCTATCCAATTTTCAATAACTCCGAAATAATGACCTAAATGTAGAGGGCCGGTAGGCCTCATGCCAGATACAATACGCTTAATTTCATGGGCCATAAATCTTTCCTCCAAAAAAATTTATCCAGGTAATAGCTTTGATACAAAGAAATACAAAATAGGCAATATTAGTTTATGAACAGTACCTGTAAAAAAAAGCAATATCAAGACAATAAAACCATATTTTCCAAAACGCATAAAAGAGGCAGAAATTTTATCAGGAAGTAAAGACGCCAGGATATTACTTCCATCTAATGGTGGAATTGGTAATAGGTTGAAGAGTCCAAGACCAATATTGACAATAATACCAGCGGAACAAATCTCTATGATTAGAGAAAAAAAAGAGACTAAGGCACTATTTTGAACTGAACCAAATAGCATAATGATAGGTTTTATAATCAATGAAAAAATTATTGCCATGATAAAATTGCTCAAAGGACCTGCTGCTGACACTAACAATATGTCTCTTTTTTTATCTTTAAAATAAATGGGATTTATAGGTACCGGCTTTGCCCATCCCACCTTTACAAGCAATAGAGCCAGTGCTCCTATGGGATCTAGGTGTTTTATAGGATTTAAAGTGAGCCTGCCAGCCATTTTTGCTGTGGGATCTCCAAGCAAATAAGCAGTATACCCGTGCGCCACTTCATGAATAGTTATTGCAAGCAAAACAGGTACTATGAATATAATAATTTCATGTATGTCAAAACCAAACATTTGCATAAGAGATTGGGTAACACTTAATCTCAAATCTATCAAGAAAAAAGGACAAAGAATAATTGGTTAGAATCTTTGTATTATATACATACATTGGAAAGAAGCTCTGCCTCTTTATCTCCATAAACTTTCTTAACTAGTTGGATCTATTGTTGTTATTTAGAGGAAATAAATAGCTCCTTTATAATAAAATCTTTTTACCTTGTCCTAAAAAATTCTAATAAAATTTCCCAATTGTTTTGTGGAAAAGATAAATCAACCAATTCAAAATCATTATTACACATTATCATTATTATACATTTGTTAAGGAAATATTTTCTCAAAAAGAGCAAGCTAAGGAAAGATATTTTTTTGATAATCTTAACAATTAATTGACAAAGGTTTATCTCATGGGGTAAAAAAAGTGGCCCTTTTGGAATTAAATATGAATGTGGGAGCATATAATGCAAAAAAGAATAGTGGTTGTCACAGGTATGGATGTCATAACGCCCCTCGGAGTAGGATTAGAAGAATGCTGGAAGGCTCTTATTCAAGGCAAATCAGGTATTAGACGAATTACACTATTTGATCCATCCAATCATCGCTGTCAGATTGCTGGAGAGTGTAGAGATTTTTCACCAGAAGAATTTTTGGATAAAAAGAGTATAAATCGTTTTGATCGGATGTTTCATTTCTTTATATCTTCAGCCCTACTTGTTATTGAAAAATGGAAGTTTTCACATGTAAAAGATCCATATCGTGTTTCAGTTATAGGTGCAAGTGCTATTGGGGCTCCATCAACCTTTGAACGAAATTGTCAGAATTTGATTTCAGAAGGTCCACGTAAAGTTTCTCCATTTAGTATAGTAAGCATTGCCGCCAATACCGCTGCTTCTGAAGTAGCAAGACGAATAAATGCCAGGGGACCTCAATATTTTTTACAGGAAGCTTGTGCAGCAGGAACCAAAGCCATAGGTACAGCCAGGTTGTTGATACAGCAAGAGATTATTGATGCAGCAATTGTTATAGGGGCGGATGCTGCTATTACGCCTACCCTCACTGCTAGTCTCGGTAATCTTGGAGCTGTTGCCATAGGAAAGTGGAATAATTATCCAGAAAAGGCTTCAAGACCTTTTGATCGTGAAAGGAATGGATTTGTTCCATCTGAAGGTGCTGGATGTTTGATTATTGAATCATTAGAACACGCAGAAAAACGAGGCGCAGTGCCCCTTGCAGAAATAGCTGGTTTTGGAGCAACGTGTGATGCGTATCACCCAACAGCTCCTGAAAGTTCAGGAAAGAGCATAATACGCTGTATGGAGCTTGCTATAAAAGATGCTGGTATTGATCCTGATGAAGTGGATTACATCAATGCTCATGGAACTTCGACCCCGCTTAATGACCTTGTTGAAACCAGAGCGATCAAACAAGTATTTGGGGAAAATGCATATAATATCCCGATTTCTTCAAATAAATCTATGATTGGTCATCTTTTGGGAGCTGCTGGAGTGGTAGAGGCAATCTTTTCAATTAAATCTCTCTTAGAGGGCATTATACCTCCTACTATAAATCTTGAGTCCCCTGATCCTGAGTGTGATCTAGATTATGTACCAAACAGGGCCAGAAACTCAAATATAGATATTGTTCTTTCCAACTCATTTGGTTTTGGCGGAATTAATGCTTCACTTATAATAAAAAAGATAAAGGAGTAACCAATGGCTTCTTACAATGAAAAGAATTTTCGCAATATTTTTGAGAGAAATTTTGTTTATATTAGAGGTTTTTTACGGAATGTCCAACGCCATGGAGATCGGGTGGCACTTATTGACGCCTCTTCAGGAAAGAAGTGGAATT
>JAMOPG010000048.1 GCA_027064715.1 Desulfobacterales bacterium
ATCCAAAAGCAAAAATCATCATATTTTGCAGAACAAAACATAGGGCATCCTATGTTGCTGCATGGTTAATCAGGTATGGATATAAAAATGTTTATGTAGTTGATGGCGGAGTACTTGCATGGGCCAAAGCTGGATATCCTTTTGTAAATAGGTGGACAGGAGAATTTAAAATAACAAGATATAGGCAGCATCCGTCCAAATTTGAGAAACATGGCTATAAGATCAGGATGTGGAGTGAGTTGTTCTAAGGTGTTTAATTTTCAAATAAAAAAAAGGCCCATCCTAAAATGGGAAGGGCCTTTTTTTATTTGATTTGGTGTTTGTATTGATAGCGATAAAATTTGCATGGAGATTTGATATGAAAAAAAGTACTTTATTTTTCATCTTGATTTTTTCCTGTGTAGTAGCTTCATTATTTTTCAATGGAAGATATCATGCTAAAGCAGAGGAAAAAGATGGGGGCATTAATAACGAACTTTGCCTGCAGATGATGAGATATGGGGAAGAGGCATACTGGAGAGGTAGATATTTAGATGCAAAGCAATACTTTAGAAAGGCGATCCAAGCAGATCCAACAAATGAGAAGGCATGGATGTATTATGATTTAGCAACCATCTATGCCCTTGCTGAAAAGGTAGAAAAAAATATGAATTTGATAGCCCCAGATGTTTCAACAAGACACGAACTATTATCTCCCAACTCTAAAGCCAGTGAAGTAGAGACTCCAAAACCTGCTGTTGTGCCACAGAAAAATGAGGAATTTGTCATAGAAGATGATGAAGGATGTTAATAAATTAGGTGGGGGGTTATAAAAAATTAGGAGGCGGGGATGTCTGAAAATAGCGTAGTGGGAAAGATTTTAAGGTCAGCATATTCAAAAATATTTTATGAAAATTGGCCCTTTTGGTTAGGTGGAATACTAATTGGGATCCTCAGTGTGTTAGTGTTCACATGGTCAAGGCCATGGGGGGTAGCAGGAGGCCTTAGAAATTGGGCTGACAATCTTTTTTATCTAATTGGTCTATACTCCTCTAAACCAAAAAGTCCCTTATTGTCTTCCAGTTCTCTGCTTACATTAGGATTACTTATAGGCGCTTTTATGTCTTCTCTGTTTTCAAAACAATTTGCCTTTCAAAAGGCCCCATTTATTGAGATGATTAAGGGAATGGTAGGTGGAATACTTATGGGGATTGGTGCTTCCATGGCTGGTGGTTGCAATGTTGGTGGTTTTTTCTCAGCAACCAGTGCCCTATCCTTAAGTGGACTCCTAATGATGGTTGGACTTATAGTTGGAGCAAATCTGGGACTAAGATATCTCTATTGGGAGTTAGAGCATATATCATCTTCAGGATCTCAAACTGTTAAAAGCACAAGCCAGGGTAAAAATTTAAGAGATATAGAGCCATATCTTGGTCTTTTGGTTCTAATTTGCATTGCTTTATGGATTTATTATTATACAACCCAAGGACTCACTCGTCTTGGTGGGCTTCTATTTTTTGGAGTTTGTTTTGGAGTGGTGATACAGAGGACAAGATTTTGTTTTGTTAGGTGTTTTAGAGAACCATTCATGACAGGGGAGGCCACTGCTCCTATATCAATGGCCATTGCTGTGATAATCTCTGTAATTGGTTTTGGGATACTCAAATACACAGGTCTTAGACCTGAATATATATATGTAGTAGATGCTGTTTGGTTTGGTTCTTTGATTGGAGGGTTAATATTTGGAATAGGGATGGTAATTGCAGGGGGATGTGGTTCTGGATGTATTTGGAGATGTGGAGAAGGCCAGTCAAAATTGATGGTTGCAGTAATATTTTTTGCAATCTCTCTATCCCTTTTTGAAAAATTTACTGACTTACATCCCACTTTTAAAAAATTTTTAGGCACAAAGGTATATCTTCCTGATTATTTAGGTTATTTTTGGAGTGTATTGCTTGTAATTTTCATTATGGTGATGTATATGGTATGGGCAAAGTGGAATGAAGAGACAGAGAAGTTTGTGTTGGAGATTTGAGCTCTAATCTAAAAACAGGGGGTGGGCGGTTATGTTAGAGATAAAATGGTTGGAAGTGGCAGGTCAGACATACCACATAAATGCAATTGTCTATTTTTTGTGGTGTATTTGGGTTGGATGGATATTTTCTTCAGTGGGTGCATTTGGTGGAATCATGGCTGGAGTAGGGCATTTGTCCATTTTGGGCATAGGGAAATGGGCTGGGACACTTAAAGGTACGCCTGTCAAGATCGGTAATTATCATGATGCAGGAAAATTTGTTACAGACAATATCAGGTTTTCCAATACCCTCCTTACAGTAGTGAATTCCACATCCAGCACCATAAACTGGTATACTCAAAAAAGGTTAGTCTGGCCAGCTGGTATAGCTTTGGGTCTTGGGATGATCATAGGAGCACCACTTGCAGTATGGCTAACAGGCGGTGCGTTGGGCGTGAAACTTTATAAAGGTTTTTTTGGAATTTGTACAATCTTGGTCTCTATATATATGTTTTATCAATTAACTCCCCATGCAAAGGCTCAAAAATCTTCAGGAAAGGCAGCTGCTGAGAGGTTTAAAAAAAGGGTTCAAGAACTCAAAGCACAGGGTAGATTACATGAATTAGAAGGGGTTGAGAATTTAAGGCTTACATCCACGGCCGCAGAGTTTGACTTTTTTGGTGAGCACTTTCAAGTAAGACACTATGTTCCTTTTGTTTTTGGGCTATTGGTGGGATTTATCGCCACTATGATTGGTGTTGGCGGTGGATTTTTGTTGGTTCCTTTTTTGACCTTTATTGGACTTCCAATGTTTATTGCACCTGGTATTTCTGCACTTGCAGTTATTGCAAATCAGATTTCTGGGGTGATTAGCTGGCTAGCAAAAGGTCAGGTATTTCCCGTTGCAGTGGTGGTTGGTTGGTTTGGTATTTTGATTGGTTCATATATTGGTCCAAGGACTCAGAAATATCTTCCCATGGGATTTATGTATGGACTTTTTGGAGTCTTGGCTTTTTACGTTGGTTTAAGATATATTTTGGCTGGTTTTTGGGGAATAAAACTTCCACCTGCCTAAAGGCAAGGGGGCAGAATGCCCCCTTTATTTTTTATTGGGAGCACCATCTTGGATTTTATAAAAATAACCTATCTTGTATTTTCCATTTTTTGGATCTATGTAACTGAAAGATTGACTTATAAGATAGTTCCTATTTTTTTTAAAAAACATATCTTGGAGATGTTAGAGATTGAAAAACAGATTTCAGAATATCAAGAACTTATGATATTGGCTCTAGCAGCTAAAGATAAAGAGGCATTTAAGGGGCTAAATCAAATTGCAGATGATCTATATTGGAAGGTCTTTTTTAGAAAACTAATTATTTTTTCAACATCCTTTTTTCTACTCCTATCCCCATATGTGTTTCTTTCATCTTATTTTCTAAAATCTAAAATGCCAAATATCATTGGCCTAACTTTTGTTTTGGCAATTATCTATTTTATGTTTAAGACTGTAATGCAATATGTAATGAATGTAATAAACACAAGAAAAGAGTATTTAAAAACCAAAAGAGAGCACTAGATATATACAAAGATGAAATTAATGGAGGAGGCAGAGAGCCTCCTCTTTTTATTTTTTCTCTTTTTTAAATATAAGGAATGGACACAATTTACAAACATCATACCCTGGATAGGTATGACCAGTTCTTGGATATGATGCTCCTCCATCTCTTACAATCCTTTCTAATGTCCACTTTAGCGTAGGTTCGAGATGGGAATATGGCATGATAAAATTAATTTCTCCTTGTTCAGTTTTTCCAGAAGTATAACTTCCACTACACATTTGGGTTATATTGGGTTTTTGTGTAACATAAGTATAAACACATCCATGACATACAGATGAATTCATTGTCATTATCATTTCAAAAGGATGGGTATCAAATGCAGCATCCCAGTCATTTCCGAGATGATATGATTGTAATACATCGCATACCATATGTATAACATCTGGCTGAAAGTTTGCCTTATGTAAAGGCACAGTTGCAAATGCCTTGAGTCCTGGCTCTAGCCTTTTTTTTGTCTTTACAAATCTAATGGCCTGATCTTTGTTTTTGGTGTACTTAAGATGACCTTTGATTTCTGAGTCATTAAACTCTTTCCACCCAAATACAAATTTGGCATTGGAACAACCTAATTTATCCTTCTCTGCAAATAAAATATGCCCCTCTTGTCTTGAGGCAGCTACATAATGGCAAAAGGTCAAAGGTCTTAATGCTGTTTCATAGTCATTATTTTTTTTAAATTCCTCGATTTCTTCATCCTTATAGAAAAATTTTACTGCAACAGGATAGTATTTGAATTTGTAGATATTTCTTAAAATAAATACCATATCAGCATTTGAAAGTTTATCCTTTTTTAGCATTTCCTCAGCAAATTTTTTGTCATCTAATAATAAAGCTGTATCTATCATTTTTTTCCTCCAAAAATATTTGGTTATTAATTTATTTCTTTTTGTCTATCAAGATTTTTCTAATAGTGTCAAGTTGTTAACTAATTAAAATGCAATAATAATATAAATAATAATATAAAACAGTTAGCTTGATCTGATTTCTCTATAACCGAGATCTGCTGAAACAAAATAATTTAGATTGACTTAGAAAAAATAAATTTGTAACTGGTTCTTTGTGGATATCATACTAGTTTTAAAATCTATTATATTGGGAATTGTGGAAGGAATTACTGAGTTTTTGCCTATATCTTCCACAGGACATTTAATAATTGTTAGTGAGATCTTAAAATTTACAGGGGAGAAGGCAAAGATATTTAATGTGGTGATACAGCTTGGGGCTATACTAGCTGTTGTATTTTTATACTTTGAAAGATTTTGGGGTCTAATTAGACCAACAGAAAGGAGATTTAGTGGTATCAGGGGAATATATTTACTTGTTTTGACTTCAATCCCTGCATCAATTTTGGGGCTTTTATTTGAACACAGGATCAAAGTATATCTGTTTAATCCAGAATCTGTGGCAATTGCCCTAATTGTTGGTGGCGTAATGATATTTGTAGTTGAGGGAGTGGAAAAGAAAGTTAAATATGAGTCTTTGCATCATTTAACCCCCTCTGTTGCCTTTGGGATAGGATTTTTCCAATGTCTTGCCCTTTGGCCAGGTTTTTCGAGATCAGCAGCCACAATTATGGGGGGAATGATACTTGGGGCAAATAGAAAAGTTGCAGCTGAATATTCATTTATTGCTGCAGTTCCAATTATGGTTGGAGCTACGTCACTTGAGCTTATCAAATATTATAATTTATTTACATCACAAGATATAATTGTCTTTTTAACGGGTTTTATAGTCTCTTTTATATCTGCATATTTGGCAGTAAAGTGGTTTATTTCGCTTGTTTCAAACACTACTTTGCGTCCCTTTGGAATATATAGATTTATCCTTGCTATCTTAGTTATTTTGTTTTTACATTAATCTCACATGAAGAGACAATTAATTACATATATAGCTTTTTTATTTCTTACATCATGTTCAATTGCTACAGTTCCATATAAAATCACAAAAAAAACAATAAAGACAACCTATAACATTACAAAATTTACATTAAAGACCACCTATTATACAGGAAAAACAATATATAGAATAGGAAAATTTACATACGTTGTTGTAAAAGCACCTTTTGAATATCCCCTTACACATCCAGAATTAGAATCAATTGGAGGTCTGCCACCAAAAACTGCTATAAAAATAAATAAAGTTAAAAATTCTCCATATGTGGTTTTTGGTAAAAAATATTATCCCCTTAGTGTAGAAGCTGCAAAAAATTATAGAGAAGTGGGTTATGCATCGTGGTATGGTTTTGAGACTTTGAGGCAAAAAGGCGGACGTATGACAGCAAATGGAGAGCTATTTGATCCCCACCAATTGACAGCTGCACACAAGCTTTTACCCCTTCCATGGTATGTTAGAGTGACGAACCTAGAAAATGGAAGGTCTATAATTGTTCGAGTGAATGATAGAGGGCCCTTTGTGGAAGGAAGGATTATAGATCTCACAATGGAAGGTGCTAAAAGGCTTGGTTATTACAAAAAAGGCATTGCAAAGGTATTGGTTGAAAGTATAGTTGTACAAAGTGGTTAGTGACTTTTGCTTTTGGATTGTAAAAAATTGAATCTGGTCAATTCGTAAATATTGGTGATGGGATTTATATCCTTTTGGGCAATCTTTTTTAGAGGAGGTGAGTTTGGACACACAATTGGAGAAAATTTCAAGGTAGTTGCTTGAGCTAATTTTTTTTCTTCACCAAATGTGGAGCGAACATGGCCATTTAAATCTACCTCTCCCCAAAAGATTGCACTTTCTGGCAACGGGATATCAAAATAAGAGGAAATAATGGCAGAAATAAGTCCCAGATCTATTCCTGGATCTGTAATTTTTATTCCTGCACCAATTTTTACATACACATCCATTTCGCTGAGCCTAAGCCCAAGCCTTTTTTCCAAAATGGCAAGTAGTAGATAGATCCTGTTAATATCTACACCCAATGATGTACGCCTGGGATTTGGGGAAAAGGATTTTGTGACCAGGGCCTGAACCTCTATAACCAGAGGACGTTGCCCTTCCATTGCCATTGTAAGGGAAGAGCCAGATGCCTTTGAGTCCCTGGTTGTAAGGAAAAAGGTTGAAGGATCTTTTACAATCTTGAGTCCTTTTTCTCCCATCTCCAACACCAATATATTATTACATGGACCAAATCTATTTTTTGTTATCTTTAATATCCTGTATGAACTGATTCTATCTCCTTCAACATATAGTACCACATCAACCATGTGCTCTAAGGCCTTGGGCCCAGCAATCTGGCCATCTTTGGTTATATGACTAACCAAGATCAAAACAGCATCCCTATTTTTTACTTCTTCGTAAAGTCTTCCTGTGGCCTCTTTTATCTGAGATACTCCCCCTATTATGCCAGGTATGTCTGGGCATTTTATTGTCTGAATGGAATCAATTACAATGAGTTCAGGACAATTTTTGGATCTTATAATGGAAATAACATCATCTAGGTTTTGGGTACAGAGTATGTGAAAATCATTTTGTATTTTTAATCTCTCACATCTTAGTTTTATTTGATGAATTGATTCTTCTCCTGAGATGTAGAGTCCTGTATGACCCCTGCCAACAAAACCAGCAATAAGCTGCATGAGAAATGTGGATTTCCCCACGCCTGGTTCTCCTGCAAAGAGGATAACACTCCCCTGAACCATTCCATTTCCTAAAAAATTGTCAAAGGACTCTGATCCAGAAGAAAATATCTTTAACTTTTCTTGGGAAATCTCACTTATTAAGATGGGATTTACATAAGTTTCTTTTTTGATAAGAGAATCGCTTTTATTTTCTTCATCTATTTCTTTAATGGTTCCCCACTTGCCGCATCTGGGGCATTGTCCAAGCCATTTTAAAAATTGTGCATTACAATTGGTACATCTGTATCTTGTTTTTGACATAATATAATGTGCTGACCATCCATTACGTTACATTAGTATCTTATTTTTCCTTAACATCCATTGCTTCAATTACCCTTACTCCATATTCATAAACATTTTCTTTGGGATTATAAAAGACAATCATAAAGTGGACACTGCCACCAGGTTGAATATTTGTATTGTTCATTAAGATCCCGACCTTTGAATTGAGTTCTTTTTCTAGTTGTTCTTTGCTCCATGATTGTAGTTGAAAAAGAGATACTCTATTTCCACATAAAATTGATTTTTTTTCAATAACATTTCCTTTGTCATCATATAATGTAGCTTCAACTTTTATAAGCTCTTTTGGGACATTAAAGTTATTTACTGCATCTCCTTCAATTACGAGTAATTTGCCTATTTTATCATTTTCTATAAAGTATTGTTTTAGATTTTCTAATGAAATATCTTTTATTGCATCGATTTGTGATGTAGCGTTTTGTTCTGATTTGAGTTTTATTTTATGTGATGATGAGGAAAAGATTTTAGATTTGATATCTGTAAACATAAAAAGGACAGCTACTGCAACAATGAAAATTAAAGATATAATTATAATAACAAATAACCTACGATTTTTAAAAGATTTTTCTAGAGGTTTTTCCTCTAATGATATTTGAATCTTTTCTTCTTTGGATTGAGATGTTGATTTTACTTTATGTTCATTTTCAGGCTTTTTTTCTTCTTGTTTTTCTTTTTCTTCTTTATATATAAATATGTGATTACATTTAGAACATTTTAATTTTGTCTTTCCTGGGGTAACCAGATCATCTTTTATTTTAAACTTAGTATTACAATTTGGGCAAGATATAATCATCCTAGCACTGTCTCCCAGTCTTTTATTCTTCTATTATTTCAAATATGCCTTTTAGATTTCTATATTTTTCTGCAAAATCCAATCCATATCCAACTAAAAAACCCTTTTCTATTTTAAATCCATAGAAATCAATATATACCTCAATCTTTCTTCTTTCTACCTTATGTATAAGAGTACATATCTTTACACTCTTTGGTCCCCTGGCTTCAAGCACCTTTTTTAAATAAGCAAGAGTGGCACCAGTATCCACAATATCTTCAATGACTAATACGTGTCTATTTTTTATGGGAATCTCCAGATCCTTGGAAAAGATTACCTTTTCATCAGGAGATGTTTTATCCCTATAACTTGATAATCTCACAAAATCTATCTCCACATCTTTGTCAATTTCCCTAATCAAGTCAGAAAAAAATATTACAGCTCCCTTTAAGATGCATACGCATACAATTGGAGAATCCACATCTTTGTACGCCAGGGTTATTTCTTGACCAAGTTCCTTAATTCTCTTTTTTATTTCATCTTCTTTAATTAGTGGAACAATTTTTTGGGCCATTTATTTTCTCCTAAAATCTATTTATAATTCTATAATCATGGGGATTTCATCACAGTTATCGGGGTATTTAGGGCATCTAAAACAATCTACCCAAATCTTTTCAGGCAGATGGGATCTATCTGTGACTTCAAATCCCAGTTTTTTAAAAAACTCTTTTTCATAAGTTAGCACAAAGACTCTATATATCCCAAGGGTCAAAGATTCACTAAGACAGGCTTCAACTATTCTTTTGCCCCATCCTTGTTTTTGATAGTCAGGATGAATGGCCACAGATCTGATTTCTGCAAGGTCCTTCCATATTATGCTCAGGGCTCCGCATCCAACGGTCTTTCCTTTAGAAGTTGCTATTACAAAAAAATCTCTAAGATGTGAGTACAACTCACTTAAAGAGCGAGGCAAAAGCTTACCTGCCTTGCCAAATTCCAAAAGCAAATTATAAATACCTTCAATATCGTGAATTATCGCTTTTCTTAAAATGGGCTTGTTCATAAATATTAATTTTTTTAATCTGATTTTAAAAGTTTTTGTATAATCTTATCTATTTCCTCGCAGTTTACATATCCTTGAAATTGTTTTACAATTTTACCATTTTTGTCATATAAAATTGTTGCTGGGACCCCCATTACACCAAAGACCATACCTATTGAATTGTCTGCAGAGATATAATTAGGATAATTTATTTTACTTTTTTTTAGTATTTGTATAAGATGAGACTTGCTTAAGTCAAATGATACGCCAATAATCTTTAATTCATTCTGATTATATTTATCTCTAAGTGTTTTAAGCTCCTTTATTTCCTTGACACAATAGGGGCACCACGAAGCCCAGAAACTTACTAATACTACTTGTCCCTTTGAATTGGCTATCATTGAAAGTAGATTATTAGTATTGACCTCACTTATAGAATTAGAATATGCTAGAGTACTCATTGAAAGGGAAAACAAAATAGACAAAATAATTTTTTTAAAATCCATAAATTAAAACTCCTAATGGTTTTTTAATATGAAAACACAGACAAACAATAACCAAATAAAGAATGACAATCAAGCATCAACTAAAGATGATGTAAGGGAATTTCTACCAGTTTTAACAAATTTTAATGTTCCAGCACTAAAGGATCCTATTGGAGAATATATTAGAGAAGTAATGAAATTTCCCACTTTGACTCCAGAAGAGGAGTTGGAGCTGGCGAGAAGGGTAAAGTATAATAAAGATAAAGATGCTGCATTAAAACTTGTCACATCCCATTTAAAATTGGTTGTGAAAATAGCTATAGAATTTCAGAAAAAGTGGATGCAAAATCTCATGGATTTAATACAAGAGGGCAATGTTGGACTTCTCAAGGCTGTGCAAAAGTTTGATCCTGATAAAGGGATTAAATTTTCATACTATGCAGCATTCTGGATAAAGGCATATATATTAAAATTTATAATGGATAATTGGAGACTGGTCAAAATTGGAACTACACAGACACAAAGAAAACTTTTTTATAATCTAAACAAAGAAAAACAGGCGCTCCAAAAAGAAGGTATAACTCCAGATGTAGAGGCCCTATCTGAAAGATTGGATGTGGATGAGAAAGAGATCATAGAGATGATGCAACGCCTTTCTCACCAAGATTTTTCATTAGATTCCCCCTTTGGGGATGAAGACTCAAATACCACACATTTAGATATGGTTCCAGCCCTTGAGCCTGCTATGGAGGAAGAGCTAGCAAAAAGAGAGATGTCAGAGAATATTCAGAAATATATAAAAAGGATTTTGCCTAAATTAAATGATAAGGAAAAGGATATACTTTTTAAAAGACTTCTTACATCAAATCCCTTGACCTTAAGAGAAATAGGTGAGAAATATGGAATTACCCGTGAGCGGGTAAGGCAGATTGAGGCCCGTCTTTTGGAAAAGTTAAAGAATTTTTTAAAAAAAGAAATAAAAGACTTTTCAGAAGATTGGATCCATGAAGACTGATTTTTTAAAAAAATTAAAAGATGATGCTATTGCATATGCATCAAGGTTTCATTTGAGTTTTTATGAACACTTTTCCTCTGAAATATCTTATGCAAAGGAGATATTTTTTTCACATCCCCTTGTTCGACGATGTGCTGAAGATGTAGTGCCTTTTTTGCATGACGATTTTGGACATGGAATAGAGCATTCTAAAAAAGTTGCAATTGAAGGTGCTGCACTTGTTATGATTGAATTTTTTCATTCAGATGCGACACTTACGCGACATCTCATGATATTGGCTGAATTAAGCGGTCTTCTCCACGATACATGCCGACTTGAACCTGATCATGCAAAAGAGGGTGCAATTTTAGCAAAAAAGATCTTGCAAGATTATCCCTTGTCAGATGAAGAAAAGGATATGATCTTCTTTGCAATAAAAAATCATGAGGCCTTTAAGCCAGTGGAAGTTCCTCCAAATTTTTTGTATGCTCTTGTCTCAGGAGCACTTTATGATGCTGATAAATTTAGATGGGGTCCTGATAACTTTACCACAACTCTATGGGAGATATGTGATTATCAAGAATGGGATATTGAGAAGATAATAGAGAAGTTTCCTCAAGGAATAGAAGTTATAAAATCTATATCAAATACCTTTAGGACTCCAACTGGTCAGATATATGGACCTGAATTTATTGAAGTGGGTTTAAAAATTGGAAACTATATATATAACAAATTGGTTACCTTATGGAAAAAAAGATAAGATATTTATTTTTTATTTTACTTTTTCTGATATGTTCATGTTTTCATAATAAAATCAAATATTACCCAAATGAAGTTGAACTATCCAATGAGGCATATGCCTCTTTTTATTATCTCAAATTTTTAGACTATATAAAAGAATACAAATATGAAAGTGCCAGATCGGCCATAGAAAAAGCATTGTCATATAGGAGTGATCCATATCTTTATTTAGAATATGCAAAATTACTAATTAGTCAGGGAAAAATAAAAGAGGCTGAAGAGATATTGAAAAAAGGGTTACAAAAAAATCCTGGAAACAGAGAACTTATCTTTTTTCTTTCAGATATTTACATACACGAAAAAAAGAATTTTAATGCGTATGAATTGTTAAAAACCTATATTAAAGAAAAAAAAGATGATGTTGAAGCAAGAAAGAAAATAGCTAGCCTTCTTTTAAAAGAAAAACAATATAAAATAGCCTTAAATTATCTCAGTGAAGTGAAAGAGAAGGCCAGGGATGAGATGACATATTTTTTGATGGCAAAATGTTATGAAGGATTAAATCAGAGAAAAAAGAGTATTGAGAATCTAATTAAGGCCACTAAGAAAAATCCTGAATTTTTAAGGGCATGGGCGGAACTTGCATACGAGTATGAATTAGAAGGAGATCTGGTTTCAGCTGAAAAGGTTTATTCAAGGCTATTATCCACTGGGGTATCCAATAGAGATTTAGTCCTTAGATTAATGGAAATCAATCTGAAACTTGGAAAATATGATAAGGCATATGAAGTAGCAAATAGTTATTTAACTGAACCTAAAGATATACTACTAGCTGTATCCATATGTTTAAAGGAAGAAGCATACAATGAGGCTGAAAAATTATTAAAGACTATTTTAAATTTTGGGGATGAATATCCTGAGATAATATATTATAAGGCATATATAAAATTTAAAAAATATAATGACATTAGTGGGGCAATAGAAGAATTAAATAAAATTACTAGAGATAAAAAAATATATAAAAACGCCCTTGATTTAAAAATTAAACTATTGCTCAAAAAGAAAGATTATCATGGAATAGAAAAGGTGCTTAAAAATGAGATAAAAAACAATAAATACAATGGAGATCTTTATTTATATTTAAGTGAGGTATATTTGTTGACTAAAAAGTATGATGATGCAATAAATATATTAAATGAGTATTTAAAGATCAGGCCTAATAATGTTGATGTGTTGTTTCAATTAGGTACAATTTATTACAAAAAAGGAGATGTAGATAAGGCATTAAGTATAATGGAAAAAATAATTGCTATAAATCCAAACCATGCATCAGCCTTAAATTTTATTGGCTATACATTAATAGACGAACAAAGGGATATAAAAAAAGGTTTTGAGTTAGTAAGTAAGGCAGTCAGACTTGAGCCCAAAAATGGATATTTTATAGATTCATTAGCATGGTATTATTATAAGATTAAGGATTATAAAACTGCCTGGAAATATATACAGGATGCAGTAAGATATGTAGATAATGATCCTACAATATGGGAACATTATGGGGATATAGCATTGAAATTAAATAAGATCAATGAAGCCAAAAAGGCTTATAAAAAGGCATTGAAGAATAATCATGAAGATCCTGCCAAAATCAAAAGGAAGCTAAAAGAATTATTTAATAATACTGGCAAATAGATGGAGAGGAAAAAAGGCTCAAACATAGTTGTTTTATTTTTTTTATTTATATCTAGTTGTGTTACTATCGGTCCAATTACAAAGCCTGAAAAAAGTGAGGATATATTTAAAAAGTTTTTGGAAAAATATGACACATCTCATGCAACATGTGGTGGGTGGGAAATAGAGGGCACAATGCATGTTGTATCAAAAACGCAAGGATTTAGAGGAAAATTTTATATATGTGGAAATGAAAATTATCCATGGGTAATGGAACTTAGATGGGGATTTGGTACACTGCTATCTATCACAAAGATCATGGAACATGAGATTGTAAGTTACAATATAAAGCAAGGGTGTGTTTGTAGATTTAAAAATCCATCTAAGATCTTTTATACTTTAGGACTTGATATGGAGTTTTCTCCAGATTTTTATTTGAATCTATTGACTGGTAAGTGGAGGAAAATTATCAAAAATTTCAAACAAGTAGTCAAGCTTCCCCATGGGGTTGAGTTTGTTGTTGATAATGAGGAAGTAGCTACTTTCTACATAAAGGATAGTTTGGATGAATGGAAGTTGGTCTTAAAAAATGGAGTTGTAATAAAAGGTAATGACACTACAAAATTTAGGATAATACATAAAAGCAAAGGTAATTTAATTTTCAATATAAAAAAATTAAGTTGTTTAAAGGATCCATTTGAATCTAGTAAGTTGGAGTTAAAGATTCCATCCAATGTAGAGGTATATGAAATAAAATAAAGAAGATAAAGGTATGGTAAATGAAGGTATATGCAGACAGCAAAAGGCCATGTCTATTTTAAAGATTATTTCTTTATGCGTAAAATCTATATTTAGTGAGGTTCATTGGAATGTTATAAAGGGCTTAAGAAAATGGGAGATAAAAGATCTTAAAAAAAGATTAGACAGTGAGTATGCTAAATTAGGTAAGTTATATTATGGATTAAAGGAAGATGATGAGAAAAGCTTAAAAGAGATAGAGTTTGTAAAAAATCAGATAGATTATTTGGAAACAGAAATAGATGCATTAGAAAAAGATATAGAGAATTTGAGGCATAAGATGGTAAAAGAGAGATCAAAACATCTTTAAAAAAAGAGGGTTGATATTAGTCCTCAAAAAAGAGAGTAATTAATATGGGAAAAAAGATAATAATCGGTTCAGATCACGCAGGATTTGCCTTAAAGCAAAAGGTTAAGGATTTTTTGATTTCAAAAGGGTATAAAGTGAAAGATGTTGGGTGTTATAAAGAGATATCGTGTGATTATCCTGAATTTGCAAAGCGATTGTGTGATGAGGTAATAGCTCAATCTTGCCTTGGGATATTGATTTGCGGATCAGGTATTGGGATGTCCATTAGTGCGAACAGGGTCAAAGGGATAAGGGCGGCCCTTTGTTGTAATGAGTATATGGCAAGAATGAGTAGAAGGCACAATGATGCCAATGTGTTGTGCCTTGGAGCCAGGGTATTGGGAGAGGATGTGGCATTGTCAGTTGTTGAGAGCTTTGTCCATGAGGAGTTTGAAGGGGGAAGACATCAAAGGCGTATAGATTTAATAGAGTCTTTATAAATCATAAGGGGTTAAACTTTCATATCCATATTCCGTGACAACTATAGTTTGTTCAAACTGAGCTGACAATGATCCATCTTTTGTTACCACAGTCCATTTATCTTTTAATATAATTATATCTTTTTTTCCAAGGTTGATCATGGGTTCAACAGTAAAGACCATGCCAGGTACCAAGATTATGCCATGTCCCTTTTTCCCAAAATGGGGGACCTGGGGCGGTTCATGAAATTCAAAGCCAACACCGTGTCCAACCATCTCTCTGACAACAGAACAGTCCTGTTCAACTTCTGCATATTGTTGAATTGCCCAGCCTATGTCTCCAATGGTATTTCCTGGTTTTACCTGGGCAAGCCCCCTTTTTAAGGACTCTTTTGCAACTGCTACTATTTTTTTTGCATCTTCAGAAACTTCGCCTACAAAAAAGGTCTTATTTGCATCAGCATAATATCCATTTAGCTTAGTGGTAACATCTACATTAACTATATCTCCTTCTTTAAGAACTCTTTTTCCTGGGATGCCATGGCAAACTTCTTCGTTTACAGACACACATACGCTTTTAGGAAATCCATGATAATTCAGCGGTGCAGGGATTCCTCCATGGGCAATAGTAAATTCATGGACCAATTTATTAATATAATCTGTTGTAATCCCAGGTCTTATTTCTTTTTCTACCAAATCTAGGGTTTTCACTACCAGTTCACCAGCTTTTTTTATGCCTTCTATATCTTTTTTTTCTTTTAGTCTAATTTTGTAATTATTCCAGTATATTTTTTTTAAATTTTCAAAGGAGTCTTGGGCCCTTTTTTTATTAAGGCAACACTTTTTGTACTTGAGTCCACTGCCACAGGGACATGGGTCATTTCTGCCAATCTTCATGATGTTACCTCCATTTTTATGTCTTGTAATAATTTTGATAACAAGTTATATTTGATCAATAAAATTTTATAGGGGTTTGATATATGTTAATAGATTGTCATGTACACACAACCAGATACTCTCCTTGTTCTCACCTATCTCCCTATGAGGCATGTAAATTGGCCTTATCAAGGGGGCTTGATGCCATTGTAATAACAGAACATCAAATACAATGGAAAAGAGAAGAAATCAAGGAACTTCAACAAGAATTTCCTCAATTAAAAATTTATGCAGGAATGGAAATCACTTTGAGAGAAAATATAGATATTATAGTTATCTCAAAGAATGTTGGCTTACAGATACCTTATCTAATATCATTTGAAGAATTGATAAACAAAAATCTCTTTGACCTAGAAAAAAGCTTTATATTTGTTGCACATCTATTTAGATGGTCATCTGAAATTGAATTTGATGAAAACATTATTTTTCCCTATATCCATGGAATAGAGATGAATTCTATAAATATTCTTTTGAGTGGATTTAAAAAGATAGGCCCTTTTTATCAAAGTACGCATTATGCTTTGTATGAAGAAATTAAAAACAAATGGAATTTAAAACCTTTATATAATACTGACTCCCATTCAAGTACTACTATTGGTCTTATAGCTAATGAAATTAAAAGTGTTAAAATCCCTCCGGATGAAGAAGAACTTGCGTTGTTATTAAAAGAAAAAGATATATATCAATATCAAAATATCGATCTTCTCCAAAAAATATTTAACAACTAAGTATTTTTAAATATAAAAATTTAAACAAATAGGTCAATTTCATTTTTCAACATTTTTTCAGCAATCTGTTCTGGATTGATTTTGTATTCACCATTATTTATTTTTTCTTTCAATTCATTGATTTTATCTGTTCTAACTTCATCCTGTGTTTTAACACTATCTATTATATTACTTAACAGTTTCCCTTCACTTGATACTTCAATTTTATCAGACGAGGATTTTAAATTATCTACATTTTCCTTTTTTTTGAGTTGGATATTTTTTTCGTCTTGTATCCTGTTCTGATTATATAGTTCTATTTTGTTAAAAATTCCATTAATAACCATTTTTATCCTCCTAAAAATTTTTTATTCAACTAGGGATTTTACTTTTTTATGGGTTATTTCCCATAACCTCTGGATTATTGCTTCCCTTTCTTTTTCTGAAAATTCCCTGTTGTCTCTTCTTCGCACAGTTACACTTTTTTCTTTAGGGTCAAATTTGAAAAAAAGTTCTTCTCCAAATTCTTTTTCCAGTTCATGTTTTATTTCTTCTACTATGGACGGTTTTTCTTGGTTTCCTACTATTAAATTATTAACAATATCATTTGTCAATGTTGTAATGAGCCTCATTTTTTGGGCTTGTGGAGATATAGATACCTTGTCCTGGGAACGTACAGATATGCCCAAAGTCTTCATGATTTTGGCACTAATCTTTGATCTGTCCTGTTGTTGGAAATATTTTTGTAT
>JAMOPG010000049.1 GCA_027064715.1 Desulfobacterales bacterium
AAAAACTGGAATATACGTGTTGAGTGTTGAGACTGTTAATTTTAATATTTGGTTCTACTACATTCAAATTAGGACCATGATTTTTGATCTTAATTAATTCAACTTGATATCCCCTCTTTGCAATAGAGGGGATTAGATTTTTCATTGCCCTATCAACCCCGCTGTGACCTGATGTTGCTAAAAAAAATCCTATCCTTGGTGGAGATTGCATCTTTGGCTATTTTGTGCTTTTCTTGTGCTGCAAACTACAGCTCTTATTTGCTCCTCAACCACCAATACCCATTTTTCTAAAAACAATACCTACAACTATCCATATAGCTAATAAAATTAAAATGGTATATAATGTGTCCATCCTATTCCCCTTTATATTAATATGTTGTTAAAATTCACATTTTTAAATTAATTATTCCAACCTGATGGTGACACTTTTTGCATGTGCTTCCAGACCTTCTATCATGGCCATAGTCGAAATTTTTTGAGCATTATTTAGTGTATATTTTTTAGATGCGCAAATAAGATTGGTCTTCTTATAAAAGGTTTCCACAGAAAGTCCAGAGGAAAATCGTGCTGTGGCTGTAGTGGGAAGAACATGATTTGGCCCAGCAAAATAATCTCCAACAGGTTCTGGAGTATAACTACCTAAAAACACACACCCAGCATTTTTTATTAATGATATATATTCCCATGGATTTTCTACATGTAATTCAAGATGCTCTGGGGCAATCTCATTTGCAACATAAATCGCATCCTCTATACTCTTAGTCTTTATAATGCATCCCCATTTCTCTAGAGATTTTTCTACTATATCCTTTCTAGGGAGGGTATTAACTTGCTTTAAAAGTTCTTTTTTTACCTGCTCAATTAACTCATCAGAGGGAGTAATTAAAATAGAACATGCATACTCATCATGCTCTGCCTGTGACAAAAGGTCTGCTGCTACCCAATGAGGCTTTGCCTTATCATCTGCTATAACAACGATCTCAGATGGACCAGCGATCATATCTATTCCTATCTCTCCTATCAAAAGCTTTTTAGCTATTGTAACAAATATATTACCAGGACCAACCACCATATCAACCTTGGGAACCTTCTTTGTACCATATGCCAGTGCCCCAACAGCCCAGGCACTTCCTATCTTAAATATTTTATCTATATTAAGTAGCCTAGCAGTAGCTAAGATATATGGATTTATTCTATTCTCCTTTGACGGTGGGCTCACCACTATCAATTCTTTAACACCTGCTATTTGAGCAGGTACTGCATTCATTATGAGTGTAGATACAAGTGGAGTTGAACCCCCTTTTCCCGCAGGAACATATAGACCAACCTTTTCCACTGGATTTATTAGCTGTCCTAAAATAATATCATTATTTCTATTATCTATCCATGATCTCTGTTTTTGTTGCTCATGAAATCTTCGTACATTTTCTATTGCCTGTTTAAAGATATCTATGTGCTCTTTATCAACTTTGTTTATAGCATCATCTATCTCTTTTTGTTCTACTTGAATATCATCAATGGAAAATGTAGGGCAATCAAATTTTCTAGTCATCTTTTCAATGTATTCATCTCCATGTTCCCTTACATTTTTTAAGATCTCTCGCACCTTGTTTTCTAATTCATAATTAGATGTCTTTCTTTCACTAAGTAGTGATAATACTTTATCTAGCTCATAAATCTTAAAGCATCTCATATATCATCCCTTTTTATTTTAAAAAATTACTGTTATGAGAAAAAACAAAAAAATTCTAACCAATATTTAACTAAAGGAAAAGAAAAAATTTTTTATAGGAAATCGGCTATTACTTAAGACAAAAAATAAAAGGTAAGAAGTTAATCCTCCCTACCTGTTATTTACTTACTTTCTAAAAAGATAGACAAACCTAGAAAAATCTCTTTTATCAAGTCTTTTAAGCCCAAATTTCAAGGCTATATCTTGAGCCCTTTTTAGTTCCTCATAAGATACTACCCCAACAAGCTCTTTATATTTTGTTGCCTCACCACATGGTCTATATTGATCCATGATATTAATATAGGTATTTAAAGAGATCTCTTTTGCTATAAACTCCATCCACTTCTCTGTACCAGCAAGACCATTTGGCATAAGCAGATGTCTCACTAAAAGTCCTTTTTCCGCAATTCCTGCATCATTAATCTGAAGATCACCTACCTGTCTATGCATCTCTTTTATAGCAGCCTTAGCCCTTTCTGAATAATCTTTTGCCTTTAAATATTTTTCACATAAATCTGGGTCAAAAAATTTGGTATCAGGTAAATATATATCAATGATACCATCTAAGATCTTCAATACCTCAACTTTGTCATAAGATCCTGTATTATAGACCAAAGGAATCTTTAGTCCCATTTCTATTGCAATCCCCAATGCCTCTACAATCTGAGGTATAATATGGGTTGGAGAAACAAAATTAATATTATGTGCTCCTTGGTCTTGTAATATTATCATCATTTGGGCAAGTTGCTCTTTTGTTACTTCATGGGAACCTTCTGTACTATGGCTTATCTCATAATTTTGACAAAATACACATCCCAAATTACATCCAGCAAAAAATATAGTGCCAGATCCCCCAGTTCCAACCAGGGGATCCTCTTCTCCAAAATGTAGATTATATGAAGACACATAAGCATATCTTCCAGTCAAACAAAAACCAGTTTCCCCTTCTAGTCTATTGACACCGCATTCCCTTGGACACAACTTACAACACCTAAGTAATCCAAAAAGCCCTTTTGTCTTTTCTTCTATTTCTGATTTTGTCAAATTCAGATATCTTGGTATCATAACAATATGCCTATGTTTTAATTTGAATTCACTAACTCTTTAATCATATTAACTGTTATATAAAATTTTGCATAATCTAAAACTATTGCCCTAATTTCACCACTTCTTTAAATTTAAAAATAGAAAAAAGTCAATTATCTTATTAGAAAAAAATTTATCAATTCTTTAATTGACAAATATAAAAATTTTTCTTAAAAAAAGATTGATTGCCCGGGTGGCGGAATTTGGTAGACGCAAGGGACTTAAAATCCCTTGGGGCTTTGTCCCCGTGCCAGTTCGATTCTGGCCCCGGGCATTTTTTATAACTTTAACTTTATACCCTCACCAAAATAACCCCATCTAGTATATTGATTATTATAAAATAATATCTTATCATTTTCTAAAAATTAAGGGGTAATTTCATGTTTGATATCAATTCAATTAACATTGCTGTCATTGGACTTGGCTATGTAGGTCTTCCTTTAGCAGTTCATTTTGCCAAAAAATTTAATGTAATTGGATTTGACATTAATA
>JAMOPG010000050.1 GCA_027064715.1 Desulfobacterales bacterium
GTCTACTATGGCAAGGAATACAATAAAGTTGCAGTATGAACAAAAAATGGGTAATTTATTGTCCAAATATTGGGGAGCATCTCATCCCCCTTATTATTACTTTATCTAACTTCTCTTTAGCAATTTTAGCCATTTCTATTTTTGCTTGACCCATGCATATAAATGATATTCGTTTGCTTGAAGTTGAACAGTTTTAAAATATTTTTCAAGTAGACTTTCAAATTCAAAAATGCTGTATTCCCTAAAATGATACGGATCAAGTTCCTTGTAATAGTTTCTTTTTGGTGTCGTTATCAATGCCTCTTTTCTAAAAAGATCTTTAATTTTCTGAAGAAATTCGTTGGGGTTAGGTAGGTGCTCAATTACTTCAGAAGCAAGGAGGTAATCAAATTGTTTATTTATCTCAAAAACATCTTTAACTTCAAAAGCAACAGATGGACATTTTTCTTGAGCTAATCTTATACCCTCTTTTTCTATATCGATCCCTTTTACCTTAAAACCCTCTTCTGCAAGAAGACAACTGATTAATCCATCCCCACATCCTACATCTAAAAGAGTCCCTCTTGGCTTTTTTTTCCAATTTTCTACAATATAATCCACATGAATCTTATATACAGGATCATTCTTATAAGAATCCCAATGGTAAGCCCCAAATCTTTCATATTTATCGAATCTTCTTTTTCTTTGCAAAACTCCTCTTAGCATGGTTTTTACTCTGTCTAATGCCCTTCTGGGATTTCGAACACTAATATAGATTTTTGAACTCAACCTTTTTTTTGAACTTAATTCATAATTAAGAATCTCCTCTAACCTCCTTGCACTTTTATCCCAATCAAACTGTCTAATATGTTGATAAGCATTTTCTCGCAATATCTCTCTTAGTCTATCATCTCTAATCAATCGAAGAATAGCAGCTGCCATAGCTTCTGGATTTTTAGGAGGAACTAACAAAGCAGTTTTTTCATGAAACGCAAAATCTTTGACTCCACCAATATCAGTGCAAACTACAGGCACTTTACAAGCCATTGCTTCAGCAACCGGATTGTTCCATCCTGCATACCACTGACCATCCACAAAGATATCGGCTGAACAATATTTCTCTGCCATTTTTTCTTGAGGTATTCCCTTCCCATAATAAGTATCCAACTTAACTTTAGGTTCTTCCTTTTTCACTATTTTAAAAGCTTCTATTACAGTTTTAGTTCCTTTCCTCTCTCGCGGATCCCCTGAGCACAAAATTCGAATTTTGTTTGGATCTTTCTCTACTTTAACGGAATGAAACATCTCTGTGTTTACACCGCCTATTAATATTTTTGAATCAATTTTCATATTTTCTTTTAGCCAATAATACATCCAAGTAGAATTTACCAACTTCAAAAAATATGGTGATTTAAGACATTTTTTAAGAATCAACATTCTTTTATTCCAAGGGAGATATATTTTGGGATTTACTCCTTTTAATAGCTCTCTCTCATATAAAGCAAGAACATAGTATATCTTTAGCTTTGCTTTAGCTTTTTTTGCTAACTTATAGTCAATAGGATTAGGATCGTTAAATATAATAACATCATGTTCCTCTTTAAGCACCTCATTATAACTTTTAATTTTTGCAATACATTTCATCCACTGACAAGGACTTCCATCAGAATGAAAAATAGTAACATCATGACCTCTCTTGGTAAGTCGATTGGCAAGTTCTATTATCCGTCTGACTCCTCCATATATTTTAAGATGTGGCTCTATAAATCTTATTTTCATTGTTCTATTTCCCTTTAAATCTTTAAATGAGTGAATTAATAATTTTTAGATTATCAAGTGTTTTAATATTGAAAACTTTTTCTATAAAATATATAGAAGCAAAGTAAGTTACAATCGCAAGGGTAATTACAGAAATAAAACTTAAGAGATTACTTACTGTTATTTTTAATTTTAAAAGCAAGATAATCACACATGTAACGATGCTCGCAAAAGATGGCGGGAGAATTGTCTTAAGAAAATCTTTAGATGAACCTTTAGTAATTTTAGATGTTTCAATCAACCAAACAGGTATAGAACTAACATTTCCCAAGGTTACAGCTAAGGCTACACCATTCATATTAAAAAATAAACTTAGGGGATATATTGTTACAGCCATTGTGAGCAATCTAATGCTGTTCATTTTAAAATCCAACCTTGGCACACCTTTTCCCTGAAATAACGCCCCTCCTGTAGTAGCCAAAGCTCTAAACATGCCAGCAACAACCAGAATTCTTAAAGTGCTTGTTATAGGCATCCATTTCTGAGTTAAAAATATTTTTATAAATTCAGGAGCTAACACAAATATCCCACCGGCTAATGGAATCATAATAAAAGAAGTTATGTTAATGGTCTTAAAGAATCCTTCTTTGAGCCTATTACGATCATCTTGTAATTTTGAATACGTCGGAAGAGTCACTTGAGAAATTACTTTTGCAAACTCAGTAGCAGGTAGTTGCCCAATTCTATATGCCATTTGATAAAAGCCTAACATGGTTACACCTAAGACTTTTCCAAGAACTACATCATCTCCTTGATTAAAAAGAAATGTCATTATACCTGTACCCAAAACCCATTTCCCAAATCTAAAAAGTTCCTTTGCTTTCCCTAAATCTGAACTTAAACGTGGTCTATAAGGATGAATTAAATAGCTTGCAAAACACATTACAGCATTTCCAGCAAGCAAGCCGAAGACAAGAGCCCATACACTTCTTAAAATCAAAGCAGCTGAAATTGCTACAATAAAATCAGCTAATGTGCCGCTAAACTGATATATAAATTGTTTGTTAAATTCAAGTTCTTTCTGAAAATAGATAACGCCTATATTAGTAAATGCCTGAAAAAGCACTGCGAACCCGATAACCTGAATTATAGACTTTGCTTTTGGTGCATTAAAGAAGATTGCTGCATAAGGTGCTATAAAAAAGAGGATTGCAAATAGAAGAAATCCTCGTAGAATCAGAACAGTCCAAGCAGAATCAAGATAAGGTTTTATATCTTCTTTCTTTTGAATTAATGCTTGTTGAAAACCTGTCTGTGAGAAAGTATCTAAGGTTGCCATTGTCAGAAGAGCAATACCCATCAAACCAAAATCATTTGGCGAAAGAATGCGAGCTAAGATTACAAGCCTTATAAAATTAAACAATTGCTGGGTTATTCTGAGCGAAAATACCCAAAAACCGCCTTTAACTACACGCTGTGAAAGGTTTTTATCTGAATCAGAAGTTGTTTTAGCCCCTCTGCCCATCTTCTCTGTATTGCTTACCTTCTCCAGATTTTCTTAA
>JAMOPG010000051.1 GCA_027064715.1 Desulfobacterales bacterium
AACAGATTCTCCATTCTTAAATAAGCCAGCACATGACTTCCAATATTATGGCTCATATTTCTTGACATAATAGCAGCAATAGCAGAGCGCAGGGCGTAATGCCTAGAAATCAAAATCCTTAGGATTACATGAATTTTATTAAATAAAACAACGAACAACTTTTCTAAATTCCACATGAAAGATATATGATTTTGTGGAACAGTCTGAAGATTTGAAAAACCGATTAAAACGTCAAAAAATATCTTGTCCTTCCAATAAACAGGAATATACAAAAGATTACCTTCTTCTCCAGCCCAGTTTTTAATCAAGATATTTCTATATTTTTCAATTTCCTCATCATCTTTAAATTTTTTTGAAGCTTTACATATTTCAAAGAATCTATCTACACCGTCAGTTTGATAGGGGCGAAGAAGCCACAAATGTGCAGACTTCACATTCTTAAAGATATCAATTAAATTATATTCCTTCACCTTTTCATCATTGACTTTAAATTTACTTTTTATACAATTCAATATTTTGTTATATATTTCAGAAGCTTCTCTAAATCCTTCGTCGCTGTTGAACTCTAAAAAAACTTTAGGTTTTGAGACAAACTTTTGGAGTGCTTCATCTTGCCAAAATAGTGACAAGCGAATTATTGAACCACTGGGAAGACATTGATTAACTTTCTCTAATAAAGATTTAAAGAAATTATCTCCGAGTACGCTTCCATATTTTTTGGTTAAATCACTCGCATAGTCATCTATAAACTTAAAGACCTCTGTTTGGATCTCGTATATCGTTTTTTTATCCGTTACTTTTGCTTTCATCCTTATCCTCTACATATTCTGACCAAATAGATGGGGTCATTTTTACTTTAACCTTTATAATCTTAGCTTTATTTATATGACTATACTCCATCTTACTTTTTATCTTCTGGTATAAAGCAAATGCAATCCCTTCTGCAGTTGGCATTACATCCAATACTAATATTTTATATTTATCAAAGATCTTTTCTATTTTTGATCTCAATGGATCATCTTTGTGGATTATAAGTGAATGATCGAATTTTTCAATTATATCACTTACAATTTTCTTGATTATCTCCGTATCTACCACCATACCCTTCTTACCTATTTCATCGGCTTTAAACGTGAATTCAACTATAAAAGTATGTCCATGAATATTCTCACATTTATACGGATTATCATTTTCTGAATTTTCTCGATCTATCCAAATACGATGTGCTGCATCAAAACGAAAAGTCTTTGTAATGTAAAATTTTCTCATTTTGCTAAGGCCTCCAAATTGATATTATCTCCCTTTTATTGTTCCAAACCTTGACAACTACCAACGGAAAATGAACTTGGCCTCTTGTATCACAATATAGTTTTCCAAATACAGTGTCTAACCTTTTAGGCTGCGAAAAATACTCGAAAGTTTCCTCTTTAGAAAAGCCTTTATCTACCAGCAGATTAAGCAGGAATTTAGAGGCTTCATACGCTTCCAAATTCACTAAGTTTGGCTTTTTTTTCAAGGTTTGTGCAAACTTTTGTTTCACATTTTCTAGTACTACATTGTTTCCTTTACCAACATCAAACAATGTCATAGTAACATAAACAGGTGTAATTAAATAATCTTTAACTAAATCGTAAAACACTGTAAATGAATTGATGCTTACTATAGGAATAGTTAGCTTTCTTTCTTGTATCCTTTTCAAAATACCAACTAAATTTTGTCCATATCCTACTAAAAACAAAAAATCGCTTTCTTTTGGGATTTTATCTACTATATTCTTGAATTTTTTTTCTGTAGGCATGAAGGACTGTTCAAATATTACCTTACCCTTAAAGTATCTTTTGAAAAAGTTCCTAGCAAGATTGCCAAAATTATCATTTACAGTAATTACTGAAGCCTTTTCACCCACATACTGCCCTATTACACGAGTAAGAACCATAATTTCATCTACTACTGGAAAATGAAAATTACAAACACCACCTTTTGTGTCGCTAGGTAAATCCGCAAATGTAAAAATAATAGGAATTTTCTTACGAAATGCTAATGGAACAAGTGCATTAGCAACTGGAGTCCTTGCAGTGATGATCGCCTTTACTTTGTCTATATCTACTAACTTGTTAAATGCAGAAACTGCTAAGGAGGTTTTATCTTGATCATCCTCAAATTTCACAATAACTTTTCTTTTATAACCCGTACTAGCCACTAAAATTCCTTCTTTCAGCCAATGGCCAAACATTGCTATGTCCCCCGTCAGCGGCAATATTGCTCCTATCTTTATGACCTTCTCCTTCCCAACCTTAGCTTCTGTTTTTGCTCTGGTTTTTGGGGACTTTTCTTTTTCCCTGCTACAGCCAATAGGTATAAGCATTAAGAATATGAGCACCAATGCTACTACTATCAGACCATCTCTTTTAAAGATTTTTCCCACACTTTCCTCCTGCTTAAGTTTTAGTAATGTTATAAAAGCCCACTGCATTAATGTCAAGACAAAAGTGAAAAATTTTCTCTCATATCGTGTCTATTTGGCACTACATAGTATAAAACAACTTGCATTATGTGAGCAATTCAATATATTATCAAGCACATGAAAGCAGCAAAACATCATATACTTGTTGTAGATGATGATATAAAGTACACAGATCATCTTGCAGAACTTTTAGGGCGCCTTGGACAGGTAAAAAAAGTTTATTCAGTGGAGGAGTTTTTTTCCCAGTTTACCCCATTCTTTTATGACCTTATCCTGCTTGATCTGAGGTTAAAGCAAGGAAAAGAAGGTCTAGATATTCTTAGATACATAAAAGAGGAGGATCCGAGTACCACCGTAATTGTAATATCTGCCTATGGGGATATTGCCACAGCTGTTGATGCCCTTCAGATGGGAGCAAAGACCTTCTTAGAGAAAGATAAAAATCCCCCCAGAGAGATTGCTCTTATATGTGAACACATCCTGAAAGAAATAGAGACAGAAAGGCGATTAAAAGAGCTTGGGAAAAGAAATGGTCCAACCGAGATTGTAGGAAATGATCCTAAAATGGTTCTCATCAAAAAACAGGTGGAATTTATGGCGCAGGAAGGAATTCCCCTGCTTTTAAGGGGAGAAACTGGAGTGGGAAAGCATCACATAGCCAAGGCTATCCACAGCAAGGGAAAGAGAAAGGATGGGCCATTTGTAGAGTTTAATCCTATGGGTCTTTCAGAAGAAGAGGTGCAAAAGGCACTTTTTTCCAAAGACCCACCAGGTGCCATCTATCAGGCACACAAAGGGATTTTGGTGATAGGAGATATAGCCCTTTTGCCTTT
>JAMOPG010000052.1 GCA_027064715.1 Desulfobacterales bacterium
ATCTAGTATTTTAAAAATTAATTGATAAATTTGTAGTGAAGAAAAAGATGATTGAATACAATAATTACAATATCTTACAAAAAAAAGTGACAAACTTGAGCTAACATAAATGATCATCTCTGGAAATATTTTGTATATATTTAAACAATGCTGCAATTAAAAGTACTGGCAAGAGTACCAACGAATCTGATTGTTAAAACCCTTGCCCATTATTGTGTTTTGTGATCAACCACTCGGGAACATGAATGCAAGGGAATAATTATTTTCTTGACTTTATACAGAAAATTTGTTCTGTTATACAGAAATTAAATTCGTAGAAGGGTATATGCTAATATCCTTCTTGATCCTAAATATTTTGGGAGTGAAAAACTTTTTGGACTTAGGGTAATTGGAGATTCTATGATTGAGGCAGGAATATTTGAGGGTGATATAGCAATTATAAAACCTGAATCATTTGCTAAAAATTGAAAAATAGTAGCCGCTCTTTTAAATGAAATAGAACCTGAAGTTACATTAAAGTATCTCTACAAACAGAACGGAGGCTTTTCTCTTGTTCCAGTTAATCCAAATTATGAAGAGATGTTTTTTACTGCGGAGGATGTGGTTTCATCTAAAATTACTATAATAGGTGTTATGGTAGGTCTTATTAGAAAATATGTACTATGAGAGAGTTTATACACCTGCACGTAACCAGTAGTTTTTCTTTTTTATGGGGTACATTTACCCCTGAAGCCTTGGTAAAAAAGGCACTACAATTGAAATTTCCATACGTAGCTCTTACAGACAAAAATACACTGTTGGGTATTACTAGATTTTATATCTGTGCCAGAGAATATGGAATAACACCCATAATTGGAGCTGAAGTAGAAATTAATAATGCAGGATGGATTGTTTTTTTAGTAAAGAACATACAGGGATATAGAAATCTTTGTAAGATAATAACTTATAAAAATAGTCAAGGTAGGGTAGAACTTGAAAACATATATGCTTTAAATAAAGGTCTTATATGTCTCACAGGAGGTAGAGGTTCATTCTTTAGGAGACTGATTGAAAATAATAGAATGGACATTGCCTCTGATTATATTTTAAAATTAAAAAGTATATTTTCATCAAAAAGGTTATATTTGGCTATACAAAATCATAAAATTAAGGGGGATAATGAAATAATAGAAAAATACTGTGAAATTGCAGAGAAACTCCATATACCTACAGTAGTTACTTTTCAAGTAGCCTATCTTCACAGAGAAGATTACGAGGTGCATAAGGTACTTTGTAATGTGGCTGTAAAATATCATCATCGAAAACTATCTCCACTTCCGGGTGATCATTTCTTTTTGGTTGATAAGAACTACGTTGAAAAAGAGTTTTCTGACTATAAAAGATCAATTGAAAATACCTATAACATTGCTAATATGTGCAAAGATTTTTCCCTTCCCTTAAAAAGAATGAGACCTCCCAGGGTATTTTTATCTTGTGAAGAGAGCTATAAAAGACTTTCCTCTATTGCATTAAAGAGTCTTGCTACAAAAAAACGTCCTGTATCTTTAGAGTATTTAAGAAGGGTTACCAGTGAGCTTGATATAATAAAGAAACAAAAACTCTCTGATTTTTTTCTAATTGTTAAAGATATCTATGATTTTGCAGAGAAAAAAAATATAAGGTGTTCAATAAGGGGGTCTGCTGCCAGTTCTTTAATTGTGTATCTTTTGCTTTCAGGAGTTGATCCTATAGAAAACGATTTGCTTTTTGAAAGATTTTTAAATGAAGGAAGGAGAGACTTTCCAGATGTGGATATAGATTTTGACTCTGATAGAAGAGATGAAGTATTTAACTTTATTTTTGAAAAATATCACAAAAAATGTGCTCTGATCTCCACCATCTTAACATTTAGGGTAAGAGGTGCAGTGAGGATGATTGGAAGGGCCCTGGATTATCCTTATAAAGAGATAAAAAGACTAAATAAGTCTCTTCCCTCTGCCATGAGGAGGATAGATATAGCCTCTGCCCTTGATAGGTATCCTGAGCTTGAAAACCACCCCATTTTAAGAGAACACAAACTTTTAGATCTAGTTAAAAGGGTCTCTGGACTTCCTTATGCCATGTCTGTGCACCTTGGAGGGGTGATTATATCAGACGAAGATATAGAAAACATCATTTCTCTGGACATTTCTAGTAAAGGTTATCCAGTGCTTCATCTGGATAAGGAAGATGTGGATAAATGGGGTCTTTTTAAATTAGATATACTTGGCCTTAGAATGCATACAGCTATTAGAAAGTCTTTAGAAATTTTAGAAACACAGAAAATAAAGCTGGATTTGGATAATATTCCTCTTGATGACCCCCTTACTTATAAAACCCTTTGTAGGGGAGATACTCTTGGAATATTTCAATTAGAATCTCCAGGCCAAAGAGAACTTGTAAGAAGACTAAGACCCAAAAAATTTTTTGACTTAATTGTAGAAATATCCCTCTTTCGACCAGGGCCAGTTAGAGGGAATATGGTGTATGATTTTTTAAATAGAAGACATGGTAGAGAAGAACCGTTTTATCCTTCAAAGGAATTGATCCCAATATTAAAAGATACTCATGGGGTTATAGTATTTCAAGAACAGGTTCTGGAAATAGCTCACCACTTTGCAGGAATGGATTATGGAGAGGCAGACGCATTTAGACGGGCCATGACAAAAGATAGGAGCAAAAAAGAGATGGAAAAGTTAAAGCAAAAATTTATTGAAGGAGCTATTTCTAATGGACATGATGAGTCTGTGGCTGAAACGGTTTTTGATATGGTGGCCTGTTTTGCAGCTTATGGATTTTGTAAGGCCCATGCTGCATCTTTTTCCCATATTACCTATCAAAGTGCTTATTTGAAAACCCATTATCCAAGGGAGTTTTATCTTGGATTATTGAATGCAGGACATGTGGGTTCTTATCCTCCTTCAGTTATTTTAAATGAGGCAAAAAGAAAAGGGATCCTTTTATATCCTCCTCATGTAAACTTCAGCTCCACTGAATTTCTTCCGTATAAATCTGGAATCCTTTTTCCTTTAACCACTATAAAATTCATTGGAGAAAAGCTGGCTAAGCGTATTGTAAAAGAAAGAGAAAAAAGAGGTCCTTTTAAAGATGATGTGGATTTAAAAACTCGCTGCAATCTTCCTGAAAGGGTAGTTCAAATGGTAAAACTGGCAGGGGCAGTAAAAATCACAAATTTCAATTCCCTTCCAAATTAAGGGAAGCAAGATGACTTACAATAAAGAAAAGTGGTTTAAAAGGG
>JAMOPG010000053.1 GCA_027064715.1 Desulfobacterales bacterium
TGCCTTTTTTATATCCTTTTCATCTATCTTGTCAGTTGCACTCCCTATATACCGAAGAAGTGTCTCCAAATATTGAAGTGGTGTATTACTCTCACCAAGGTCTTTAAAAAGATTGAAAATACGATCCAGATGTTTGCCTGGTTCAGGTGTTGTAAGATATTTTAAGGCCATTAAAGTAGCCTTTAATATCACTGTTCCTTTGATCTCTTCATCAGATATAGAGGATAGGTCATAAAGCAAATAATTAAAGTCTGGTATATAAATATCTAACTCTTTTTCAATCTCTCCAAAAAGATTGGAAAAGTTTGTTTTTATTGTCCATTTTCTGTAACCATTGTAGATGACTAATGGAATAATAACAGGTAGAAGAGAAGATTTAATTTGTTTGAGATATAGATCCCAGATTTTGACCATGTATCTAAGAAGCTGCAAAGCAGTGAATCTTTGCGGGATGCTTTTGTGCTCAAAAAGCAAATAAATAAATCCATCTCTGGAACTTATCTGAACTTCATAGAGTAAATCAGAAAAATGTGTTTTCAAATCTTCATCCACAAAGGAGTCTTTGACAATAGTAAGAGAATCAAAATCAATTAATTTGCAGATATTTTGAGGCAGATAATTTTTAAGAAAATCTTTGGCCTGCTCTTTGTGCGAGAAGATCTCCTTCACAAATGCATCATGAGGATTCTGTATGTATTTTTTGTCCATAAATTTTTTTATAAAACACCCCTTAATAAATGGCAAGAGGAGTTTGGAAAATAGTGAATACAGGAGAGAAGATAGAAAAAGGGGGGACCTACAGAGATAGACAGCCATTGTTCACTTCCTATATGTGTGAAGCATGGAGTATAAAAATGGGGACGGGCGAATAATGCTTCAATCTTCTTTTCACACTCAATTATATAATGCTGAACCGATGAGGGGGGTTGCATTCCAGTCTTCTTCTGAAAAAGGCTATCCTAAAGCTTCTGCGCTTGATGAAATATCAACACTAACTGTTTTTCTCTTTTTCAATCTTTATGGCACCCTGTGAACGTTTACAGTTTTACCACTATATTCTCTTTCTTCTCACTCTTTAATTTTTTCTTTAACTCTTCTATATTTTTAACTTTAATACGTTCCCCTTTCATAAATATTCATTATATCAAATCATTCCTATTATATCAAGTTGTGAAGGATACTCTAATTAAAAAAATCCACAAAAAAGCAAACTCATTGTAACACAGTTGTAACAAATTGTCTCCATATAGTGAATAAACAAAAAACAGGAGGTGTTGTATGAAGAAGTTAATGTTTTGTTTGGTGTTTGTTTTTTGGGCAAGTATGATATTTGCTGGCACAATTCAAATCAAAGGCTCAACAACTGTGTTGCCCATTGCACAAAAGATAGCAGAATCATTTATGAAAGAGTATCCAAATATTGCCATTTCTATTTCAGGTGGAGGATCTGGAAATGGGATAAAGGCATTGATTGATGGAACCACAGATATTGCTAATTCTTCTCGTTTTTTAAAGCAAAAAGAAGTAAAGATGGCAGTTGAAAAAGGGGTTTATCCTGTGCCTTTTGCCATTGCTTATGATTGCATTGTGCCTGTTGTGCACCCTGAAAATCCGGTTTCTAATCTAACTCTAGATCAATTAAAAGACATCTACATAGGAAAGATTAAAAATTGGAAGGAATTGGGGTGGATTGATAAAAGGATTGTGGTGGTTTCCAGGGATACATCTTCTGGTACCTATGAAGTCTGGGAGGAAAAGGTATTGAAAAAGGCAAGGGTTTATCCAGGGGCTCAACTCCAGGCATCAAATGGTGCTGTGGTTCAGACAGTTGCAAAAAATAAATATGCAATTGGCTACATTGGTATTGGATATCTTTCATCTCAGGTAAAACAAGTAAAAATCAACGGAGTCTTGGGAACACCAGAAACCGCTCTGGATGGTAGCTATCCTGTTTCTAGACCACTTTTTATGTTTACTCAAGGGTGGCCAAAAGGTGAAGTTGCAAAATTTATAAAATATGTAACAAACCCTTACAAAGGTCAGAAACTTGTTAAAGAGGTTGGTTTTATTCCCCTTTATTAATGGCTGGGTAAAAAGGGATAAGATCAAAGGTCTTATCCCTTAAATTCATTTAAGAAACGGATCAAAAAATGAAATATAACAAAAGATTGACAGAGAAGATAATAGAATATCTTCTTTTTATTGTTGCTTTTTCAGCCCTAACCTGCGTTGCGCTTATAGTTATTTTTTTGTTTTATGAAGGGCTTCCTATTTTTGAGAAGGTGGGGTTTAAGGAATTCTTTTTTGGAAAGTATTGGTATCCAACATCAGATCCCCCAGCTTTTGGAATCTTCCCCTTATTTATAGGTTCTGTTTTGGTCACAATTTTATCATCTTTGATTGCTGTACCAATAGGGGTAATGACTGCTATATATCTTGCGGAACTTGCATCACCTATTGTTAGAAAGATAGTGAAGCCAATAATAGAGCTTCTTGCTGCACTGCCCTCTGTTGTGATAGGCTTTTTTGGAATGGTTGTAGTAGCTCCATTTTTACAAGAATATTTTGATTTAGCCACTGGTCTTAATCTATTTAATGCATCATTGATGCTGGCTTTTATGTCTATTCCCACTATTTGTAGTATTTCAGAGGATGCAATATATGGTATCCCTACTGAACTAAAAGAAGGGTCATTTGCCCTTGGGGCAACGCATTTGCAAACAATAATAAGGGTGATAATCCCTGCTTCAATCTCTGGTATTTCAGTAGCAATAACATTGGGAATGGCCAGGGCAATTGGAGAGACCATGGTGGTTTTGATGGTTGCTGGGGGTGCTGCAATGATTCCTGAGTCTATTTTTGATCCAGTAAGGCCGATGCCTGCATCAATTGCTGCAGAAATGGCTGAAGCACCCTACAGAAGTGACCATTATCATGCACTCTTTGCCATTGGGATAGTACTTTTTTTATTCACATCTGCGTTTAATCTCGTGGCAGATTATATATCATACAAGTACAAAGAAAAGGGGAGTGCTACTTTGTAAAATAAAGGGGAGCATATGGCATTAGGACAAAGTAAATTTGTTGAAAAATTAGTTTTTGGTATTTTTAGAATCTCGGCCTTTATCAATATTTTAGCATTAACTTTATTTTTGTATTTTATAGTCAAAAATGGTATCTCAGCCATATCTTGGGAATTTTTAACTTCTCCGCCTAAAGATATGATGACAAAGGGAGGTATATTTCCATGTATTGTAGGTACTTTTATTTTGAGTTTTGGGGCACTGGTAGTATCAATGCCTTTTGGGATAGGAACTGCAATTTATCTAAGTGAATATGCAAATAATGAGTTTTTGGTGAGAATAATTAGGCTTGGGGTGAATAATTTAGCAGGCGTGCCCTCTATTGTGTTTGGGCTATTTGGCCTGGCATTTTTTGCCACATATCTAAAATTTAGAGTCAGTATCTTAACAGGTATATCTACTCTGGGAATTCTTATTTTGCCAGTAATAATAAGTACTGCTGAAGAGGCAATATCAAGTGTACCAAGTACATTTAGAGAGGCATCTTTGGCCCTGGGAGCAACAAAATGGCAGACCATAAAAAAAGTGGTATTGCCCGCAGCATTGCCAGGGATTCTAACTGGTTCGATCTTGAGCTTAAGCAGGGCAGCAGGGGAGACAGCAGCAATTATGTACACAGCAGCAGTCTTTTATTCTCCACACCTTCCAAAGTCCATTTTTGACCCAGTTATGGCATTGCCATACCATATTTATGTATTGGCCACAGCAGGAACAGAGATAGAAAAAACAAGACCCCTTCAATATGGATCAGCGCTTGTATTGGTAGTATTAATATTACTTATGAACATAACTGCTATTTATATTAGAGCTAAAAAACAAGACAAGGTATAGGTAAGTTATGCCATTTCATATATCATTAAAAACAAAAATTGTGGTATGCGTATGGATTATATTATTAGTTAGTATATTGGGACCGTGGATTTATTTTTCAAATATATTAAAAACTGAGGTTAATAAAGAAGCTATTTCAAATATAAAAAGGGAATTTGAACTCATAAAATATCTTTTGCAACATAATCCAGGTATTAATAAATCTAATTTAGATTATATTATAAAGAAGATTGGAAAAAAAATTGAAGATAGAATAACCTATATTTTAAGAGATGGGACTGTTATTGCTGACAGTAAAGTTCCATATATAAGACTTAAAGAGCTAGACAATCATGCAAATAGACCTGAAATAGTGATGGCAAGAAGGTTACGGCAGGGGAGTAGTATAAGATATAGTGGAACTATAAAGAAAAAATTAATATACTATGCAGAGCCTGTTAATATAAAAAATCTTCCTGCAGGTTATTTAAGGATTTCAAGATACTATTCAGTAGTTGATAGTGTGTTAAATAGAATTAATTACCACATTATTTATGTGCTTTTGGTGTCATTTTTGGCCTCTGCTGGAATAATTTCTTATTTTGTTGTTTTTATAATTAAAAGGATTAATCCAATAATAGATCTAGCTGAATCTTTGAGTAGGGGGGAGCAGGCAAAACTAATAAAAAAATCTCCTGGTAAGGAATTTGATAAATTAATTAATGCAATAAATAATATGGCTGTGCAGATCACCAATAATCTAAGGTTGATATCAAATCAAAAAAGGGAATTACAAGGGATATTTGACGGTATAGATGCACTGGTGGTTGTAGTTGATCCTCATGGCAAAATCATTAAATACAATAAAGCGTTTGAAAAATATTTTTTTAATAATATAATTAATATAATTGGGAAGGATGTGCGTCAAATTATTATAAATAAGGAACTTATATATGGTTTAGAAGATGCATTAAAAAATAGAAAATATGTTAAGGGAATTGTAGTTAATGTTAAAAAGAGATATTATAGTGTAAATATAATTCCAATTTCACATCAGCAAGAGATGATGGCTATATTGGTTTTTCATGACATAACAGAACAAAAAAAGGTGGATAAGATAAGAAGGGATTTTTTTGCAAATATTTCCCATGAACTCAAGACTCCGCTAACATCTATTCAAGGATACACAGAGACGATTTTAGAAAGTAAAGATTTAGACAAATCTCAAATAGAGTTTTTTTTAAAAAAGATAATTAAAAATTGTAAACACATGAGAGAACTTATAGATGGAATAATGGAAGTATCAAAAATTGAATCAGGGGATATAAATGCTAACATAGAAAAAATAAATCTAAAAGAACTATTAGATAAAGTGTGGTCAGAGCTAAAAGAGTTAGCTAAAGAAAAAGATCTAAAATTTAAAAATATAGATAAGTCAATCTTTATTGATTATGATAGAGAGAAATTATATACTATATTAAAGAATTTGATTCACAATAGCATCAAATTTTCAGAAAATGGAAGGGAAATTTCAGTAGAAGTTAAGACAAATAAAGATTTTATACAGATAGGTATCAAAGATTATGGAATTGGAATACCAGAATCAGAGCAAGATAGGGTGTTTGAGAGGTTTTATCAGACCAAGGATGCAAAGAGATTAAAGACAACAGGATATGGTTTAGGGCTTTCTATTTGTAAAAATATAGTGCAATATTTTGGTGGTGATATATGGGTGGAGAGTCCAATAACAGAGGATAATAGAGGGTGTGTGGTGTGGTTTTCTGTGCCATATGAGTTAAAAAAATAAGGTAAGTTGTGGATTTAAGAGATGAAACAAAATGAGATTAAGATTAAAATACAAAATCTAAATTTTTTTTATGGGGAAAAACAGGCCCTTTTTGATATCTCCATGGATATCTTTAAAAATCAAGTCACAGCCTTGATTGGGCCTTCTGGATGTGGAAAGAGTACTTTTTTGAGGTGTTTAAATAGGATGAATGATTTGATACCCAATTCCAAGGTTGAAGGGGCTGTTTATTTTGATGGTAAAAACATATATGATCCTCAGGTGGATGTTGTGAGTTTGAGAAGAAAGGTGGGGATGGTTTTTCAAAAGCCAAACCCTTTTCCCAAATCTATATTTGAAAATGTTGCTTATGGTCTTAAGGTTCAGGGTATAAAGGACAAATATTTGATAGAACAAAAGGTAGAAGAAAGTTTAAAAATGGCAGCGCTTTGGGATGATGTAAAAGACAGGTTAGGTGAATCAGCAATGGGTCTATCTGGTGGACAGCAGCAGAGGCTCTGCATTGCAAGGGCAATAGCAGTGGAACCAGAGGTGTTGCTCATGGATGAACCTGCTTCTGCACTGGATCCCATTGCTACAAAAAAGATAGAGGAGCTTATTTTTGAATTAAAGAAAAATTTCACTATAGTTATTGTGACCCATAATATGCAACAAGCTGCAAGAATTTCTGATTATACAGGTTTCTTTTTTATGGGAAAATTGATTGAGGTTGATACCACTGAAACCATCTTTACCAAACCTGGCAAAAAAGAGACAGAAGACTATATTACTGGAAGATTTGGATAAGGAGCGTCTATGTATAGACATTTGCATGAAGAACTTGAAAAATTAAAGACCACTTCACTTAAAATGGCCTCTGAAGTGAAAGATTCATTGAAAAATTGTATTGTGGCTTTTCAGAAGATGGATACAGACCTTGCTCAAGAAGTTATTGATAGGGACAATTTGATTAATTCATTAGAGGTTGAAATAGACAAAATATGTTTGAGATTATTGGCACTTGAGGGGCCTGTTGCAAGTGACTTAAGATTTATTTTGGGTTGTATGAGGGCATCCATTGATTTAGAGAGGATTGGAGATGAAGCTGCAAACATTGCAGAGGCAACTATAGTCTTGAGTCTTAAGCCAGCCCTTCCATTTTATATAGAACTTGGCAGGATGGGTGAAAAGGCATTAGAAATGTTAGAATATGCTCTTGATTCCTTTTTTAAACCTGATCCAGAGATTGCAATAGATGTGTGTAAAATGGATTCAAAAGTGGATCTTTTGAATGATAAGATAATTAAAGAGATAATTGCGTATATGATAAAAGAGACCCCAGCAATCGAGAGATCTGTATATTGCATTAATATAGCAAGACGTTTTGAACGAATAGGAGATCTTGCTACAAATATAGCAGAAAGTAGTGTATTTATAGCAAAAGGGATTAATATAAAACACTATTGCCAATTTGATAATAGATAAGAAGTCTATGGATAAAAAGAAAATTTTAATTGTTGAGGACGAAGAAGATATTCAAGAAATACTTAAATTCAATATTGAACGGGCAGGTTATAAAGTATTTGTGTGTTCCACAGGAGATGCAGCACTCACTCTTCTTCAAAAAGATAATTTTGATCTTATAATATTGGATTTGATGCTCCCTGATATGGATGGACTGGATATTTTAAAGAAGATAAAATTAAATTTTCCAACCCAAGATACTCCAGTGATCATCTTGACTGCAAAAGGAGAAGAGCTTGATAGGATACTGGGTTTTGAGCTTGGTGCTGAAGATTATGTGGTGAAACCTTTTAGTGTCAGAGAGCTTCTTTTGAGGATCAAGAATGTCTTAAAAAGGGCAAAAGATTCAACACATAAAAAAATATGGAGATATAAATCATTAGTTGTTGATCAAGAGAAAATGGAAGTCACAATTGATGGAAAAGAGATAAACCTCACAATAACAGAGTTTAAACTCCTCACACAACTAATAAATGCAAAGGGCAAGGCCCTCACACGAGAATATCTGTTAAATAGTGTCTGGGGTTATGACTTTGAAGGATATTTAAGGACTGTTGATACACATATTACCAGGCTTAGGGGGAAGCTTGGAGAATATTCAGATATTATAAAGACCATTAGAGGAGTGGGTTATAAAATCAAGACATGAACTCATATTTCCTGGATTTTAGTCCTTAGAAGTTCGGTTGTAAAATCTTATTTGATATAACCCTGTTCTTCTAAATACAAAAGTATGTGTTGTGCTGCTTCTTGAGGAGTTAATTTTGTTGTGTCAATGACAATTTCTGGATTAGAAGGGGGAATATATGGATCGTCTACGCCAGTAAAGTTTTTTATAAGTCCTTTTTTTGCCTTTTCATACATGCCTTTTCTATCCCTTGATTCACATACTTCCAAAGGAGTTGCCACATAGACTTCAATATATCCACCATATCTGCTAATAAGTTCCCTGTTATATCTCCTTGACTCCTCATAAGGAGCTATTGGAGCACAGATTGCAATTCCTCTATTTTTGGTGATCTCACTTGCAACAAAACCGATCCTTCTTACATTTATCTCCCTATGTTCTTTTGAGTAATTTAGCTCAGAAGACAAATATTTTCTCACTATATCTCCATCTAATAAGGTCACAGGTCTATCCCTTAGTTCCATAAATTTTACATACAAGATCTTTGCAATAGTAGATTTCCCTGCCCCAGGTAGACCTGTTAAAAACACAGTAAAACCCTGTTTGTGTCTTGGAGGATAGGTATGTCTTAATTCTTCCACCACCTCTTTAAAAGAAAACCACTCAGGGATCTCAAGATCAAACTCCAGTCTTCTTCTCAGTTCAGCAGAGGATATCCTTTTTATTTTCATACCCTCTTTGATTTCACATTCAGGTATGTATTTCCCCTCATCTTCCCAGTACACCATTGGGGTTAGAGGAACCATCTTTATCTCTATCTCTTCCTCATAGCCCTTTACCTTTTCTTGAGCTGCTCCAAGTGGATAAAATAGATCAGAATTATCTGCATTGTGCATAAATGGATCTGCATGGTCTGGAGCAACTAAAAAATGAGTGCATCCATAATTTTTTCTTATAATAGCCTGAAGCAGCGCCTCTTTAGGGCCCGCCTTTCTACTGGCAAAAGGAAGTAATGCCAGGGTTATTATGTTTTTGGGAAAGTGTTTTACAAATGCTTGATAACACCTCACCATGGTAAAGTGATCCAGATCCCGAGGCGTTGGGATCCCCACCACAGGGTTTAAAAATATTGATGCCCCAACCTCTCTTGCTGCCTTTAAGATCATCTCTTTATGGGCACAATGTAGAGGCTTTTCAGTATGAAAACCAATTATATTTCTCCATCCCATTTGGGTGAAAAACCTGTGAACCTCGGATGGAGGCCTTCTAAGTTCCACAAAATCATAATGAATTGGAAGACTTAAGCCTTCCAATGTTCCGCCGATGTAATAGGGATTGGTTTCATGATACAAAGAAAATACAGATGGATGTTTTGATTCATCTGTTGTTCCATAGATCTTTTCTGCTTCATATCTTTTGTCCACTTTAAAAATGTCTGTAACATGTAATATTGCAAGTAAAAAACCTTCTGGGTCCAGTAAGGCAAGGGGCTCTCCAATGCTCAATTTTTTGGCAATCTTTTCAGGTACATCCAGGCAAATGGGAATAGGCCATACTGTGTTATCTAGAAGTCTTTCTTTTTCCAAAACACTGTGATATTCTTCCTCTGTCATAAAACCCTGCAATGGATAAAATGCCCTATTTAAGAGAAGTTCCAGATCACAAAGCTGTCTTTCATTTAAGCTATATGTTACATATTTTAAAGATTCTTTTTTTAATTCTTCAACCCTTCTAAAATGGACAAGCAGACTTTCTGAATATTCTACTGTCATTTGTTATTTGTCTCCCTTGTCTTTTTGTTTATTTTTATCCTCTCCACAATCTTTTTATAATAAACCTGCTCAAGTTCAAGATAAACAGGTGTCTTTCTCCTTGCATTTATCTTTTGGACCAGGATGTTTAGTTTTTGTATCTTTCTATATGCCTCTTGTTCATCTTCACATGACTCAAGCATGGTACAGATATTTTCTATCTCTTTTCTCTCTGCAATTTCAGGATGTGTAAATCCTGCATTTTTTAAAATCCTGTATGCAACTCTACATTCTGGTGGAATGTGAGAATCATCATCTAGTTTTATTGGTTTACCTTTATTAGGGAGATTGTCAAATTCTCCCTTTTCCATTGCTTCTTGAATCTTTTTCTCTGCAACCTTTTCCAATGCTATAAAAAATGCATCAACTGAAAAATCCATTATTTTATCCCTGATAAATAATTTTGTAGTCTATCCATACCAATTTTTATGTTTTCTAAAGAATTTGCATAAGAAAATCTTATAAATCCTTCTCCATTTTCTCCAAAATCAATTCCAGGGGTTACACCCACATGTGCGTTTTTTAATATGTCAAAGGCGAATTTGTAAGAGTTGTCAGTAAAATCCTTTGCATTTGCAAAAATATAAAATGCTCCTGTAGGTTCAACCTTTATTTTAAATCCCATCTTCTTTAATCTTTTTAACATGTATATTCTTCGCTCATTATATGTTTTCTTCATCTTTATTACATCTTCATGTGCGTCTTTTAATGCTGCGATTGCTGCATACTGTGCAATGGAAGATGCGCATATAAATATGTTTTGGGTAAGAGATTGTATGCATCTGACAAACTCTTTTGGAAAGATTAGATATCCAAGTCTCCATCCTGTCATGGCATATTTTTTGGAGAAGCCATTTAATACAAATGCCTTGTCTGTAAATTCCAGTATAGAATGTTCTTTCCCTTCATAAACCAGTCCATGATATATTTCATCTGAGACAATGTAGAGATCTAGATCAGCAAGCTGTTTTAAAGTTTTTTCATCAAGTAAGGTTCCTGTTGGATTTGCAGGTGAATTTAGCAAAACTGCTTTTGTTTTTTTTGTTATTTGTTTTTTTATATCCTTTATTTCATATTGAAATCCGTTATCTTCAAAGACCTTTACTTTTTTTGCTATTCCATCAACAAATTTAATAAAGGTCTCATAACATGCATATCCAGGATCTGAAATAATTACCTCATCTTGTAGATCTAAAAGCACTCCAAAACAGAGTAACATTGCTGGTGATGTACCAGAAGTAATAACTATTTGATCTGGATCTATTTCCACATTGTAGTTTTTTTTGTAATCCTTACAAATTGCTTCTCTTAATTCCTTGATTCCAAGACTGTGGGTATATTTTGTCTTGCCTTCATCAATCGCTTTTTTTGCAGCTTCTTTTATACATCTTGGAGTTTCAAAATCAGGCTCTCCCACCTCTAAGTGAATTATATCTATATCTTTTGATTCTAATTCTTGCGCTGCCTCTAAGACTTCCATTACCATAAATGGTTTGATATTTTGAACCCTTTTACATAACCCCATAAAATTACTCCACATCCCAAATTGAGCCGTGTGGTGTATCTTTTACAACCACTCCTAACTTAAATAGCCTATCCCTTATCTCATCAGCCTTTTTAAAATCTTTGTTTTTTCTTGCAAGAGATCTTTCTAAGACTAATTTTTCAATCTCTTCTCTGTTGATATTTTTTCTTTCTAATTTTTTGTTTTTTAACTCAGCTAAAAACTTATCAGGATCTGATGAAAAAACTCCCAAGATTTCTCCAAGTTCATTTAGACCATCTAATATCTTGGTCAAAACAGAAGTCACATTTTTACTTTTTTTAAAAGATTTTTCTTGTGTTAGTCTATTTGCAATTTTTACAATATTAAAGGTAAAACCTAAGGCAGCAGCAGTATTTAAATCATCCTCCAAAGCCTTTTTGAATTTTTCCTTAAACTCATTTACTTCATTAACTATTTCTTCTGGTATAGGTGTATTTTTAGTGGGATTAGATTGGATAACCTCTTTTATGGCCTTTTTTGCTTCATAGATCTTTTTTAATGCTTTTTCTGCCTCTTCTAAGTTTTCGTATGAGAAATCCAGGGGGGTTTTGTAGTGTTTTGTTAAGAGAAAAAATCTCAAAACTTCAGGTAGAAATTTTTCATATATTGCCCTTAAAGTAACAAAATTCCCCAGGGATTTGGACATCTTTTCGCCTTTTACCTGGACAAAGCCATTGTGTACCCAATATGAGACAAATTCTATATCCCTTGCAGCAACAGTTTGTGCCCTTTCATTTTCATGATGTGGAAATAACAGGTCCTGACCACCTCCATGGATATCTAATGGGAGTCCAAGATATTTCTCACTCATGGCAGAGCACTCAATATGCCAGCCAGGCCTGCCTCTTCCCCATGGGCTATCCCACCATGGCTCACCTGGTTTTGAGCTTTTCCATAGGGCAAAATCTAGAGGATCTTCCTTGTTTTCTCCAACCTCAACCCTGGCACCAGCCTTTAGTTCTTCAATATCTCGTCCAGAGAGCTTTCCATAACTTTTAAATGCCCTGACCCTGAAATATACATCCCCATCTGATGTGACATATGCATACCCTTTATCTATTAAGACCTGGATTAACTCCTGCATCTCTTTTATATGTTCTGTGGCCCTTGGCTCAAAAGTTGGCTTTAAGATATTTAGCTTTGCCATATCCTCGTAAAATGCCTCAATATACCTTTTAGCAACCTCATTCCAGGGGATTCCCAATTCATTTGCCCTTTTTATTATTTTATCATCTATATCAGTAAAATTTCTTGCAAAGATGACCTCATAACCAAGATATCTCAAAAAACGCACCAATACATCAAATACAACAGCTGCCCTGGCATGACCAATATGACAGAGATCATAAGCAGTTATTCCACACACATACATGTAAACCTTTCCCTGTTCTCGAGGCACAAATTTTTCTTTTTTTCTTGTTAGGCTATTATATAGATACATAATCCTTCCTCTTGCTTAATTATCAAATGAAGTTTTCCTGCCAATCACCACAGCCTTTGCCTTAATCCCTTTTAGTTCACCAGTAAAGCCAAGCCCTTCTTCTGTTGTTGCTTTAATATTGATTTGATCATTTTTTATGTTTAATAGAGGGGCTATGTTCTTTTTCATCTCCCTTTTGTAAGGAGATATCCTGGGTTTTTCACATACAATGGTAATATCCACATGGTCAATCTTAAAACTATCCCTTCTCGCCATCTCCATAACTTCTGAAAGCAGTATAAAACTATTTATGTTTTTGTATCTATCATCGGTGTCTGGAAAAAGCTCTCCTATATCTCCTTTTGCAAGGCATCCCAAGATTGCATCAATAATTGCATGTATCACCACATCTCCATCTGAATGGGCAATAACCTTGGGAGCATTGGGGATTGTTACACCACCAAGCTTAAGTGGTTTACCTTCCCCATATTTGTGTACATCGTATCCAAAGCCCACACAAAAGGTTGAGTCCATTTCTCTATCCTCTAGATATCTAAGATCCTCTTTTGTAGTGATCTTTATGTTGGAGTTTTCACCATTAATAATAGTCACCTTTTTTCCAATAGCCTCAACTAAAGATGCATCGTCCGTACCTTTTATATCATTTTTTAAGGCATAGTCATGGGCCTTTAATATTAAATCTTTTTTAAACCCCTGGGGTGTCTGGACAGCTCGCAGCTCATCTCTTTTGAGTGTGGTGACCTTTTGATCATGAGAGGATATGTGTTTTATTGTGTCTGTTACTGGTATGCCTGGAACAACTGCCCATTCACCCTGTTTTAGCTTATTAATAATCCTATTTACAAGGTCAAAACTGAGAAATGGTCTTGCTGAATCGTGGATAAGTACATGGGTACACTGAGGGGGTAGGACTGAAAGACCATTATACACAGAGTGTTGTCTCGTGGCACCACCAGATACTATTTTATAAGGTAATAATATGTTATCTTCTTGGATAAGATTAGGTATTAGTTCGTTTGAGATATAGTCTTTTTCTTGCCTGGTTACTACAAAGATTAAGCCCTTAATAAGGGGATTTTTGGAAAATTTATATACACTGTGCCAAAAAAGTGGACGATTTTTCCAATAAATATATTGTTTTTTCGTACCAATCCTTTTTCCTTCACCTGCAGCTAAAAGTATTGTCCAGATATTCATAAAACTCTAGTCAACTCGAAATTGCTCTTTCCAATAGATTAGCCTTTGACAATTAGGACAACTTAGGATCTGTGTCCCCTTTTGTAGTTCATTAAATACCTGTGGAGGAATACTAATATGACATCCACAACAAACTGAATTTTCCACAGGTACAATTACAGGACTGTGCAATCTTGATCTTATAAATTCGTATCTCTTTAATATAGGTTCTGGAATTTGAGCTGTAAATTCAACTCTTTTGTTCTTTAACTCTTCTAATCTCTTCTCACACCTTTCAATAGTTCTGCTTAAACTTGATTCTTTTTCTGTTAATTCATCTATAAGTCTTGTAACTTCCTCTTCTATTGCATCATATAAGCGCTGTTGTGTCTCTAGTTCTTCTTCTAAAGTGAGTTTTTCTTCTTCTTTTAATCTGGTGTTTTTTTCTAAGATATCAATCTCTCTCACAACTGCATGATATTCTTTGCTGTTTTCTACCATCATGAGTTTGTTTTTACTCTTTTTCAATTTGTTAATGTCTTCCTCTAGTTCCTTTGTGAGTTTTTCATTTTGTTCTTTGAGAAGATTTAACTTTTCTTCAACCTCTTTTTTTTGGTTTTTTTGCACCTCAAGACGATTTTTTAGAGATTCCACCTCTTTTGGTGTTTCTTTTAAGGTCTTTTTTAATTGATCAATCTCATTGTCTATGTCTTGAAGCACGATTAAACTTTCTATTTGGGTTATATAACTCAAGGCCTACACCTCCTTTATTTTTATGGGCTCTTTTCCTTCAATAAAATAGACTTTCACACCATAAGATTGTAATTTTTTATTTAACATCTCTGCCCAATTTTTCATCATGAGCTCTTCTAAAATAAAATGACCAACATCAATGGAGTATCCAAGGGATTCAATTTCCTGGGCAAGATGATATTTTATGTCACCAGATATAAATACTTGAGCGCCTAAAGAAAAGGCCTTATGTGCTAAAGACATTCCTGATCCAGGACAATATGCGATCTTTTCTACAAATTCAGGTTGCTCTCCAATGGTGAGAAAGGACTTTTTATTTAGAGTAGAACATAAGAGTTTTAAAAACTGGGAAAAAGAGATTTTATTCTTTAAAATGCCTATAATTCCAAAGCCTTTTGATAAAGGATCGTGCTCTGAAATGGGTTCTATGGGTTTTTTATTCTCAAGTCCAAATACATCAGCAAGCCAGCTTACAGGTCCATTTACATTTACATCTAAGGATGTGTGGGCACAATATAGCCATGCTCCTGCTTTAAACAAAAGTCTCAATACTTTTGTATAGTTATTGTCTTTGTTTGGAAGAGCAGGTTTTAATGTGGTTGGGTGATGGGTGAGGATAAATTCACACCCTTGATCTATGGCCTTTAAAATGGTATCTGTGGTAGGATCCAAGGCAACACCAATCTTTTTTATGTCTTTTTTTTCTCCTCTTACATGAAGTCCTGATAAATCCCAACTAGCAGCAAACCTTGGATCAGCGACTTCTTCTATGATAGACACAATCTCATCAACATTCACCTTGAGCTTTCCTGTGTTTACAAAATAAAAAGGCTTCCTTTTTAGGAAGCCTTTTTATTTTGCTTATTCTGATTTGATGATTTTTTAAACATTGTCCTCTTATCTTTAATTATGGGCCTACCAGGACTCGAACCTGGGACCTTCCGGTTATGAGCCGGTGGCTCTCCCATCTGAGCTATAGGCCCACACTTGTAACAAGATTTGTTTTTTATCCTATTCCTTTTTAAAAGTCAACCTTTTTTAAAAAATAAAAAAGGGACCACTAAGTGGTCCCTTTAAGCTGCTTCAATCTGTATTTTCTTTGGCTGCATAGATTCTGCCTTTGGAAGCTTTAGAGTTAAAACTCCATTTTTTAAGTTCGCTGAAATCTTTTCCCTCTCAACTGCATCTGATAGAGTAAATTGTCTAAAATACTTTACATTGCCAAATTCATTTCTCAATATGTTCTTGCCTTCAAAAGATGGATAATTGGTGGTAGCTTCTATTGTTAAGACATCTTTATCTACAGTTATATCTATGTTATTCATCTCTATCCCTGGCAAATCCATTACTATATAATATGCATCATCTTTATGGATTATATCTGTATAAGGTTTTACCTTTGGAAATTCTTCTTTTTTTGCAACCTCTGCAGTCATATTATCACCTCCTTTTTTTAATTTATTATAATTTATCCTTCTATTTGAATTCTCTTTGGTTTTATTTCTTCTGCTTTAGGTAATGTAATTTCTAAAATACCATTTTTCATCTTTGCTTTTACATTATCCCTTTGAATATCTACATTAAAGTTTATTATCCTTTGGAATTTACCAACAGGTCTTTCTTGACGGATATATTCTGCTTTATCACTCTTTCTTTCACCTGTTAGTATCAAACTTTTATCTGATATTGTCAGATCTAAATCATTAACATCTACACCTGGAAGTTCAACATAAACATAGATATTATTATCATCCTCTGCAATATTAAGTGGTGGATATGCAATTCTTCTTTGACTTATCTCTAATGGAGACCATAACTCATCAAAAAACTTCTCAATTGTTCTTGGTAAATCATATAGTGTATTAAAATCTAGTACCATATTCATCACCTCCTTTTTTTATTTATTTGTTTCATTATATATAATAAATTATAAAAACAACATGTCAAGGGCGAGATAAAAAAATTAATGGCTGTAGTGATAAGATATAAACATAAGGGAAAATAATATTTGAGACATTTTTAGGGCAGTTTAAACTCTGCCCTAAAAATGGTAATTGTAGGTCGGGAAATTCCTTATCTAATTTAAGCCTGCAAGACCCCTTCCTTTAGGTAGGGGATGTAGCAGGCTTTTGTTTTTCTATATACTGTTTAATAATCTCCAAAGAGGCACCACCACATGAACCAGCAAAATAACTCGGTG
>JAMOPG010000054.1 GCA_027064715.1 Desulfobacterales bacterium
ATGAACACCCTATTCCAGACACCATAACAATTTCATTTTTAGGTATGCCAAGTTCAGCAACTGCTCTAAGTAAATTATTGAGAACTATACCATGCCCACATCCGGGACACCATAAGTGGGGAAAAAATCTCTTTCTAATATAATCTTTAACTGAGTAGCTCACTATACCCCCCTCCCTCGAATAAGTCTTGTAATGTTTTTTATATCGGTTGGGGTGATAAATTCTCCATCAACCCTATTTACAAGATACACTCTTTCTGGATGATCCACACTTTTTTTCACTTCATGAACAATCTGTCCCATATTAATCTCAACTACAAAGACAAAATCTGCATTTTTACACTTTTCCTTGACAACAAAGGCTGGAAATGGCCATAAGGTCTGAAGTTCAAAAAGTCCCCATTTTTGCCCTTTTCTTCTCATGGATCTTACTACATGAAGAGCTGTCCTTGCCGAGGATCCATAAGACACCAATATAATATCGGCATCCTCTAAAAAATATTCCTTATATCTTGCTATTTCACTTACATTTGATTCTATTTTATCGACTATGTGATGCAAAAGTCCGTGGACAACTTTGGGATCGGTTGTGGGAAATCCCCACATATCATGAAATAGTCCTGTCACATTATATCTGTGTTTTCCCCCAAAGTCTGACATAGGTAACCGACCATCTTCTCTCGGCAAATAGGGATGATAGTCAACTCCTTCGGGAAGAGAAGTCCTAAGGCGCTGAATCACCGGAATTTCGCCCTTCTCTGGAATAATTATTTTTTCCCTTAAATGTGCAACAATCTCATCAAATAATAAAATTACAGGGGTCCTATAGGTCTCTGAAAAATTAAATGCCTCAACCGTGATTTTGAAGAGGTCTTGATGATTAGAGGCTGTGAGTACAATTATTGAGTGGTCACCATGTCGCCCCCATCTTGCTTGATACACATCTTGCTGGCATCCTTGAGTTGGGAGACCAGTTGATGGGCCAAACCTTTGGACATCCACTATAACACATGGGATTTCAGCCATTATGGCAAATCCAAGGCCTTCCTGCATTAGAGAGAAGCCAGGGCCACTAGTTGCTGTCATTGACTTTTTTCCAGTCAAAGATGCCCCCACTATAGCACATATAGAGGCAATTTCATCCTCCATTTGCAAAAAACTTCCGCCTCTTAGGGGAAGTTCTCTTGCCATGTATTCTAAGATTTCAGATGAAGGAGTAATGGGATAGCCGGCAAAAAATTCAACTCCAGCATAAAGTGCTGCCTCTGCACAAACCTCATTGCCCTGAATAAATTTAAGCTGTTGCTTACTCATTTTCTTTCTCCACTAAAACTTCTATTGCCAAATCTGGACACCTATATTCACAGGTCCTACAGCCTATACAATCCTCAGCCCTTGCTACTACAACTTTTTCTTCTCTGTCTATCTCTAAAACCTTTTTAGGACAAAATTCCACACAGATTCCACATCCCTTACACCAATTTCTGTTAATAATATGCTCTATTTTCATATGCTATCCTTGATGTTTAGTCAAAATTACCATGGAAAAAAGTATTGTCTCCACTATAATAGATATCATTAAAATGTTCTCTAACTGGCAACAAAAAATATTCATTATCTCCTATCTTTCTTAAATATGTGTGGCCTACAGTATAAATATATCCTACTATGTGAGTCACATTTTTATCCTTTATAATTAACGCATATAAATACGGATGTATATACTCAATCCTGCTCATTAATTCTTTAAATAAAGCAGGATCTTTTATCTCCTTAAAACATCTACTCAAAATAATCTTTTCTTTTATTTGCTTTTTTAAAAATAAGATGGCTGGTGGATTATAGAGTGGTTCTGCGTAATAAATATTATACTTTGCAAAATTTTTTTTAAGTATTGAAATGTCTATTTTTATACCAAGGGTATATGGAGGGACCATGGAAGGAGTTTTAAGGTTACATCCTATGAGGAGGGTAAAAGATATTAATATAAAAAGGAGGCGTTTAGTCATTTAAAACCCCATTAAAAAATAGATAAACTATAATTACTCAATTATTTTTTAGTTTGCAATTAAAATTAATCACTCTACCTTAATTTTTGTAAAAAAAACCCAGGGTAATTTCCCCGGGCTTTTGCATTCTATTAAAAATATAGAAATAATATTAATTCAACTTATTTACCTGGCTAGACAATCTAGAAATCCTTCTTGCTGCGTTTTTCCAATGGATTACTCCTTTTGATGCAGCCTTATCCAATAAAGAAGTAGCATTTCTCAATGCTGTTTGAGCCATATCCTTATCCCTTGCTTCTATTGCCAGCCGGACACTTTTAATAGCTTTTTTCACCCTGCTTTTCATCGCCCTGTTTCTTGCTCTTCTTTTAAGTGATTGTCTGTGTCTTTTTAGTGCTTGTTTTGTATTAGCCAATGCAAAAACCTCCTTTTATTGTCGATTTTTAAATTCGTTGCTACTTCTATTTTAATTTTTTTATTCTGTCAAGGTAAAACACAATAGTCTCAAAGGTAAAATAATTTGATTGCTAAGAAATAGCGCTTGAAATTATGAAAGGTTATGAAATCAGTAGAAAAATAAGGCAAGGTAATTCAATGGCCATCACAAAGCCTGATCTGACATTCCAATAGATAAATTCACTTCACTCCGTTGCCTTGTCCTACCCCCTCTAAATTTGTTTCTTAATAATCGGGATGGTGGGATTTGAACCCACGGCCCCTTGAACCCCATTCAAGTGCGCTCCCAGACTGCGCCACATCCCGATATCAAAAAATTACCTTTTTATCTTTTTTTTGTCAAGAACCTAAAATGCTCAACAGCAATTCTTGGTCAGAAATAATTTGATTTTACTATATAATAGAGTTGTAGGCTTTTAGCAAGTAAGTTTAAATGTTTTTAAAAAAAATAATTATAGTTTTCCTCATTATTATCCTATAAATCTTCTGTTTACCAAACTCATATAAAATCGTCAGTCAAAAAACTGATTTGACTTTTATCAAACAATCCTATTAAATAACCATTAATAAAATAAAACACGTTTTTAAAACAGGAAGCGCCTGGTTTACAATCATAACGCAATCTTACAGGAGGTATGATGATGAAGAGGGAGATGTTTATTTGGGTTGTTTTATGTTGTTTTTTTCTGTCCTTTGGATTTACCAAGGTAGCATCTGCGAAAAACAAAATTATAATAGGCTTTACCGTGTCCCAGACTGGAAAACTCAATGCAGA
>JAMOPG010000055.1 GCA_027064715.1 Desulfobacterales bacterium
ATAGTTTTCATTTAAGGGATTTTTCTCCTAAAATAACCTCTGGCATGAGTTCAAAAGAATATGTAGTTCTTACTGTAAAAAAAGACTATGGAATTTTCTTTTACTTATCAGGCACATTTATGTTTATATTTGGACTGCTAATATATGTGATATGACCTTGTCAAAGGTAAAATAGATTTTTTCATGGGGTTCTCCGTCCTGAAGAGATGGATATAGAAAAAATTAACTCCATTTGTCTAACAATACCCCAACCATCTCCTCCATCCTCTTTGCAATCTTGAGCATCTCTTCAGGGGGGATTTGTCTTATTACTTCACCTGTTTCTTTGTTTATAACCTTTACGATTATCTTTTTTAGTTGTTTATCAAAAGTAAAATCAAGTTGAATATTGAGCTGAGCCAAGACTTTATTTGTGGCATCTTTTATTTTTTTTAATTTTTCATTAGAAATATCTAACCCTGTTTTCTTATCTTTTTCATCTTCTTTTTTTCTCAAAACCAATTCTTGATTATCTACACCTTTTGATTTTATCTTTACTTGAGAGGAATCTATTATATTTTCTGTGTCTATTTCTATAGTCCCTTTCGAGTTCTCTATAGGCTCTTTAGATTTAAGTTTTATCTCTGTTAGAGATCTATTAGCAGGCTTTTGGATTGTTTTATCTTTTACATCTATTGGAGGAGTATTTTGATCTATTTTAATTTGTGATGCCATGGCTTAACTCCTTGTATAAAAGAGTATATTATGATTTATAGAGATTTTTCCATTGTTCAATATAGGAGTCTAGTTGTTCTTGGATTGCCTGATATTTTAATACCATTTCTTCTAAATTAGAATATTTCTTTACTAACCTCTCTTCATAATCTTTTAAATCTTCCTGTGCTTCATCATATTTTTCTTGCAATTTATCTATCCTTGATTCTATGGATTTTATGGTCTTAGGTATTATTCCTGTGCCTGCAGATGTGTAAGTCTCTAATGCTGTTTTTAACCTTGTTGCTATACCATCTTCTCCTGTAAACAAATAGGATACCTCCTCTGGATTGGTCCTTAATGCCTCCTCAAATGCTAATCTATCAAACTCTAATTCACCTTCATCATTAAAAGTTATCCCTATCTGAGATAAATATTGATATTTCCTATCCTCTGTATGTGGTACTGGAGTTGAAAATATAGATCGCACATTATTTTGCGCTGATCTTGCTATTGAATCTCCTAATAATGGACCACCTTTCTTCTTTTCTAAATCATAAGTGGCATTCTCATCCATAAATTGGTCAAATTGATTGTATGCATTAATAAGTGCCTCTACCTTGTCAGCTATTGAAGATACATCTAAACTCACTTCTATCTGAGTATCACCTGCTTCTAAAAGATTTAATGTCACCCCTTCTACAACATCTGTCACCTCATTGGATGACCTTGAAAACTCTACTCCATTTACACTAAAATCAGCATCCTCACCTAATTGGGCATCCTCTTGTTCTACAGATCCTGTTGAAAATAGATCTCCTGAAAGATTAACACCTGTTGTTGTGCCTGATGAGTCCTTAGTTATCTGATTTAAACCTGATCCTGTATCCTCTGATAACAAACTCAACACATACTTTGGATTATCTTCTGTACCTATGTTTATTACTGATGCATATACTCCATTATCATCTTCTGTTATCATCTCTGCTAATTTTGCAAGCGTTGTATCTGATTCTGTTGTGTAACTATATTTTACTCCATTGTGATAAAAAGAAAGCTCCACTGAATCATTTATCACATCTGGATCATTGTAATCTGAGATGCCCAGTGTCACTCCTGTGGATGGATCTGAGTCATCTATTCCTATTATCAAATTATGGGCCTTGGCTATTTTATTCACATGGACATTATAGCTTCCTAAATGCGCTGATGATGAGGCCTTGGCAGTAGCTACTGATTCATTTGATGATTTAACCTGCCTTGCATGAAAATCTAAGGTCAAATCTAACTCATCTGCTGCCTTGTATAAAGCTACCAGTTTTGAACTAAGGGACTTATAATTGTCCTCCCTTGAACGCTCACTTTGTATATCTGCCTCTAAGGGATTTAATACCTCATACTGCTTCACCTTTACCAGCTGATCCACTATATCATCTGGCAGACCACTGGGCCTACCATGGGGATATGCATTGTATATGCTACCTAGGGCCATAGCTTGCGCCCTTATTTTCCTAAATTTTGTTTTCTCAGTTGAGTAGCTGCATCTTTAAATCCGTCATATAATTTTTGCATGATTTCTTCTATGTCTTTTAATGCATCAAAATCATCTTCTACACCAATCCTCACCATCTCTTTTATCATAAAGGCATATAATTCTTCTAACTGCCTAACTAACTCCTTATCTCCTTTTTCCCTATCCAAGGTTGCATGGAGCTCTGTTATAATTGCCATTGCCTTGGACCGAAAATCCCTGGCCCTTGCCTTTTCTCCTTTTTTCCATGACTCCCTTGCATATCTTAAAAATCTTATGCCCCCCTCAAAGAGTTTCAACAAGATCTCTTCTCTGGATGCTGATTCCACTGATGTCTTTTGATATGCACTTGCACCAGGTCTTACCATCTCTTTTGCTCCTTGGTATTAGATTAATCAGTTAATGTGGATTTTAGATGAACAAATTTGGGGGGCTGAGTCAATAAATTTTTTAAATAGGGGCCCTTAAGCCCCCTGTTTTATAATCTGCTACATTCCGCCTAATAGCTGCAGGGCAATAGCTGGATTCTGGTTTGCTTGAGCTAGCATTGCTGCTGCTGCCTGACGCTTAATGTTGTTTTGTGTGAGTTCTGCTGCCTCTTTTGCAACGTCTGCATCTACTATCCTGGAGTTTGCATCTATTAATTTTTGGACATAGTTGTTTAAGTTATTGATTGTGGATTCAAACCTGTTTTGAGTAGCACCCAGTTTTGCACGGAACTTATTCAAATCATTTATGGCCTTGTCAATCCTCTCAATTGCCTTTTGGGCATTATCTACAGTCAAGATGTTTGTGGTTTTTAGGAACATCTGTTGATTTGCCACCTGGAATCTTTTCTGATATCCATCGGCCTGCACCCCAGCCTGAGTAGTAAGTTTAGTATTGAGATAAGTGGGGACATCGGTAAAATCCATTTTTCCTTGTTTAACTGGTGTCGCCTTTGAACCAGTTCCACCAGCAGAAGTCATCACACCGCTAAATCTCAAGTTGGGATCGGTATTTGTTCC
>JAMOPG010000056.1 GCA_027064715.1 Desulfobacterales bacterium
GATAATACGATCAAAATATTAGATATAAAAAATAGCAATGTGATAGCTGAATTAAAAGAAAAAGACTCTTATAAAATTATGAATTTGGCTTTTAGTCCAGATAGAAAATTTCTTGCGTCAGCAGGTAGCAATAAAAGTATAACTCTATGGAATATAAAAGAAAAAAAGATTGTTAGAAAATTTGTTGGTCATAATGATCATGTATATTTTTTATCTTTTAGTCCAGATGGAAGATTTCTGGTTTCATTATCAGATGATGCTACTGTAAAACTATGGAATGTAGAATCTGGAAATTTGATTGCTACTTTTATAGGTTTTGTTGATGCTTTTATTGTAATGACGCCTGAGGGAAATTTATCAGGTACAGGAAATTTTAAAAAATATGTTTATTTTATAGATGAAAATAATAATATTTATGATTTTAATGGCACAAAAATTTCATGAATTGAGAGATATTATTGTAGGACTATTGAAAAATACTGCGATTCCAGCTAATACAATGCAATCCTCCACCTTTAACTAATATTGCTTTTGAAGGAACTGTCCATATCTTACATTTTTTAAAAATTTCTTCAAATTGATAAAAAATCTTTTCTTCTTTGAGATGATTTATTGCTGGAAGAATTATATTGTTCTCTACCTGTATATAATTAAGATAACACCAGCTTAATTTATGCTCAAAAGGTATTTTTAGAAAAATTATACGAAAGGGTAAATTTTTAAGTGCTTTTTCTAACTTCTCCCTAAATCTTTTACTTTCTCGTGAAAAATCATTAAAAATTATAGTATTACAGTTTATAAATCTCACCATCCCATCAGCATGTCCATAAATATCGTATGGCTGTCTGGGTATAAAATAAATTTTTTCTGTTTTTAGTAGTTTTGATAGTTTTTCCACCAGATTTCTTTTTGAATAGCTATTATTTTCTTTAAATACCTTATCAGTTAATATAATGGAATCTTTTGAAAAAATAATATTACCTCCATCTATAACAAGATCGCTATATTTAACAGAAATACCGAGATAAGAATTTACAGGCATAGGATTAGTTCTGAGATGTTCATAACCTTTCAGATAATCTGGATCATACTTGAACTGGATAAATTCATTTTTATCTATTTGAACAGGCATATAATCTCTGCACCATATATCCTTTGTATGGGGTAAAAAATTGTAATTAATTTCAGCTTGTTGTAGTATTTCAGCTAAGTTACGCCAAAATATTGGGTATTTTGAAGGCAAAAGATCTGAAAAGTATAAAAAATTTGTTTTCCATTCCGGAACCATTTATTTTACCTTCTAAAAAATCCACTTTTCAATCTTTCTAAATAAAGGGGAAAGTCCGAAGATTTTGTTTCGTCTGTAGTTTTAAAATCATCAGAAAAAGGATTGTAACTTCTCCTGTAAAAACAAGCACACACTTCGAACTCCAGGTCTTTATATTCTTCAAGTTTTGATATGTTCTTTATAGAAGATCCTGCAAATACCGAGACACTTATTTTTAAAGGATACCAGGAGATACTTTTGCTTCTTTCGTAAAGAGTCTCTCTTTGTTTTTCCGATAAAACTTCTGTTATTTCTACATGTTGAGCTGTTAATATCTTTTTATTAAAATGTTGAGCTAGTTTTAATAGCTCTTTATCTTTTCTGACAAAAAGGCCTGTCATTAGCATGGCGTCCTCTATAAATGTAAAAGGATCGCAAATCCACACTTTATGTGAAGAGGATTTACAATCCTTATTGAAAGATCCTAAAAAAAGTGGGTATAAACACCAGGCAGAGCGTCCATTTTCTGAAAGAAAAAGAACATGGGAAGGTTTTATCCCTCCGTGGTAAAGGTGAGAGTGTCCTACCAAAACTTGTGCTGTATAAGTACTCATTTTATAAATACCTCTCTGTAAGATATTCAATATACCTGGGATGAGTTTCCCTACAATTTTCTGCTAACTTAATGAGAAGTTCCTGATAGGTAATTGTCTGGAAGTTAATTCCATCTGCCTTGAAAATTTCCCCAATTTCTTTTATTTCCTGCTCGTGGAAGTATCCTTCCTTACCAGGTACATTGTACCAGAGATAGACAAGATAAAAATCTTTTTTCTTATATTGTTTCTTTAATCCAAGAAGATGTTTTATAAGCTGGTCAGCATAAAGGTAGTTAAAGCCAGAAGTCTTTTCTATCCTGATTTTTTCTGCAAGTTTTTTCACATGAGGAATATCTTCCCAGAGATAAAGAAGATTATTTTCAAAATACGCATCTTGCATCTCTTCTTTTTTCCCCCTGGAAGAATAGGGTTCTGTAAATTTACTTTCTATGGCAATAATGATTTCTCTTTTATTTTTACAGGAGAATACTACATCTAAGTGAGGTGGAGTTCCACGACAAACAGGAAATTTTTTCTCAAACTTACAATATTCGCATTCCATTTTTGGAAATCCAAGAGCTTCAAGAACGGACGAATAATCATTAATTTTTATCCAATATTGAAATACATTTACTACAAGAGCAGCAGATGAGTGAACAGCCTGCATAGGACAGGGATCTCCTTCTAACTCTCCACCTCTACCTTCTTTAAATTGTTTCTTTACTGTATCAAGTAAAGGCTCAAAAAGATTTTCTTCCAGGGTCATTGTGTAAGCCTTTTCTCCTTTTTCTCTTTTACTTCCCTGAAGCTTAAGTCCTCTATTAAGTGCCCAATTAATCTGTTTACTTTTAATGTAATAATATCCGTTTATCATTTGTTCAATATCCTGTTAACAAAACTGTACATCAGTGCAGTTTTGGTGGGGTATTTGTATTCCGCCTCTTTAGGATGGTCATCCCACCTGGCGGTTTTTGACCATCTATAGCCCTTGTATCAGTTGCAGGAACTAACCTTCTCACCACTCCCTCCCAGTCTTTTGAGACAAGTACTCGTTTTAAGGGAAAAGTCCCACTTTTATCCTGGCATCAAATCTTCTTTTTTATTCTTCTGCTATTCCTTTAAGTTAAATCATTAAGTTTTGTCCTTTAGAGTTATTTTTACTGCTTGTTCTTCTTGCCATTCAATCCACTCTTTCATTTGTTCCACAATTTCTTCCTTCAGGTCTTCAGGCTCAAGGATTTTAATGTATGGAAGCCAGCTTTTTAAAAAATGAATTATTTCTTCATAACACCCTACCTGAAATGAAACAATAATTTGACCATCTTCGCCCACTTGTTCTATTTTTTGAGTAGGAAAAAGT
>JAMOPG010000057.1 GCA_027064715.1 Desulfobacterales bacterium
CATCACTATTTGTATCCAGTCCAAAAGCTACCTGAAAATCAGCCACACAATCTAAAATAGGTTGCGGATTTCTTTTTCCATTTCCTTGATTAATTTCTGCTCTATATAATTCAAAGGTATCTGGATTACATCTATCAGGGAACTTTTCGGCTTTGGGCCTTTTTAGATAGTAATCTACACGATTAAAGGGCATGCGCGGTGAGTTAGTGGGATTAGAAGAACTATAAATCCCAAATATAAGATAGAGTTCTCCAGTATCATTACCTAAATCTGGTGACAGGGTATTAAAATACCAATTGCTGCCTGTTATCAATTTGCGATCATCAATTGTCAGGGCAATATAATAATCTCCTTTATCAAATTCCTCTGAAGAAAGAGATTTAATACTCCATTGTGAAGAGTTATAATATGCATATCCCCATTTTTTTGCTGCTTTATTATCTATATTTGCAATAGATGATTTAATTACTAATACATCTGAGTTATTTGCATCTGTATTTCCATTATCAGAAAAGGCAAAGCCACTAGGTGGAGCATCATTAAAATAAGAAGGATCAGGGGTATAATTATGATCACTTTTAGCTTCAGTTCCATCATAAGAGGTAGCATTTACCTCCCAAGGCAATCCAAATCCTGCCATTTCAATGTCTTTTCTTAAAATCTCTAATGCAATCGCCTTCTCTATATTGGTCTGAGCAATTGCAGATTGTTGAATATGTGATTTGAGAACAGTCAGGTAACTTGTAAACACCGCTGAAAGAACAATAATTAATATAGCCATGGTAACCAATAATTCTATAAGAGTCATGCCTTGATTTTTCATTTTTTATACACCACTGTTTGTAATTGATATATGTGTTTTTTTCCTTTTGGATATTCATACCTAACAGTAATTGTCGCATTATTTGTTCCAGAACTAAATTTGTCAGGATTGGAATAAGTTATAGTAAAATTTTGGATAAAGCTTCTAAAGTTGCGAGAAATGGTATCCGTGATAGTTGTATCGCCTGAACTTGAATTTGTACACTTCTCCAAATTTCTTAAAGACTCCGCACACTCCTGTGCAATTTTTACTGCTTCATCTCGCATGCTATTAGCCAGGTTTTCTCTAATGTATATAGTTATTGATTGCAGGAGACCTAAGAATATAATTGCCATAATTACCATGCTAACTAATACTTCAACTAAGGTAAAACCCTCACTGTTGCGCAACACAATTATTTTTATCACAATCGCCTCCACTATAATGTCCCATCAAGATGCGAGTACTTGAAATTTTGATGCAATTGTATTTAGAATTATATTCAGGTAGTGTGGTGCAAATAGTCTTTGATGTTCCAAAACCTTCCTTTTTAAATGTGACTTTATTATAGCTACCGTCTTTAAAAGTGGTCTTTAAATCAATTCGTTGAATCAATTCATCTGTAGCATTAATATCACCATCATAGTTTTTGTCACACCTAAGCTCTATTTGAGAAAAAGTGCTATCAGACCAACTAATTCCGCATGTTCTTTTTTCACTAAATGCCTTAATCCTTGCCTGATTAAGCACACCAAATATAGTTTTGGTATCGTTTTGGATCTTGTATTTAGTCACCCATCTAGTATAAGCAGGGATACCAATACTAATGAGTATTGCCAAAATACTAAGTACCACCAACATTTCTATTAATGTCACACCTGTTATTTTTCTATCCATAAGAGTATTTTCCCTTGTTTTGATGTATTGGGTGCTGTATAAGGGGTGGCAGATTCTGGGGGAACTCCGACATACCAGGGGGTAGTTGAGTTATTATTAACTTTAAATGTGGAAGTTGATCCTGTTCCAGCTGTGATTTGTTCTATATTTCCCCTTGATAGCTGTAAAAACAATTTTCCTGTCCGAGCATTTGGCTTATAGCCTGGACACTCTTGATTTAAATCTCCCCCAGTTGCACAATTGAGTTGCCACATCCTAGATCTACCTCCAAAGCTGCAAAAATCAGAGGATGGTTGTGTAGTGGTAAAAAAAACAATATTAGAATCAGTCCCCGTTGGATCTGAAATCATCCTTTCTTTAAAATAATCTCCTTGTTTTTCCTCTAATTCTCGTTTCCATGAAAAAAGTTTATTAGGATTAGGTTTAGTGAGTTCACCACATGGATCATTGGAGGATTGCGCTGCATTAATATTGCAATTTCCTCCTTCTAAACAGTCGTCTATCCTAACTCCATATAAATGGTCAAATTCATTATTTCCCCCTGGATCATCTCCTGGATAAAAATATCTTCCAGTTCCAAAATATATGTAGTTCATATCAAAGCATTTTGCATATTCTATTTTAGCCGTAACTGGCTCGTGTGCACTATTAAATACACTTTTTACATCCCATAATGAAGGATCAGTTCCTGTAATCTTAATCCCTAACACATCTCCTTGTAAATTAGTACCAGTTCCTCGAGTTGTTCCAATAAAAACCCAGTCAGTATCTCCGTCATTGTCTACATCTATTCCTTCTGTAAAAAGTCTTCCTCCAAATGCATTATTCATATCAGATGGACCATTAATTTTATAAACTCGTTTTATTGTAAAGAATTTTTGAGTTTGAGTTTCATCCCATAAACTCTCTAATTCAAGGACAAAAAATTTTAGATCCTGTTTTGATTCTCCCTTATAGTTAGTTGGTCCTGAAGCAAACATTATAAAATAACTAAAGGCGCCATCTTCGTTTTTTACTTTAATAAAAGCAGGACCTGAATAGGTAAATCCCAGGTCTGGATCAGTAAATTCCCATAAAAATTTTGGATTAGTAGGATTCGTTATATCTAGGGCAAAGTATGAAGATAACCCAACACAGTTATTTGTGGTTGCATTATATTGGGATGGATCTGCACAAGTGTCAGCAGGTGGCTTAATGCATCCAGTAGTTGTGCATCCAACTGCTCCTCCAAACCTCATGCCTCCTATAAGTATTCGTTTCTCAATGTCTGGATCTTGATCTAAATTTAGTTCAATAATATATGGCATTAAATCAACAAAATAAATATGATTACTCCCCCCATATTTTGGATCTGTCAATGCTCTTAAATAGGGTAAAACATTTTTGGGGATAAAGGCCCACAGCTCTTCCCCCAATTGGTCTACATTGCATGGTAAGGAAGAATCATTGCAAAGTCTTACATCTTGGTATGGCCCTAATCCATCATATCTGGGCTTTCCAAGTTTAAAAGCATGGAGCA
>JAMOPG010000058.1 GCA_027064715.1 Desulfobacterales bacterium
ATCTGATAAAAAATTGATAGCCTGTTCATGAAAGCAAGAGTCCGCATCAACTGTATAAATTAGTATATTTGTGTCAACTATTACTTTATTTTCCATAATTAATATATATTAATATTAGCATATTTCCCTTTTAAATGTAATGTCTTCATGCTAACTGGCTTTCTTCTGACTTTTTTAGTGTCTAAAGATATGGTTCAAGTTATTGTATGTTGTCAAGAAAAAAAACAAGCATATATCACACATATTAGGTGGAAGCTTGTGTTGACATGAAAAACACAAAATTTTAATTTGAATATAGGTGATTTTGGCAAGAGGTAAGATGGAAAAAGGTATTAACTTATACTTTTCTCTTCCATTTTTTATTAACAGTTCCATGTTATGGTGAAAAGACGGGGTTTACTCAGAAGGACAGGAAAAGGCTTGTGCGATTGGAGGCTACCCTTAAGGTATTTTTGCAGCAGGTGGACAAAAGATTTGAGCAGGTAGGTAAGAGGTTTGAGCAGATAATGGCCATTTTTATGGATGTTTGCAGTAATATTTACCACACTTAGAGGAGTAGTAATAGGCTTTGCATATTGGAATGAAAGGATTATTATTTGCAAGGCCAGAGATGAGGCGATAGAGATAATTGAAAAAAAAAGAAGAGTGGGTGATCTTATCAAGGCATAAGGTCCCTTGCTTTAGTGGAGAAAAAAGTTGCTGCTGTGTTAAGGAGTTTTGGGCTGTTGTAAAAGAGATATATTTGACATTGAGATTGAAAAACATAATATATGAGCTCTAACATGCTATTTTAAAGTTAAGGGAGAAAAGGATGATGAATTTTATAAAAGTGCGAATTTTTGCAAAAAATAATGAGATAATAAACAATGTTAAATATTTTCTTAAGGATATTAGTTGTATAAAGTTAGAGAGTTCCTTGTGTAAAAATGCGATTGATAAAAAATTGCTTACGGACATAGATTGTGATCTATTGATAATTGATTCCCGTCTCATAGATTCATCTAATTCTTTGAGTGCAATAACTGATTCTATTCTTTATGAAAATTCTCAAAATGTTGCATGTATAATATATGCAATAGGTAAAGACTTATTGGATAAATTAGAGAATTTAAACATTCCTTATATAACAGATAAATTTTCAAAAGAAAAGGTGGAAAATATATTTTTTAAACAGTTATTTTGTAAAAAAATAAAGGAAATTAATACAAAGAATTTAAAATTAGAATCCCTTAGTATAATTGCTGGTGGAACAGCCCATGATTTTAATAATATCGTGGGTGCCATAATGGGTTATACTGAATTATTAAAATTTAAAGTTAAAGGTGGTTCAGATGTTACGAAATATATTGATTATATGTTAAAATCTTGTATTAAGGCTCAACAGCTTATAGATCTTTTAACTAAGTTGAGTAGGAATTGGGAGCAACAAAATATATTTAAAATACCTGCACATGTAATATTAAAGGAGACCATCAAAAATATAAAAAATAGATATCACATAGAAAAGACTATTTTTGAAGACATAACAAAGGAAAATGATTTAATAGAGGTCAAACCATTTAGTTTTTATTCATTATGCAATATTTTAGTGAAAAATATGTTAGAGTTGATAAGCAATAGTGAACCACTAAAAATTTCATTAAATTTAGTTGACTACAGTCCAAATAATAGTACTAAAAGTAAAGGGAAAAAATATCTAGAGCTAAAAATCTTAGGTGCAGTTGAAAAAAATAAAGTTATTTCAAAAATGGATGAATATCTAAGTCAAATAGAAGAGGTTTTGCAGGAGACAAAAGGATATTTTGAATATGTTGAAGATAGTTCAACTAAGGATATAGGAATTAGAGTTTTGCTTCCAGCAGCAAATTAAAAATGGAGTAAATATATGAAAAATACCATTGAAGTTCCAACTAATTTTATTAAAAACATAATTATTGAAGACTTAAAAGAAAAGAGAGTAAGTAGTGTGGTAACTCGTTTCCCGCCTGAACCAAATGGATATTTGCACATTGGTCATGCCAAGTCCATATGGCTCAATTTTAGTTTGGCGCAAGAATTTGGTGGAAGATGTCATTTGAGATTTGATGATACAAATCCTGTTAAAGAAGATGAAACATATGTAGAGGCAATTAAAGAGGATGTAAAATGGCTTGGATATTGTTGGGGTGAGCATTTATATTTTGCATCAGATTATTTTGAAAAACTATTTGAGTTTGCAGTTACTTTAATAAAGAAGAAAAAGGCTTATGTTTGCGATCTATCTCCTGAAGAGATAAAAAAATATAGGGGAACTTTAACAGAACCTGGAATTCCAAGTCCATATAGAGACAGATCTGTTGAAGAAAATCTAGATCTTTTTTATAGAATGAGAAATGGAGAATTCGAAGAAGGATCAAAGGTACTTCGGGCAAAGATTGACATGAGTTCTCCCAATCTAAATATGAGAGATCCAGTAATATACAGGATAATAAAGAAGCCTCACCATAGAACTAAAGATAAATGGTGTATATATCCAACATATGACTTTGCTCATTGTCTCTCTGATGCAATAGAAGGCATTACCCATTCCCTTTGTTCTCAAGAGTTTGAGGATCACAGGCCTTTGTATGAATGGTTTATAAATGAACTAATAGACACAGAACCAAAACCAAAACAAATAGAGTTTGCCAGGCTAAATTTAACATACACTGTTTTAAGCAAGAGAAAGCTTATTCAGCTCGTTCAAGAGGGATATGTGTCAGGATGGGATGATCCAAGGATGCCCACTTTGGCGGGCTTGAGACGGCGCGGCTATACCCCTGAGTCAATAAGGCGCTTTTGCGAATTGATTGGGGTTGGAAAAAGTGAGTCCATGGTGGATATTGCAATGTTGGAATATTGTATAAGGGAGGATTTAAACAAACGGGCTCTAAGAAAAATGGCTGTATTAAACCCTCTTAAAGTTGTAATTGTAAATTATGATGAAGATAAAGAAGAGATGCTTGAGGCTATTAATAATCCAGAAGATATGTCCCAAGGAACGAGATTAGTTCCCTTTTGCAGAGAAATTTACATAGAACGAGAAGATTTTATGGAAGAGCCTCCTAAAAAATTTTTCAGGCTAGCACCGGGAAGAGAGGTGAGGCTGAGATATGCATATTTTATCAAGTGTGTAGATGTTATCAAAGATGAAAATGGGAATATTGTGGAGATTCACTGCACCTATGATCCTGAAACCAAAGGCGGAAACGCCCCAGATGGTAGAAAGGTAAAGGCTACCCTTCACTGGGTTTCAGCTAGACATGCCATAGATGCTGAAGTCAGAATGTATGATAGGTTATTTGTAAAGCCAGATCCCACAGAAGATGAGAAAAAGGGCATTGATTTCAAAGAATACATTAATCCAGATTCATTAGTGGTCCTAAATAATTGTAAATTAGAGCCTTCCTTAAAAGATGTAAAGCTAGGAGAAAGATTTCAATTTGAAAGAAAAGGATATTTTTGTGTGGACAAAGATTCCACAAATGAGAGACCAATATTTAACCTCATAGTCCCTTTAAGGGATAAGTGGTCAAAACACGCCAAAAAAACGAACAAATAGATCTTGGGCACAGAAAAATCTGTGCCCTTTTTATAACATATCATTACCACTTCCTTCTTTTTTAACTGTCTTATCTTTTTGTTGAAGGATTAAAAAATATTTGGTAAAGATAACTGTCCATGTAAAGAAAAAACAATTAGGAGATCTCAAGTTATTAATTGGCCCTTCAGGAGAGGGAAAATTCACTTTGCTTCAATGTATAAATCTACTTCTTATTCCAGATAGGGGAAAGACATTTTTAAATGGAAGAGAAATTCCTTTGACAATAGATTTAATAGTCCAAATAAGACATCATGGACACTAGATTTTTGTTTAAAGAAGGTATTTTTTGTTGTGGGATCTTATTATTTAGTTATGGTGACAATAGCAAATCATTTTTTTAAATGGCTTGAGAAGAAATTATATGTTCTGTGATTTGGAAAGTCTTAAGGAGTTGTCATGGGCATATTAACAGGCAAGACAATGGGCATACTTAAAGAGGGGATGCCTTATATATTGTTCTTTGCTCTTTGTACCTTGGTGTTTGCGCTTTTGCATTGGAAGATTCTGGCTGCCTTATTTTTGATACTCACCTTTTTGACATTGAATTTTTTTAGGGATCCCGAGAGAATAGTGCCTGATGGTGAAAATATAGTGGTAAGTCCTGCTGATGGAAAGATTGTTGATATTAGTAGAGCCAAAGATCCCCTAGATAATAGTGAAAAAACTAAGATATCAATTTTCATGAATATCTTCAATGTTCATGTAACCAGGGCCCCTGTTTCTGGAGAAATCAAAAAAATAAAATATATCCCAGGTAAATTTGTAAATGCCGCATTTGACAAGGCATCACAGGACAATGAACGCAATATAATAAAAATCGCAAATAGTAATGGAGAATTTACAATTGTGCAGATTGCTGGATTAATAGCAAGGCGTATTGTTTGTTGGGCGAAAGAATCAGAACATGTGGAAAAAGGGCAGAAAATAGGACTAATAAAATTTGGTTCAAGAGTTGACCTTTATCTACCCTCAAGATATGAAATAGATATATCTTTAGGCCAAAAGGTGTACGGTGGTATCACAGTAGTTGCCAAAAGGCAACAAACTTAAAATATTAACAGAGTGTTAGAGGAGTGATTATGAGGCAGAAAAAAGGGCTCCCTTTAGGATATTATGTGCTACCTAATCTATTTACAACTGCAAGTATGTTTTCTGGATTTCTAGCAATATTATGGGCCATATCTGGAAAGTTTTTTTTGTCTGCTGTGGCAATAGGTGTAAGTTGCGTTTTTGATGCATTAGATGGTAAAATAGCAAGGCTTACAAGGGCAAGTTCAGATTTTGGGATACAAATGGACTCCCTAGCTGATTTAGTGGCATTTGGTATGGCCCCTGCGATCACAATATATCTCTGGCAGATACATGCCTTTGGTAGACTTGGGTTAGCAATATCATTTTTGTATTTGGCATGTGGGGCATTGAGGCTTGCGAGATTTAATTTACTTGCAATGAGAAAAGATACATATGACCCTAAATTTTTCGTAGGACTTCCCATTCCTGCTGCTGCAGCATTTATAGCAACATTTATAATATTTTACCATTGGGCAAATCTTGAGACATTAATAGATAAAAGATATATAGCTTCATTTTGTATGTTTGCCACATTGTTTCTGGCCTTACTTATGGTAAGTAATATAAAATATTATTCCTTTAAGGAACTATCTTTTTTTAAAACAAGACCTTTTACTTCCTTTGTTTTTATAGTCTTACTTTTTGTTCTTATTGGATCTGAGCCATATTTAATAACATTTTTGTTCTTTGTATTTTACGTTATCTCTGGTCCTATTTATACATTGACACGAAAACTTTATAAAAAACAAGATCCCCTGCTTAATAACATACAAGATCCACAAATTTCAAAAAATAATATAAAATAGATAAAATGAGAGGCAATAAATGGGAGAGAAAATATATATATTTGATACAACATTGAGGGATGGGGAACAATCACCTGGTGCAACCATGAATATTGAGGAGAAAAAAAGGCTGGCAAGACAGCTAGATAGGCTGGGAGTGGATGTAATTGAGGCTGGTTTTCCTGCTGCAAGTGATGGAGACTTTGAAGCAGTGAGGGAGATATGTAAGGTAGTTGAAAATGCCCAGGTTGCTGCTTTGGCTAGGGCATCAAATGGCGATATTGATAGGGCTTGGGAGTCCATAAAAGGTGCAAAATATCCACGAATCCATACATTTATTGCAACATCAGATATACACATGCAGCATAAACTAGGCATGAGCAGGGAAGAGGTAATTGCTGCGGTAAAAAGGTCTGTATCTAGGGCGAGAAGTTATGTCCACAATGTGGAGTTTTCTGCAGAAGATGCATCAAGGTCAGAGTGGGACTTTTTGGTTCAGGTGGTTGAAACTGCAATAGAGGCAGGTGCAACCACTATTAACATCCCAGACACAGTGGGTTATGCCCAGCCACAGGAATTTGCGGACCTGATCAGATATCTAAAGAAGAATGTCAAAAATATAGATAATGCGGTTTTGAGTGTGCATTGTCACAATGATTTAGGACTTGCTACAGCCAATACCTTGGCTGCTATTAGGGCTGGTGCAAGGCAAGTAGAGGTGACACTGTGTGGAATAGGAGAAAGGGCAGGCAATGCAGCTTTAGAAGAAGTGGTAATGGCACTTTATGTGAGAAATAGCTACTACAATGTGGAGACAAATATAAAAAAGGAACTCATCTATCCCACATGTCGTTTGCTTTCAATGATTATAGGTATGCCTATCCCTGCATATAAGGCAATAATAGGAGGTAATGCCTTTGCCCATGAGGCAGGCATACATCAGCATGGTGTCTTGAAAAATAGGCTTACTTATGAAATTATGACCCCAGAATCTATTGGAAGACCACCATCAGAGCTAGTTATTGGTAAACATTCAGGTAGGCACGCAATTCAGCAACAATTGGAGCAATTGGGTTACAGGCTAACTAAAGAGCAGTTGGATATTATTTTTCAGGCTGTTAAAGGCCTTGCAGATAAGAAAGCACAGATCTTTTTAGAAGACTTAGAAGCATTGGTGTTAGAAGAAATATATAGGATCCCTGATAAATATAAACTCAAATATCTCTGTTCTGTTTCAGGTAACATGGCCATACCAACTGCTACCCTAAAAATTCAGGTAGATGACCAGGAAGAGCAGATTTCTGAATTCGGAGTGGGACCTGTGGATGCGGTTTTTAATGCAATAAGCAAATTGGTTGGAAAACAGCCTAAGTTACTTAAGTTTTCTGTAAATGCAATAACTGGTGGAACTGATGCACAGGGAGAAGTAACAGTTAAGATAGAAGAAGGGGGCAAAACAGCAATAGGTAGAGGTTCAGATCCAGATATAATTGTTGCAAGTGCAAAGGCGTATATAAATGCATTAAATAGATTGGCTCGAAAAGAGGAGGAGAAGATATGGGCAAGGGTTTAGTTTCAAAGATTCTTCAGCGACATACTGCGGCTGAAATAAAAGAACCAGGAGAGATAATCCAGTGCAAGGTCTCTAAGGTCCTTGCAAATGATATAACTGCCCCCCTTGCAATAAAGTCCTTTGAAAAAATGGAGGCAAAAGAGGTTTTTGATAGAGAAAAGGTAATATTGGTATGTGACCATTTTACTCCTAATAAGGATATAGATTCAGCTGAACAGGTAAAATTTGTGAGAGAGTTCGCAAAACGTATGGGAATAGTGCACTATTTTGAAGGCGGAGACGTGGGGGTGGAACATGCACTGCTTCCTGAACTTGGCCTTGTCCAACCATTTGACGTGGTTGTAGGTGCTGATAGCCATACTTGTACTTATGGAGGTATTGGGGCCTTTGCAACTGGTCTTGGCAGTACTGACATTGCTGCTGCTATGGCATTAGGAGAAACATGGTTTAAAGTGCCTCAAACAATATATGTGGAATTAAGCGGAGAACTTCCTCCTTATGTACAGGGAAAGGATATAATATTAAATCTTATTGGCAAGATAGGTGTTGATGGTGCCCTTTATAAGGCCTTGGAATTTGGGGGAGATACTTTAAAATATCTAAATGCTGAAATGAGAATGACCATTGCGAACATGGCTATTGAGGCTGGGGCAAAGGCGGGTTTATTTCCTGTGGACGAGATCACCAAGGAGTATATGAAGCAAAGAGATATTGAAGTGAGTGAATCTTTATATCCAGATGAAGACGCTCAGTATGAAAAGGTAGTAAAAATAGATGTTGCCAGTTTGTCTCCACAAGTAGCATTGCCTCATTTACCAGAAAATGTAAAACCTGTTGAAAAAGTAAAGAATGTAAAGGTAGATCAGGTGGTTATTGGCTCTTGTACCAATGGAAGGATAACAGATTTGAGACAGGCTGCTGAGATATTAAAAGGCAATAAGGTAAAAAAAGGGGTAAGGCTTATAATTCTTCCTGCTACGCCAAACATTTATAAACAGGCGTTAAAAGAAGGACTTATAGAGATTTTCTTAGAAGCAGGAGCAGTTGTAGGTCCCCCAACCTGTGGTCCATGTCTTGGAGGCCATATGGGCATCTTGGCTTCAGGGGAAGTTGCAATTTCCACAACTAATAGAAATTTTAAAGGAAGGATGGGAAGTTTAGAGAGTTTTGTATATCTATCAAATCCATGGGTTGCAGCAGCCAGTGCAGTTGCTGGAGAGATAATCCATCCAAAGGAAATTATGGAAAGAAAAAAATAAGGGGTCTTAAGTGTATGAAATATAAAGGAAAAGTGCATAAATTTGGTGCCCACATAGATACTGATGCAATCATACCTGCTAGATTTTTGGTTACAACAGATCCCAAAGAGCTGGGAAAACATTGTATGGCAGGTTTAGATCCCAATTGGATTCAGAGAGTAGAACCTGGTGATTTTATAGTTGCTGGACCAAATTTTGGGTGTGGTTCATCAAGGGAGCATGCACCATTGGCAATTTTAGGGGCTGGAATCTCCTTAGTCATTGCTCATAGTTTTGCTCGGATCTTTTATAGAAATGGATTTAATATGGGGCTTCCCCTTGTTGAGGTTGGAAATATTTATGAAGAAATAGATGAGGGGGATGAGTTAGAGGTGGATCTTGAATGTGGAGTGCTCAAAAATTTAACCAAGAAAAAAGATTATAACATCCCAAAGTTACCAGATTTTATGGTGAATCTTTTGAAAATAGGCGGGCTTATAAACTATGTACAGAATAAGATAAAAGGACAAAATAGATAAGGAGATTAAAAAAGTGGACATGAAGATCTGTATCCTTCCTGGCGATGGTATTGGTCCTGAAATTATTGCTCAGGCAGAAAAGGTATTAAAAAAAATTTCAGAAAAATTTTCGCATAATATTGACATTGAACATGGGCTTATAGGGGGAGTTGCAATAGATAAAACATCAGTTCCTCTGCCAGATGAGACTATTGAAAAATGCAAGGCATCAGACGCCGTCTTACTTGGTGCTGTAGGTGGTCCAAAATGGGACAATGTCTCTCATGAAATCAGGCCTGAAAAGGGACTTCTTAAGATTAGAAAAGAACTTGGTCTTTTTGCCAACATAAGACCTGCCAAGGTTTTTGGACCTTTAAAGGAGGCATCGTGTCTTAAACAAGAGATTGTGGACAGAGGTATAGATCTCGTAGTAATAAGAGAGCTTACAGGAGGGATATATTTTGGAGAGCCCCGTGGAATAGAAGAAAAGCAAGGTGAAAAACTCGCATATAATACAATGGTGTATACAGAAAAAGAGATAAGAAGGATTGCAAAAGTTGCCTTTGATATAGCGAGAGTCAGAAATAAGAAGATATGTTCAGTGGATAAGGCAAATGTATTGGAAGTATCCAGGTTTTGGAGAGAAGTCATTGAAGATGAAGCCAAAAATTATCCTGATTGTGAACTTACACATATGTATGTGGATAATGCAGCAATGCAACTTGTGCTAAATCCATCACAATTTGATGTAATTGTTACTTCTAACTTGTTTGGAGATATTTTGTCTGATGAAGCAGCTGTGATTACTGGATCTATAGGCATGCTACCTTCAGCGTCCTTGGGAGAGAAAAATCCAGGTCTATTTGAGCCAATTCATGGTTCAGCACCAGATATTGCGGGAAAGGATAAGGCCAATCCATTGGCAACAATTTTATCTGTTGCAATGATGTTTAGATACACCTTTTCATTGGAAAAAGAGGCTGATGCAATAGAAAATGCAGTAAATTTAGTTTTAGAGCAGGGATATAGAACTGGTGATATCTTTACATCTGGTTGTACTTTAGTTTCTTGTAGTGAAATGGGCGATTTAGTATGTTCTAATATATAAATAGTTTTATTTAAGGAGAGGAAATAATGACAAATCAAAAAGATACACAGGGCAAGCCACTTGTTGCTACTAAGGTAGATGAAAAAGTAGAAATAAAAGTAGATCCTGTGAAAGAAGAACTCAAGAATAAATTGTGTCTTAATGGTCAGGAAATTGTTAGATTAGGTAAAGAAGGGGAATATTTAGTTGGTGGAAAGAATTACAATACTGCTATTATAAGTCAAATAAAAGACATTAGAACTCCTCAGTTTAGGGCAATATCTTCAAAGGCATTTCACAAATTATTAGATGAGACTTATGTAAATGCAACACTTATTAGAAATGTTGTAGATAGAGAATATGAAGAGGTAAAATGGGATAGTGCAGATGTAAATAATGATCCTGATTTTTTGAGAAAATTTGTTAGAAAAACAGCTGAGAAGGTTAAAAAATTACAGGAAAAGGAAGGACAGAGGTTGGTAAAGCTGAGAAAGTTTATCAACAATGTGGTGGAGGGCTTTGCCACATCACCTGAAGGCATTGATCAGTTGAGAAAGAGATCTGTAATGGTTCAGGTGGCCATTTTGTCTGTGGATTTGCCTGAAGATGTAAAACAGGCAGTAAGACAGGCATACAGGGAGATTTGCAAGGAAGTGGGAAAGGAGAATGTTAGAGTAGCTGTTAGATCTTCAGCAGCTGGTGAAGACAGTGCCAAAAAGGCATTTGCTGGATTGCAAGATACATATCTCAATATCACATCAGAAGATGAGGTGGTAAAGGCGTATCATTGGGATTGCGCGTCAGCATATAATTTGCGGTCAATGACCTATAGAAGGGAGGCGATATTGGATGCCCTGGCCCTTGCTGAAAAAACAGGGGATGAGAGCATAGCAGACAATGCAAAAAAAGAATGGGCAATAGAAAATACTTCTTTGTCTGTATGTATTATGCAGATGATTAATCCTGTTATCTCTGGTACTGCATTCTCTGCTGATACTGCAACAGGATGTAGAGGTACTGATAGAAATGATCTTGTTTCCATTGATGCCAGCTATGGCTTGGGAGAGGCTGTGGTTTCAGGAATGGTAACCCCTGATAAATATTATGTTTTTCAAAGGGATGATGGACAAGAAGTGGTAATCAGACAGATGGGGAAAAAGGACAAAAAGATTGTATACAAGCCAGATGGAAGCGGAACTGTGGTTGTGAGTGTGCCAGAGGAAGATATTTATAAGTGGTCGTTATCCCTTGCACAGGCAGAAGAGGTTGCCAGAGGTGTGAGAAGGATTTCCAAGGCCTATGGCGGCATTATAATGGATACTGAATTTTGTATTGATGAAGTAGATAGACTCTGGTTTGTACAGGCAAGGCCTGAGACTAGATGGAATATAGAATTTGAAAAACATCCATATACAATATACATGAAACGCCTTGAGGTAGATCCAAAGGCACTGCAAAACGCAGAGGTATTACTCACAGGAAATGGAGCATCTAGAGGTGCAGGCACAGGAAAGGTAAAGTTTTTGCGATCAGCTTTAGAGCTAAACAAGATCAACAAAGGTGATATCTTGGCTGCTGAGAGGACAGATCCTGACATGGTGCCAGGGATGAGAATTGCATCTGCGGTATTAGCCAGTGCTGGCGGAGATACATCTCACGCTGCAATCACTTCAAGGGAACTTGGAATTCCATGTGTAATAGGTATAAACAAGGTTGAGTCCTTAAGGGCCTTGGAAGGACAGGAAGTCACTGTTGATGGTTCAAGGGGAAAGGTATATAGAGGAGCTCTTCCTTTAATAGAAGTTGGGGGTGAGGTAGATGTATCTAAACTCCCACCAACCAAGACAAAAATAGGTTTAATACTGGCAGATGTTGGGCAGGCGATGTTTTTATCAAGACTTAGGTATTCTCCTGATTTTGAAGTGGGATTGCTCAGAGCAGAATTTATGTTAGGTAACATTGGGGTGCATCCCATGGCCTTGGAGGCCTATGATAATGGAACATTGCAGCAACATGTAGAAGAAAAATTAAAGGAATTGGAAAATCAATTAACTAAGATTATAAAGGATCAGTTAGACAATGGTATTGTCACCTTTGATCTAAATCTAAGAAAATATGTGGGTATAATAACTGGTTTAAATGAGAAGATTGAAGAATTGTCTAGCAGGGTTACAGCAGGACGAGAAGAAGAACTTGCAGTTCAAAGAAGGATCAGGGAGTACGAAAGAAGGCTTGATTCATATCTAGACAATGCAACTCATTATTTGAATGACATAAAGACATCAACAGATATAAAAGAACATATAGCCTATGTGATGGGCTATTACGATAAATTACTTCAATTGGGAGATAGTGCTGAGGCGAGGCAAGAAAAAGAAGAGATAAAAGAACGTATAAATCGACAATATGAAAAGGTGATGGATGATCCAGAAGTAAAACAGGTCATTGAAAGGATAAAAAGATTAAGAGAAGATGTAGCTAGAAAGGTGGGACTTGGACAAAAAATAGAGGATTTAAAAAATCTCCCTGGAAAAATTGCAGAAATAATCAAGAGTAGAGGTTATAAATCTGGTAAGGAGCTTTATGTACAGACTTTAGCACAGGGCCTGGCCTTATTTGCAATGGCCTTTTATGGAAGAGAAGTAATCTACAGAACAACAGATTTTAAGAGTAATGAATATAGAAATCTAGTTGGAGGCCTGCTTTTTGAACAATATGAAGACAATCCAATGTTGGGATACAGGGGTGTTTCCAGAAACATCCATGATTGGGAGATTGAGGCATTCAAGCTAGCACGAGGGGCGTATGGAGGGAGAAATTTGAGCTTAATGCTTCCATTTGTAAGGACCTTGGAAGAGGCAAGGTCAATGAAGAGATATTTAGCAGAGGTGCACAATTTAAGAAGCGGGGAAGATGGTTTAAAGATAATCCAGATGTCAGAGATTCCAAGCAATGCAATACTAGCAAAGGAATTTTTGAAGGAGTTTGATGGATTTTCTATTGGTTCAAATGACATGACACAACTAGTGCTTGGAACAGATAGGGATAATCCGAGGCTTAGGAAGATTTATGATGAAGAAGATCCTGCAGTTGTATGGGCTATACTCACCACCATCTTTGCAGGACAAAAATTTGGTAAAAAAGTGGGTTTTTGTGGACAAGGGGTTTCAAATAGTAAGATTATTAGAGGTCTTGTATGTATTGCTGGAATTGTCTCAGCATCAGTTGTACCAGATACCTATGCACAGACAAAATATGATGTTTATGAATTAGAGCAAGAGAACATATCTGTTAAAGACCTTGGCAAATGGCTAAAGGAACAACATTTTAAAAGATTATGTGAGATATTGAAAGAAAATGGATATGGTCACATTATTAGAAAAAATACCACTCCAGAGGATATTTTAGAATGGTATGAGGGAGAGATAAAGAGACTTAGTAAACAATTACACGATAATATACAGACACCTAAGGAGCAATTTTATAGAAATGAACTAGAGAGTTTTAGAGAAAAATTACACAAGCCAGTTATTTATGCAAATTGGGATTGGGATCAGACAGTGAAAGATGCCTTGTATCAAGGAGGTTTTTCATCATTTGAAGAGCAGGAAGAGGCCTTAAAAAAACAAAGAGAAAAAAAATGGTAGGCAAATACCCAAATTAAGACCTATGGATATATGAGTAATCTGAGATTTGCCAGACAAAGGATGGTTAGAGAACAGGTTATTGCGCGTGGGGTTAAAGACAAGAGGGTGATCGCTGCAATGCTCAAGGTCCCTCGCCATGAATTTGTAGATGAGGCATTGGTTGTTCAGGCCTATGGAGATTCTTCATTGCCAATAGGTTTTGGTCAGACTATATCTAAGCCATATATTGTTGCCAAAATGACAGAGGCATTAGAGATTGAGCCAGGCATGAAGGTGCTGGAAATTGGAACTGGTTCTGGATATCAGGCTGCTGTGCTAGCTGAACTTGGGGCAGAGGTGTTTAGTGTTGAAAGGATCAAGCCTTTATATATCAAGACATTGAATAGATTAAATAAGCTGAGGTATTTTAACATAAAATTAAAATTAGCAGATGGAACTTTGGGTTGGGAAGAATATGCTCCTTATGATAGAATATTGGTAACAGCAGGGGGACCAGAGATACCCTATGCTTTACTAAAGCAATTAAAAGATCCTGGGATCTTGATTATTCCTGTTGGGCCTATTCCAAGAAAACAACGCCTTATTAAAATAATGAGGCGCGATGGCAGATTTTTCAAAAAGGATCTTGGGCCTGCCCAATTTGTATCTTTAGTTGGGAGATTTGGATGGGAGGTGGAAACAGGAAAAGAGGCAAATTGACATTTTGTTTTTTTGTTATCTTATTTATTTCATTATCAATATCAGAATTATGTGCAGACACTATTTATTTTTATAAAGACAAAAATGGTGTTTTGCACTTTACTGATATGCCAGATTCTCCTAAATACAGACCATATATTTCATATTATTCTTTATATTCCAAGAGCAAGTTATTTGAAATAGTAAAAAGGATCGCCAAAAAATATGATGTTGATCCTCATTTGATTATGGCTATAATGAAGATAGAATCTAATATGGATGTGTATGCAGTATCTAAAAAAGGTGCTCAAGGATTAATGCAGATAATGCCTTCTACACAAAAGGAATTGGGAATGGATTCTCCCTTTGACCCTGAGGAAAATATTGAAGGAGGTATAAGATATATCAGATATTTATTAGATAAGTATAATAATATTGAACTTGCTTTAGCTGCATATAATGCAGGTCCAAAAACTGTTGATAAATACAATGGAATTCCACCATATACAGAGACAAAAAGATATATAGGATCTGTATTACAAGAGTATAGAAAACTGAAGCAAAAAAATATTAAAATGAGTATAAGTAAAAGTGAATAATTATAAAGATTTTATCAGGGGGTTAGATGTTTAATAGGCCCAATCAATTAACTTTAGCAAGGATCTTAGCAATTCCTTTTATAGTGGTACTTATGTATTTCCCAGGAAAATGCACATGTATTATAGCTACAATTATATTTATTCTTGCATCTATTACTGATTTTTTAGATGGTTTTTTGGCACGAAAGTATAATTTGACCAGTACAATAGGTAAATTTTTAGATCCATTAGCAGACAAACTGTTAATAATGTCTGCATTAGTGATGCTTACTTATTTAAGATGGGTCCCTGCGTGGATCACAATAGTGATTGTGGGAAGGGAATTGATGGTCACTGGGTTAAGGGCAATAGCTGCTGATAAAGGCATTATAATTGCGGCAGATCGGTATGGGAAATTAAAAACCATTTTTCAGATAATTGCCATCTCACCATTGATTCTGCATTATCCAATAGAGGGTTTTGATCCTGTTTTTTGGGGCAATATTTTTATATACATAGCCCTTGCCCTGACACTTATTTCTGGTGTAAACTATACATATAAATTTTTAAAAGATATAATTTAGCTGGCAGTGCTTGAGTGAAAGGGAGTTTTATATGGCGCAAATAGATGCTTTTTTTAAGATGATGCACGAGGTTGGTGCCTCTGATTTACACCTATCTTCTGGATCCCAACCAATTATTCGTCTCCATGGAGATCTGCAACGGGTTAAATATAAGGTGCTGGAACATGATGAACTAAAAAAGATGCTTTATGAAATTACTCCTGAAACAAAGATTAAGGAGTTTGAGGAAACAGGTGATATTGATTTCGCATACGAGGTGCCAAATCTTGCTAGATACAGGGCAAATTATTTTATGCAGGCAAGGGGGATAGCAGCAGTATTTAGAGAAATTCCAGAAAAGATCCTCACAATTGATGAGCTTGGACTACCACCTATCTTGAAAAATTTGGTGATGTTACCCAAGGGTCTAATACTTGTTACTGGTCCAACTGGTAGCGGTAAGTCAACCACCCTTGCAGCAATGATTAATTATGCAAATAGAAATAGAAAGGATCATATCCTAACAATAGAAGATCCTATAGAATTTGTTCATCATCCCATAAATTGTTTGGTAAACCAGAGAGAGGTGGGTAGGGATACCAAAAGTTTTAAGGCAGCTTTAAGGGGTGCTCTACGTGAAGATCCAGACATAATACTAGTGGGTGAAATGAGGGATTATGAAACAATAGCTTTAGCTTTAGAAGCTGCAGAAACAGGACATCTTGTATTAGGTACATTACATACTATTTCAGCATCCAAGACCATAGACAGAATTATTGAAGTATTTCCAGCAGACATGCAAGGTCAGATAAGAAGCTCTCTTGCTGATTCATTAAGGGGAATTATTGCACAGAATCTGTTTAAGAGAATAGACAAAAAGGGGAGAGTTGCAGCATTAGAGATATTGATTGCAACACCTGCTGTAAGAAATCTAATTAGAGAAAATAAGATCTTTCAGATAAATTCCATGATAGAAACAGGTAAAAAATATGGGATGCAGTCTTTAGATGATGCTATTATGAAACTACTAAGTAAGGGTATAATTGATCCAGATGAGGCTTACAATAAAGCAATAAAT
>JAMOPG010000059.1 GCA_027064715.1 Desulfobacterales bacterium
AATGGGATGGAAAAGCAGCAGAGAGGATAGTTGAGGTGCTACGGAATATTGACATTGGATAAAATATTTAGCATGTATTTATCAAATTTTCACAAAAGGTAAATAAAAAATGAAAAGCAAATCCAATGCTGCAGTAGCAAAATCTCCTACTAAAAGAGTAACAACTCAGATTAGTCACTTAAGTTATGTCAATGATTGCTGTATTTAAGCTAGAATGCTTAAAAATTAAGCACTATTTAAACCATTTTGCACTCAGGGCTAAGGTACTTATTAAAGCTAATCTTGCTGCCATGTCTGAACTAAAAAATTATGCTGTGTGTAACATCAGTTATTTAGTGAAAATTGTTTAATTAAGGTGGTTCATTATGAAAAGAGCTTTGATAACAGGTATTACAGGACAAGATGGATCATATTTAGCAGAATATTTGCTTTCAAAAGATTATGAAGTTCATGGGATAATAAGACGGTCTTCCTCATTCAACACACATCGGATAGATCATATTTACATAGATCCACATGATCCTAATGCAAGACTTTTTTTGCACTATGGTGATTTATCTGATCCTGGAATTCTCACAGAGATAATATGGAATATTAAGCCAGAAGAAATTTATCATTTGGGTGCTCAATCTCATGTTAGAGTTTCTTTTGATTTACCAGAATATACTGGTAATGTTACAGGATTAGGAACAACCAGGATTCTGGAAGCTATAAGAAGAAGTGGTATAAAAACAAAATTTTATCAAGCCTCTACTTCGGAGTTGTATGGAGCTTCTCCTCCTCCGCAAAATGAAAACACTCCATTTTGTCCAAGAAGTCCATATTCTATTGCTAAGTTATATGCATACTGGATAACAGTAAATTACAGAGAAGCATATAACCTTTTTGCATGTAATGGGATACTTTTTAATCATGAAAGTCCCAGAAGAGGAGAGACTTTTGTTACTAGAAAGATAACAAGAGGATTGGCAAATATACTTGCTGGAAATCAAAAAAGGATTTTTCTTGGAAACTTATATGCAAAAAGAGATTGGGGATTTGCACCAGAATATGTAGAAATGATGTGGCTTATGCTACAACAAGATGAGCCAGATGATTACGTGGTTGGTACTGGGGAAAGTCATTCTGTAAAGGAGTTTGTAAATCTTGCTTGTGAATATGTAGGAATAGAAATTGAGTGGAAGGGAAAAGGAATTGAGGAAAAAGGAATAGTTAAAAGTTTAGATAATAGATGGTCTCAAGAGATCAAAGTCGGCCAGGTTTTAATTGAGATAGACCCAAGATATTTTAGACCTACTGAAGTTGAAAATCTTTGTGCTGATATCACAAAAGCTCGTAAAAGACTTGGATGGGAGCCAAGAACTACTTTCGCAGATCTTGTAAAAATAATGGTAGATTATGATATGAAGCTTACTGATTTAGAACCAATAGGTGATGGAATTAAGACATCTCAAGACAAAGATTTTGGTTATACAAATCATGAATTTTCATTTTATGAAAAAATCTGTAGGTAGGAGAAAAACAGTGTTGAAATATGAAAAGGTGTTGGTATTAGGTGCTTCTGGAATGGTTGGTTCTTCAATAGTGAGAAAGCTGTTGGAAAAAGGATTTGAGAATATTATTGGAACATGGAGAAACAAAATTCCTCCAGTTAAAGACCCTAGGGTGAAATATTTTCAGATAGATTTAACTAAACAGCAAGATACAGAAGAATTTTTTAAGAAAGAAAGACCAGATTATGTGTTTCTTGCTTCAGCGAAAGTAGGAGGAATTCTTGCAAATTATACATATCCAGCGGACTTTATATATCAAAATCTTGCAATTGAAATGAATGTGATTCATTTTTCTTATCTTTATGGAGTAAAAAAATTGTTATTTCTTGGGAGTTCCTGCATTTATCCTAAACTATGTCCTCAACCTATAAAGGAAGAATATCTTCTTTCAGGTTATTTAGAACCAACAAATGAGGCTTATGCTATAGCAAAGATCGCTGGTATTAAAATGTGTGAAGCATATAATCATCAATTTGGAACAAAGTTTATATCAGTTATGCCAACAAATCTCTATGGTCCTAATGACAATTTTGATTTAGAAAAATCTCATGTTCTACCGGCACTAATTAGAAAATTTCATTTAGCAAAGCTTGCTTGCGAGAAAAATTGGGAAGCAATAGAAAAAGATGAAGAGGTATTTGGTCCAATTCCAGAAGATTTAAAGAAGGCTCTTGGTATTGATCCAAAAACAAATAGCCCCTTAGGTTATGACCCTGAAATAATACTTTGGGGGACAGGAAAACCTAAAAGAGAGTTTTTACACGTTGATGATCTTGCTGATGCTTGTTTGTTTCTTATGAAAAAGTATGAGGGAAATGAAATAATAAACATTGGTGTAGGGAAGGATATTGCAATAAAAGAACTTGCGAATATGGTGGCAGATACTATAGGATACAAAGGAAAGATTACTTTTGATACTTCAAAGCCGGATGGAACACCAAGAAAGTTACTTGACGTTTCTAAATTAATTGGCCTTGATTGGAAGCCTAAAATTGATTTAAAAGAAGGAATACAAAAGACTTATGAATGGTATCTACATAAGCTGGAAGTGGGTTAAGCTTTTAATACAGCAGATGATCAAAAAACATAGGAATTTCTAAGGGAGGTAGAAATTTTAAGAAGTTTTAGAGAGTGTTCCTCTTCACAATTCAGATAGCAATGCATACCCAGAAAGGGTTATTAAGTATAGTAAAAGAAGAAGTGATGAGGGTAAATAATTTGAGATATTAGCAGAAGGGAAAGAGGCAAGCGATAAATTCATTAAATTTTATAATGAGAAGTATTGTCGCTTTAGCTTAGATTACATAAGTCCTTCTGAATTTTTCAAAGAATGGAGAAATAAAACCATGTTGGAAAAGCGGTGGAACACTATACAAAATTCCATAACTTGTCCTAGTCACGACTTAATCTGACAATTAAGGGTTTTCAAAGTATGGGAGCCAAGGTTATCCTTTCAGGAGGAAAAAGCCAAAAAGGAGACAAAAAGGAGTAGGATTATAAAGTCTCGGTCTATAGTTAGTAAAGGCATTAGTATCTTTAAAGAATCAAGTACATGGTTTACTTATGGGATATGGTATAGAGACTAAGCGAGGACAACTTCAGAGTAAAAAAGAAAGGC
>JAMOPG010000060.1 GCA_027064715.1 Desulfobacterales bacterium
CCCTGAATAAATTCGTCTAATAGCTGATACCAGTTCATCTGCAACGCTTTTTTTGGTCAGATATCCCATTGCCCCGGCTTCAATTGTTCTGAAGATGTATTGCTCTTCCTCGTGCATTGTAAGCACAAGTACATAAATTTGGGGGGCCATTTGTTTTAAAATATTTATTACTTCCAATCCATCATATCCTGGCATAGTAATATCCAATATCAAGATATCAGGATGAAGTTTTAGAGCTAACTCTACAGCTTCTTTGCCATCTAATGCATGGCCTATTACTTCCATGTCTTCACATTCCTCTATTATCCTCTTAAGCCCTTCAATTACCAGGAGGTGATCGTCTGCTATAAGTATCTTTATTTTTTTATCCATATGCCCTAATTATTTTGCAAAGTTATATGGGAAATATGCCAATAACTTTTGTGCCTAGGTTGGTTTTTGATTTTATTATTATTTTTCCACCAACAAGCTCTGCCCTTTCCTGCATTCCCATAAGTCCAAAACTACTTCCATGTTCTCTTTTATGATTTATATCAAAACCAATTCCATTGTCTCCCACTTTTAAGATCACATTACCGTTTTTGGCCTTTAATAGAACTGAGATTTTATTTGCCTTTGAGTGTCTTACAGCATTTGTAATGGCTTCTTGTGCTATTCTGTATATGGCAATGGCTTTGGTACTGTCTATTGGAGGTATATGACCTTTTTTGTAAGTATAAATTATGTTGGTCCTTTTTTCAAAGTCTGAAATAAGGGATTCCAGGGATTCTCCTAATCCTAGGTGGTCCAGAGATCCTGGTCTTAATTGAAAGGCAAGGCTCCGTATCTCATCTATGGTTTTGTTAATTAGCTCCTGCATACCAAAAATTCGTTTTTGATACTTAGGATTGTTACCTATGTTTTTCTTAAGCCAGGATACATCCATGTTTAATACAGTTAATATTTGCCCCAATTCATCATGGAGTTCTTTAGAGATCCTTTCTCTTTCTATTTCCTGATTTTTTATTATGTTTCTGGAGAGTTGTTTTAGTTTTTTTTGAGCATTTTCAAGTTCAGTTATATCAGTTGAAATTGCACAAATGCCGTCGACCTGATTTTGTTCAGTAAATATGGGGAATCTCATGGTGAGGAAGGAATAAGACTTTCCATTTCTTTCAATGATTTCCTTTGTCTTAATAGGTTTTTTGGTCCTTAAGACCTCTTTGTCTTTGGCTTCAAAATCTAAAAGGATAGGTATATTTGAAAATTGGGAGCCTGTTTTACCAATTAGTTGGCGGTGAGATAGATTAAAAAATTTCTCAAAACCAGGATTTACTAACTTAAATTCCATATTCTTGTTTTTTAAATAAATCATTGATGGTGAGTATTTTAATATTGAGGAAATTTCCTGGGTCCTCTGTTTTACCAATTTTTCTAATTTCTTTGAATATGAACTTAGCTTTTTTTTGGTTTCTTTTAGCTCTTGTTGTTCTTTTAGTCTTTTGGTGACATCCACTGATATTGCCAGGGTCTCAACAATTTCATTGTTTTCATCTTTGATTCCATAACACGAAAGCAATATATCCATGATTTCGCCGTTTTTCTTTACAAACTGGTAATGGATATTTTGTGCCTTTCCTGTTTTAAAAAAATTTGGCAAAATTTTTTCCTCTGCCAATTTTCTTGACTTTTCAGTAAAGAAAGAAGTTAATTTTTTCCCTATTACCTCTTCTCTGGTGTAACCAGTTAAGTCCAGCCAATAGTCGCTGACCTTAAGTAGCCTGTAATTTCTGTCAATTGAATGCAACATAGCAGGGGTGTTGTGGTAGATGGATCTATATTTTTTTTCACTTTCTCGCAATTTCTTTTCTATCAGTTCTCTTTCTTTGAGTTCCTTTTGTGCTACATGTGCAAGGATATATACCAAAATTGCGATTATAAAGAGTATAAGAGCAATAAAAGGGCCTGCTATCTGTAAAATTGGTCTGTGGATCATATTTAATACTTGTTTTTCATCTAAAAGATAGATAAGACTCCAACCAGGGAAAAAGTCTGCACTCCTTTCAAACAGTAGATATTTATTACCTGATTCGTCGTATGCAAAATTTTTTTTAAACTTAAACCCACTGTATAGCCATGGACCATTTCCCAGCTGACGGCTCTTTTTGATTTTATATATTGTGTTATTGTCAAGATAGTGGGTGGTGAAAAATATCCATTCTTTTTTATTGGATATAAATATAATTCCATCAGGGGTAACAAAGAAAAATATTCCAGGACATTTTGATAGAAACCTTGATTCCAAATAATCAACAGATGTTTTTATTACTACTACTCCAGATGGTTGTTTATTGTGGTCTATATATACAGGGTGGGAAAAATAGATCCCCCTTTTATGTGACGTGGCCCCAAGGGCAGGGTATGTTGTAGGAATACCTGACATTGCTTTTGTAAAATATGGTCTAAATGAAAAGTTTTTTCCTACAAAGGAGTTAGGAGAGTTTCTATTACTGGATGCAATGGTATTTCCGTTGGAGTCCATAATATAACAAACAGCTATTTTAAAATTTTTAGCAAATACATCTAATACCTTATTTGCCATTTTTAAATTGTTTCTATCAGGCCTTTTTATGCATTTTTTTATCTCCATTAAATTTGCTAAGACCTGGGCGGCGTGCTTGTATTGTATAAAAAAGAGTGACAGGTCTTTGTTAACGTTATTTATAGTGGTTAAACATTGATCTTTAACTTCCTTTAAAAGGGACGTTTTTAGCCTAAGGTAATAAAGACCACTTCCAATAGCTGATAGAAACAATGAGAGGAATGAAAGAGTTATTATGATTATATGTAATTTTTGATAATTGTATTTTTCTTTATTGCTAAAAAAATTTTTTAGAACCTTCACTGGTCTAGCCCAAATAGGGATTGAAATAACCAAAATCTATCCATGGGAAATTTTTTTTCAACCTTTTTAAGAAGTTTATAAGACCCACGGTCGGGGATAAGTTATCTTGAATTGATAAATAGATATCTGGATCTATATTTAAATTTCTTAGTTGAATAAAGTCCAATTTAGTATCTTCTATTAAATCCAAAAGATAAGTTATTTCAGTTTCTGTATCTGTAACTCCAGGGAAATAAAGTAGATTTA
>JAMOPG010000061.1 GCA_027064715.1 Desulfobacterales bacterium
TCCACATCAACGCCATGGGGAATGACCTCAATCTTTTCTGGATCTATGTAATTTCTCAATTCCTTTGCATCCATTTCATTGACACATATTATTTTATCCATCCTTTTCATTACATTTAATTCTCTTCTTCTTACGAGCAAGAATTTGGCAAAATTAATCACTTTGCCTGAAATTGAATTTTCTATAGAAACCCTTTTTCTAAGGGCATAGAAGTGTAGTTCATGTTCTGTGAGAATTTTAGGAATTTCGGGCGAGATGGCATTGGCATAATCTCCAGTGTGGATATATTCAAATTGTACCAGATCAAATGTTTCTTTTTCCGAATTTCTTTTTATTAACTCTAAAACTTCTTTGTATGGTTTCCCCAACATTGGTGTTTTATCAATTATTCTCAAGGAATCAACGTATTTTTTGATTTTTTTTTCTGGATCCTGCCCCTTTTCTTTGTGGTAAAAAGATATTAAGGATATATGGTGTCCTTTTTCCTTTAAGTATCTTATTATTTCAAATATTCTGCTGCTACCTGGAAGGTAGGATGTGATAAATAAAATTTTCATGCCTATCTCTAAATTAAAATACATCTTATTATACAAAAATTAAAATAGTAATGTTATAATTATTTGAGCAATTTAGAGATTTGGAGGTAAATATGACAGGGAAATTGAGAGATGTTGTTATCCTGGGACCGGCAAGAACGCCCATTGGATCATATCTTGGGAGTTTAAGTACAATTCCTGCGCCAAAACTTGGGGCTACTACAATTAAAGAATCTTTAAAAAGGGCTGGAATTGAACCGGATCAGGTGGATGAGGTCATTATGGGAAATGTACTTCAGGGAGGTGTAGGGCAGGCTCCAGCGAGACAGGCTGCAATATTTGCAGGTCTTCCTTATAAGGTAGAGTGTATGACGATTCATAAGGTTTGTGGTTCAGGGTTGAAATCTGTAATGGTGGCTGCTCAAGCAATTGCGCTTGGAGACGCTGATATTATTGTGGCTGGTGGAATGGAGAGTATGAGTATGGCGCCATACTACCTTTTTGGGGCGAGGACTGGTTTTAGAATGGGAAATACACAGTTGGTGGATGGAATGATCCATGATGGTTTATGGGATGTATATAATAATTTTCACATGGGAAATGCGGCAGAACTCTGTGCAAAGAAGATGAATATAACAAGAGAGGAACAGGATGAGTATGCAATAGAAAGTTATAAAAGGGCTTTAAAAGCTCAGGAAGAAGGGATACTTGATTGGGAGATTGTTCCAGTGGAAGTACCACAGAGGAAAGGTGATCCCATAGTTGTTAAAGAGGATGAGGAACCCAAAAGAGTTAAATTTGAAAAGATCCCCAGTTTAAGACCTGCCTTTCAAAGTGATGGAACCATAACTGCTGCCAATGCTTCAAAGATAAATGATGGTGCTGCATCTGTTGTTGTGATGGCTGCAGAAGTTGCAGAGAAACTTGGATTAAAACCGATGGCTAAGATTATAGCCCAGGCATCTTTTGCTCAGGCGCCGGAGGATTTTCCAACTGCTCCCGTTTATTCTGTTAGGAAGGTATTGGATAAAGCGGGAATGAAAGCCGATGATATAGATATTTTTGAAATAAATGAGGCCTTTGCTGTAGTTGCAATAGCTGCTTTGAGGATGCTTGAAATACCCCATTCAAAAATGAATATATATGGTGGTGCAGTTGCATTTGGACATCCCATTGGTGCAAGTGGTTGTAGGTTGCTTGTTACTTTGTTAAATGCATTGAAGAGGACTGGAGGGAAAAAGGGACTTGTTTCTCTATGTATAGGTGGGGGAGAGGCATCTTCAATGATAATTGAAATGTTGTGATAAAAGGGCTTTTGCCCTTTTATCTTTTTTGATAAAATTTCAATGATGAACCTTTTTTGAGGAGATAGGTGAGAAAAGGTAAAAATATTTTAATTTTTCTAATTTTTCTTCTCGTTTTATTTTTTAATGGTTTTTCCAAAAAAAGATGTGCTTCAAAAAATGGAGTTTTAATTTTTTTAGTTGACAACTCAAAATCGGTTCCTGCTTTTGATCCAAATGAAAATAGAAAAGAAGTTTTAAAAGAAATTGAGGAAATAGCAAGAAAGAATGGATATATTACGAGACTCGTATTATTTGGTGGAAGAAATGAAATAATTTATGACGATCCCTCAAAATTTGATAATAGTGGGTTGCATACAGATTTTTATTATGCATTTAAAGCTGCTATAGATTTGACAAAAGAATATTCTCCAGATTGTAAATTTAAGATTGTATTTATAACTGATGGGATTTTGGATGCCTATCCTTCCGATTATAAAGAGTTAAATGTGGCTACTAAGAGTGAAGCAATGAATTTAAGCAGAAATATGCTCTTTTCCCTTTTGAAAGAGAACGGTATTCCCACCTATATTATTTTACTTGGAGATAAATATGATAGGAATTTTATAAATAGAATAGCCCAGGAGGCAAATTCATCACTGATGGTAAATCCCCTTGTGGAAAAAGTGGCTGACATCCTGCATAATAATAGTTATTTCTTTAAAAAGTTTATCTATGTTGTTCCTGAAAATTCCCCCAAAAAGATTATAAAAAGGGTGGTTAAACAAATTTCGCAGAAAAAAAATTTCAAGTTTGAAATGTTTTTTGTGCTATTCATCTTTCTGGTGGGGATTTTGATATGGTTTTTTTCTCTTTTTAAGACTCCTGCTCCTGGAGATAAGGACATTTTTCAGGTCAGTAGTGGCTCTCCTCTTTTCATTGGTGCTGACAGGGATGGGCTAAAGGTGGTGTATTCTAAGTATGATGCAATTGCGCGTTTTAGCCTTAAGTTAAGGGACTTGAGTGAGTATAAAAAAAGATTGAGAAATATGGATGACTTAAATAGATTTGAAAGGGCTCTTTTAAGCTATGGAGTAAAAGAGATTTATAATAGATTAAAGGAAATGGAAAAAAGTAATGATGATGAAGAAGCAAAGACTGCAATGGATTTGACTTATTATTGTTCTGATCTGGATGACAGGGAAATTGAAAGGATTTTTAATGGTCCGATGGATGAAGGTATAGATGCTAAAAAGTTTCTTATGGCCCTTGTATATCTTTCCATGGCTCCTGAATTGACTG
>JAMOPG010000062.1 GCA_027064715.1 Desulfobacterales bacterium
GTTATCACTGTTGAGAAATTGGATGCTCAAGTGGGAGAAGAAGTGGTTTTAGACAAAATCTTGTTTGCTTGTAGAGGCGAAAACGATGTCTTGGTGGGAAATCCTTATTTGAGTGGAAAGGTGGTATGTGAGGTTGTTGAGCAAGGCAGGCATAAAAAGGTCATAGTTTTTAAATTTAAAAGGCGTAAAGATTATAAGAAGAAACAAGGACATCGTCAGCATTATACAAAGCTGAAGGTAAAATCCATAGAGGTATAGGAGGGATATTATGGCTCATAAAAAGGCAGGTGGAAGTTCAAGGAATGGAAGAGATAGTATAGGTCAAAGGCGTGGTGTTAAAAGATATGATGGCCAATTTGTTAAGGCAGGAAATATATTGGTAAGGCAATTGGGCACCAAGATTCACCCAGGTAAAAATGTGGGAGTGGGGAAAGATTATACCCTTTTTGCCAAGGTTGATGGGTATGTTAAATTTGAAAAATATTCCAGAAAGAAAAAAATAAAAACAAGGGTTCATGTAATTCCTGCCCAAGCATAAAAAATTTTTAAAGTTTGCTTGATTTTTTAGAGGTGGTTTTAGATCAGGGTTTGTCCTAAACCACCTCTTTTTTTTTAATCAAAAGGGGTTTATGGATGAAATTTATAGATGAGGCAGAGATCTTTGTAAAAGGTGGCAAAGGGGGGAATGGGTGTGTCTCATTTAGGAGGGAAAAATATGTACCTAGAGGTGGACCAGATGGGGGCGATGGTGGAAAAGGTGGAGATGTCTATCTGCAGGCAAAGGAAAACCTCCTAACCTTGTACGACCTAAGGCTTAAAAAAAGATATGAAGCAGAGAATGGAGGGTATGGTCAGGGAAAGCAGAAGAGAGGCAAAGATGGGGAAGATCTATACATTTATGTTCCTGTGGGAACATTGGTTTATGAAATCTTAGATGATGGCACAAAAAGATTTCTTGCTGATTTAAATGAAAATGATAAGAAGATAATGGTTGCAAGAGGTGGAAAAGGAGGTCGTGGTAATATCCATTTTAAGTCTCCAACCATGAGGGCCCCAAGAATTGCTGAGCCAGGACAAGAAGGTGAGGAAAAAAGGCTTATGCTTGAGTTAAAGTTAATAGCTGATGTGGGTCTTATAGGGCTTCCAAATGCTGGAAAATCAACCTTTTTGTCCCAAGTCTCAAAGGCACGGCCCAAAATAGCTCCATACCCATTTACTACTCTCACTCCTCAGTTAGGTGTTGTTGAGGGAGATTTTGGTGATAGAATAATCTTTGCAGATATTCCAGGTCTTATAGAAGGGGCACATATGGGTCAAGGCTTAGGTCATAGATTTTTAAAGCATATATCAAGGACCAAATTGCTTTTACATATATTGAGTGTTGAAGAGATTAGTCTAGAAAACCCCCTTGAAGGGTTTTGGTTAGTAAATTCGGAGCTAGAGAAATTTGATAAAAACCTTTTAAAAAAAGAACAGATGCTGGTTATAAACAAGATTGACTTACTAGATGATAAACAGAAGAAGTTGTTGCAAGAAAGTCTTGAAAGATCAGATATGAAAGTATATTTGCTTTCTTTAGTAACAAAAGAGGGATTAGGTGAGATTATGAAGGATATCTGGCAAAAAGTTAAGGGATATGTCCCTGTCGAGGTTATTTAAGGATAAAGAGGGTCATATGGGTAGTTATATTACAGAGAGTGATATAGAAAAGATAAAGGAATATGCCAAACATGTTTTGTCAAATTCAAAGATTATGATAATAAAGGTAGGCAGTGCTGTTTTAACGCAAAAAGAGGGAAACTTAGATTTAAGAGTGATTACTAGATTAGTAGATCAAATAGCCAGAATACATGATCTTGGGAAAAAGGTAATATTGGTATCCTCAGGTGCAGTGGCTGCAGGAAAAAGGTACCTTAAATGCAAAAAAGGGGAGGATTTGCCCTTATGGAAAAAGCAGGCAGCTGCTGCTATTGGGCAAAGTCGTTTGATGCATATTTATGATGAGTTTTTTGAAAAATACAATAAAGTTACAGCTCAAGTGTTGTTAACTAGAGATGATTTAAAAAATAGAAGGCGTTTTTTAAATGCTCAGAATACATTTAATACCTTACTTGATGAGGGCGTTATTCCAATAGTAAATGAAAATGATACAGTGGCAGTGGATGAGCTGAAATTTGGGGACAATGATTCACTTGCAACACTGCTTTTAAACTTGGTTGGTGCGGACCTTTTTATAAATTTAACCTCAGCCCAGGGTGTGTACACAGCAAATCCAGATATAGATAAAGATGCAAAACCAATTTTTTTTATTGAGGATATCAAGTCGTTGGACATAGATAAGATGTGTCAAGGCAAGACATACGTTGGTAGTGGTGGTATGTATTCTAAACTCATTGCAGCAAAAAGGGCGGCACAGATTGGAGTGCCTACGTTAATAGTTTCTGGCAAGATACCCTTTGTTTTAGAAAAGGTGTTTTCAGGGGAGATATTGGGAACATGGATAAAACCATTAGAAGAAACTGTTTCTAGGAAAAAATTTTGGATGGCATATAACTTAGAGCCAAAAGGAATTATATATATAGATACAGGGGCAAAAAATGCCTTATTATTTAAGGGAAAGAGCTTGCTACCTGTAGGAGTGGTTGGGGTAAACGGTGAATTTTTTGAAGGTGATCTTGTCAAAATAGTCTCAGAAGATGAAGTAGAAATCGGTGTGGGACTTACCAACTATTCTGCCAAGGATCTTATCAAGATCAAGGGTAAAAAGACCTATGAGCTAAGAGAAATACTTGGAAAAACCAAGATTGCCGAAGAGGTAATACATCGGGATAATTTACTTATAGATGCAATTTTTTAAATTTTTATTTTTTTATTGACAAGTGATCGGGAAATGTATATATATATTTTTCTCGCGTGACGGTGATAAAGTGTTCTTTAAAAAAGGATAAAGAAAGATATTGACAAAGATGATTGAGTGAATATAATAAGGAATCTCGATGTGAGGATAAGGGTTCTTTGAGGTAAGTAGATAGTAAGGGCAGTGGGTAGTGAGAAGGATAGGTAAGGTTAGGTATAGTGAGATGGTATATGTTATAATAACCTGAG
>JAMOPG010000063.1 GCA_027064715.1 Desulfobacterales bacterium
TTTACGCTAGAGCAGAAGAAGCAATGATACCTAGAAATCTTGCTCATCCGCATATTCTTAGACATACACGGGCTATTGAACTCTTAAAAGCTGGAGTGCCTGTTACAGTAGTTCAAGATATTTTAGGGCATTCCGCCTTAACCACTACTGCCATATATCTTAGAATCAGTGGATATGAAGCAAAAGAGATTCTAAGACAAAAAGGTCTTATTTAAATCTTTTTTCCTGAGACATTGGGTTGAAAAAAATCACAAATTTACATGGTTACTAAATAGAGTCTTTTTATGATAAAATAGCTTTTAAACACTCTATAAATTTTTTTCGGGGGCGAGGTGCCGCAACTTTGTCGCAACAGCTTGAAATAGCCTCTTCAATCCTTTCAGGCGATATATTAGGAAATTCTTCTTGAATAACATCCTTAATTAGATCCAATTCGTAGTTTTCGTCACAAGAAACAAATTTGCTATCTAATCTTCTTTTAAGTTTGTTATCAATTTCATTCCATCCCATAAACTTCTCCTTTTAATTGATATTATTAAAATATAAATTTCCCAATGTCTCAGGAAAGATGTGACCACAAGAGAACAGGATGATGGGGATTTTAAGGGAAGTAACATGGGCTTTTTGAGTTACTTTAACACTGTTATACACTGAAGTTAATCATCATTCTCTTATTTCTCTAAGAAAAATGGGTCATCTGGATTTTTGCCTTTATCCATAAGATGTTTCTCTTTTAGAAATTGTTTTACAGCTAATTTTTCTTTGACATTTAACTTGGTAGCGATCGAGTTATTAGATAATACTTCATTACATTTTATTTCTAACATATCCAGATCTATAAGGTCTTTTAACTTATTCGGATTGAGTCTCCAATCAATCTTAGCTACTCTATCATTTATTGCCACTGATCTGGTTTTTTGTAAAAACCTTGATAGAAATATAGGCAGTTTTTCATTCGAAGCTACTATATTACTTACCCAATCCTTTACTTCTCTTTCGTTTCCCCATTCTTTCCATCTGTACAGAACAGCTGGAAGAAAGGGAGTATTTAGCAACCTATCCTTTTCTGTTGCCTCTTTTATTTTATTTAAGGCTATCTTCTGTAAAGTCTCTAAGTGATCTTCATTCAATAAAATATCTTTATCAGATTTTTTAGTGCCTTCATATTTTCCATGTTGTTGCCAAAATGATGTTAGCTGGATAACCATCATAGAAATTGCTTGTCCTTTCTCAAAAGCATTTTTCAATATTTTAAACCTGTCATTCTTATCTCTATATCTCCTTAAAAGTTGCCTAATTATTCTTCTCATTCTAACATCATTTCCCCAATAAAGAAAGCCCTCATCCTCGTCTTCTGGAATTATGAGTTCATCTCCTACAGCAAAGAAAGTTTCAATTACAGAAGGGATGTTGTCTTTCGGGATTTCAGAAGTATAGTCCTCCATTTTTTCCAAAAATACACTAAGTTTTGTAGAGTTGTCAGAACGCTTTTCCGTGACAAGATGTTTTAGATGTGTGCAAAACATCTCCTTATCTGGGAGAGAACTTAAAATAGCCTCCATTTCAGCTTTCGATAAGTCATCTGGAGAAATAGAAAAACTAAAGAATCTTGAAAAAATTTCTTTAGAGCATACTCTACACTTTTTCCTCCAATCTAGCTCCCACTCTGGTCCGTAATGCATGTTTTCAAAAATACTTTCGAGTTTAGGAAATAATCTTTTTAACAGTTCTTTTATTTTTTCTTTAAGGTTGTCAGGTAGATTTAAGTCTGATATCCAATTTTGATGAAATTGTTTTAAAATTTCTTTACCCCGTGAACCATATAAATTGAATTCATTGCTGTGCCCACAGAACATACTGAGGTTATCTTTTACTAAATTATAAACTTCTGGACAAAAGATACGAATAGTTTCGATAGCAATAAAATCTACAGCATTAACCTCGCCTTTTACAGATGGATATGTTATTCTTAACGCATTAGTTAATCTTTTAACGTCTCTAACTGTATTAATAAACGAATCAATACCATCCTGATACACATTTTCCCAATAGGTAGAATCAAAAAGCTCATTTGGTGTTCCAGACAACACTTCATCAAGCTCTTCAAACAACATTTTTCTAATAGTGGTTTTATTTATTAAAGGTAACTCTATAGGTGCTTGAATAATCTTTTCTAAATAATCTTCACCCTTTCCTTCTTGTACTTTTTCTAAAGCCTTAATCACTACCTCTTTATCGAAAGCAAGGATGTATACAGTATTCGGAAAATCTGCAATTGCTTTCACAATTGTAAAAAGCTCTCTTATTTCTTGGGCTGTTAGCCTATCAATATCATCCACAAATACAACTATCTTTCCATCTATCTTATTCAATTGCTGAATAATTTCTTCTTTAGCTTCTTCTACAGTTTTTTCTGAAGCTTTTTCATACTCCATCCATGTCTTGGCAATCCATCCAACTTTTGGAACTGCTCCAAGAGCTTTTATATAGGGGTCTATTTTTTTTGAGATATTTTTTTGCATTGTTTTTGTTGACTTATCAAAAGTAAGTTTTATGTTTTGCAAAAATTGCCCAATAAGGTCTTCTTTTCCACTAAACCACCAAGGATTGAATTTTACTATAACAATAGATTCATCGTCATTAAGATAATAAGTCAAAAAATTCAAAAAGGTTGTCTTTCCAGTCCCCCATTTACCATATAAACCAAAAACAACGCTTTCTTTCACTTGCAGGTTTTTTATAATAGTAGCAATATGTTGGGCAAAGGGAGCGAAACCTAATTTATCTTGTTCAGGAGATTCCAAGGGTTGATCTGCAAGAATTATTTTTTCTTTTTTCATTCTTTTACCCAAATTTAGCCTGCAATATCCTTTCCTTTAGAAGGTAGGGTGTAACAGGTTTGTAGTTTTCTATATACCGTTAAATAAAATGCAATGGAGCAGCAAATCCATCAAGGATAATGCTTTTTTTCTAAATCTAAATTTACATAAAAATTTTTACACTACCAAATTT
>JAMOPG010000064.1 GCA_027064715.1 Desulfobacterales bacterium
ATATTAGACATGGAATATCTAAAAATCAAAAGGGCATTAATAAGTGTTACAGACAAATCAAAACTTATTGATTTTGCTAGATTTTTAGCAGATCATGATGTAGAGTTGATCTCCACTGGGGGAACAAAGAAAAAACTGGAACAAGCTGGTCTAAAAGTAATGTCTGTTAGTGAGATAACAAAATTCCCAGAGATATTAAATGGCAGGGTGAAAACCTTACATCCTCATATTCATGCTGGCATCTTGGCAGATAAAGACAACCCTGATCATATGGAAACCTTAAAAAGATTAAATATCAAGCCATTTGATCTAATATGTGTTAATCTTTATAATTTTGAAGGTGCTTTAAAAAAAGGATTAAAAGACAAAGAATTAATAGAAGAGATTGATATTGGTGGCCCAACTCTACTCAGAGCAGCTGCCAAAAATTATCATTCAGTAGCAGTGGTGCCAGATATATCCTTTTATGAAGTAGTGATGCAAGAACTAAAAGCAAATGACTTTTCAATCTCTGTGGGTTTGAGGAAGAAAATGGCAGCAAAGGTCTTTGAAATAACATCAAATTATGATAAACTCATAAATAAGGCTTTATCAGAAGATTAATAAAATAACCAAAAAAATTAGACAAGGAGGTGCAGATATTAGTTTTAAACTTTTTGGAAATACTAGTGGTATATCAAAGACACAAGAAAAAAGATTATTAAAACTCTATTTAAGGAGGTTCCCTGAAGATCTGCCATACACAAAAGAACAGGCGTGGGAACTGAGCACTCTTACACAAGATATTAAAAGACATATTGGACTTTTAATAGATAGACGAGGCAGAGTAACCAAAATTATAGTTGGGGACAACGAAAAAATAATCATTCCTGATTTGGGAAGAGTAAGATTTAAAAGTGGTAGATTAAGGGGAGTTAGACTCCTCCACACCCATAAGGGTAAGACATTACTTACACAAGATGATTTAATGGATCTGGTGTTTTTAAGGCTAGATTCCATTGCTGTGCTCACTGTAGATGATCAAGGAAGACCTGATAAATTCCAGTGGGCATATATTTTGCCCTCAAATCAGACAAATAGATTATATCATTTATCAGAACCTATTTTTTGGGATAAGGTGAATATCAATTTAAAAAAGAGTGTTGAAGCATTAGAAGAAGAGTTATCACGAGTTGAGTCCACAGGTTTTGCTGGACAAGAAAATGAAAGGGCACTTTTAATAAGCGTAGGGACTGAACCAAAACAACAACAAGAAAGATCACTAAGGGAATTAGAAGATCTGGCAAAAACTGCGGGAGTTATTGTTTGTGGAAAATTGATTCAGAGAGTGTGTTCTGTGAATCCCAAATATATTTTGGGAAAGGGAAAGCTTGCTGAACTTGAAGTGATGTGTTTGCAGACAAATGCAAATGTCCTTATATTTGACAGGGAACTAACCCCATCACAAATAAACAACTTAGCAAAGATAACAGAAAGAAAGATCATAGACAGGACACAATTAATATTAGACATCTTTGCCCAACATGCAAAAAGCAAAGCAGGTAAATATCAGGTGGAACTTGCTCAATTGGAATATACACTTCCTAGACTTATTGGCAAAAACAGGGCCCTAAGTAGACTAACTGGAGGAATTGGAGGAAGAGGCCCTGGAGAGACTAAGCTGGAACTAGATAGGAGAAAGATAAAAGAAAGAAGGACGAGACTTATAAAAGAATTGGAGAGGATCAAAAGACACAGACTTCACACAAGGCAGAGAAGACAAAAACTAAGATTGCCAATTGTATCTTTAGTGGGATATACTAATGTGGGAAAATCCACTTTATTAAATGCCCTTACATATAGTGAGGTATATACAGCTAACAAATTGTTTGCTACGTTAGACCCAACATCGAGAAGGATCCGTTTTCCAGAGGAAAAGAAAGCAATAATAACAGATACTGTTGGTTTTATAAAATTTCTACCAGATAAATTAAGAGAAGCATTTATGGCAACACTTGAGGAATTATATAACTCAGATGTATTAGTGCATGTGGCAGATGCATCTCATGAGGAAGTTGAAATGCAGATTGAGGCAGTGGAAGAGATATTAAAAGAGATGAAAATAAATCATATTCCCAAGATATTAGTTTTAAATAAAATGGATTTGATTGATGAGGAAAGAAAAACAAAACTAAAAAACCTATATCCAGAAGCTATTTTTGTATCGGCAACTACTAAAAAAAATTTGGACAAACTTGTTGAAAAAATATCCAAAATTCTTCCTGCAAAGACAATTTCATATTCAAAAGAAGAAAAAGTAGTGGTGACAGAATGACAAAAAATAAGTTAAAGGCCAAATTAATAGATTTAAAAGATTTCTTAAAACTAAAAAAAGAAAAGTTTCAAACTAAAACCATTGTTTTTACAAATGGATGTTTTGACATTCTACATCGTGGACACGTGGAGTATTTAGCTAGGGCAAAGTCTTTAGGAGATATATTGGTGGTTGGAATAAATAGTGATTCATCGGTTAAAAGATTAAAAGGAGAAAAGAGGCCTATAAATAACGAAATAGATAGGGCTATAGTCTTGTCCTCACTGGCATGTGTAGATTTTGTAATAATATTTGAAGAAGATACGCCTTATAATCTAATAAAACAAATAAGGCCCAATATACTTGTTAAAGGTGGAGACTGGAAAAAAGACCAAATAGTGGGAGCAGATCTGGTTACAAAAAATGGAGGTCAAGTTTTTAGTTTGCCATATCTTAAAAACTACTCCACCTCAAAAATAATAGAAGAGATATTGAGAAAACACACTAAAAACCAAATTTAATAAGGGAGGGATAAAATGGGAGAAAAAAAGATAGAGCGTATATTATGCGCAATAGATTTTGCAGAAAATTCAAAGGAAATTGTTGATTATGCCAAGACTTTCCAAAAGGCATTTAATTGTGAAATTCATGTGATTTATGTTGCTCCTACTCTATCTCAATATATAGGGTTTCAAATATCACCAAGTTCTATAGAAGATTTTGTTGGAGAAATAATTAAAGGTGCCCAAGAGACAATGGATAAGTTTATTGCAGAAAATTTCCCTGAAAACCACAAAGTCAAAGGAGAGGTCCTTACAGGATATGCTGCTGAAGAGATAATTAATTATGCAAAAAACAATCAAATAGATCTAATTATCATGGGAACCCACGGACGAACAGGTATAGACAAGATTTTGTTTGGCTCAGTGGCTGAAAAAGTCGTGAAAAGCTCTCATATCCCAGTACTAACTATTAGACCACTGACATAGCAATAAAATTAACTCACTAAAAAATACCAATGGTTATTGCATATCTAAGGAAGGTAAATGGGCATTCTATCCTTTAAAAGAGACAAACTGAGCATTGGGCTTGATTTAGGAGAAAGATGGATAAAATTGGTGCAACTAAGGGGCATAAATGGCACCATAAAATTAAACAGGATAGGTAGATGTCTTTTAACCAAGGAGGAATTAGAAGAAAAGGCAAAAACAAGACAAAAGATTAATTTATTGTTCACGTCACACAAAATAAAACAAAAAAATGTGAATGTATCTCTAGCTGGACATTCTGTAATAACAAAAAGGATAAAATTGCCCCACAATCTATCTGAGAAAACTGATTACCATGAAATCATAAAAAAACATGCCAGAGAGCACATACCATTTGATTTAGATAATGTATATATGGATTACTGTCTTTTAAAAAATAATGAATACTTCTTGGTTGCAAGTAAGAAAGAAGTTGTAAAAGATGTTATTGATCTTATAGAAGGAGGAAATTTAATTATTGAAGCAATAGATATTGATGGTTTTGCATTATCAAACTGTTTTGAATTTAATTATCCTGAATATGCCCAAAAGACATGTTATTTAATAGACATAGGAAGTAAAAGTACAATATTTTGTGTGTATTCAAAGGGTGAACCACTTTTTATAAGGGATATAAATATTGGCGGTAATCAATTAATTAATACAGTAAAAGAAGTTGTAGGTCTAAATTTTCAAGAGTGTGAAAAAGCAGTTTTCAATTCATTTTCGGAATTCAATGGAAAAGAAAGGGTGATTTTAAGCCAAAAGATTGAAGAATTATATCTCAAATGGATTGATGAGATACAGCCATCTATATTTTTTCATGAATCAAATTATGGAGATGAGAAAGTTGAACACATCTTTTTATCTGGTGGGGGCTCTTTATCCCAAAACCTAAAAGAGGTATTTGAAGAACACTTAGAAAAGGAAATACATTATATAAATCCCTTTAAAAACATTAACATATCTGTAAATGATTTTGATATGGAATATTTAAAATCAATTGGTCCACAATTTGTCATTGCAACTGGGCTAGCTCTTAGAAATCTTGTATAACAGGACTTACAATGATTAAGATAAATTTATATCCATCTGCAAAAAAGAGAAAAAAGGCTACTTTAGGTTTAAGCATTGAAAAAGAGCTAAGTATCTATTCCATTTTATTATTAATCTTAGGATGTTGTATTTTTTTTATAAATAGCAAAATGAATAATGAAATAGCTAGGCTGACTGCATTAAAAAATAAAAGGCAAAATGAAAATATAATATTACTAAAAAAATTAAATATCTCAAATAGCTATAAATCAAAAATTGAAGCTTTACAAAGAAAAATTGAAGTAATAAAAAAGGTAAGGACAAAACAAAACTTATCAGTATTGTATTTAAATGAACTTGTAAAAAACTTTATAGAAAATAAATTATGGTTTACTTCATTATCCCTTGATGAAAATAGTAAAATGAAAATTAGTGGCGTGGCCCTTGATAATCATATTTTAGCTGAATATATTCAACGTTTAAGAAAAGTAAAATATTATGCCCAGATTGACTTAATAAGAGCATCAAAGGAAAATATTGAGGGATTTGGGTTAATAAAGTTTGACTTCAATATTCAACTAAAAAATGAAAATATACAAAAATGAATGTATCTGAGATTAAATCAAAGGTTGAAGAAGTAGAATTTAAAAAGAGGATACTTATCTTTTTAGGGGTTGTGTTAATGGGAATTGGTGCATATTGGTATTTTGTTTTCAATCCCAAATCAGAAAATATAAATAATCTTAAAAGAGACATTGAAAATTTAGAAAGCCAAATTAGACAAAATAAAATAAAAATACGCAAGTTAAAAGACTTAGAGAAAAAGCTAAAACAAAAAGAAAAAATATTTTATTATGCCAAAAGACTTTTACCAGAAAGCAATGTAGAGGTTGAAAACCTTCTTGCCAATATAGAGACATTGGGAAACGATGTTGGTATAGAATTTTTATTATTTCAGCCACTAGCAGAAAAAAAATATGATTTTTATGCCATAAGAACAGTAACACTTAAAGTAAGGGGGCTATTTCCCAATCTCATGCTTTTTTTATCACATATATCTAATTTAAACAGATTAGTAACTATAGATTCTTTGCGACTATCTCCTGATAAAAACTATGTACTCATTGCAGACTGCAAGATGTCTGTATACAGATCATTAACAGAAGAAGAGATAAAAGCACAAGAGCAAATAAATAAAGGTAAGAGAAGAAGATAATGATGATAAAAAAAATCTCAAATTATATCTTTATTGTTTTTATAATTTTAATATGCAGTGTCAATGTAAACCATGCTAACACAAATTCCACTCATTACAAAATACCAGAATGGATATATCCAAAGCCTTTTAAATATAAAGCAAATGAACTTCCAGATCCCTTTCAACCTTTTATAAGACAGATTCCAACCAAGAGTGTTACTCAGAAAAAAAAGAAAGGTCCTCTTTCTCCATTAGAAAAAATTTCTCCTACACAACTGCGACTTATTGGGATAGTTTATTCAAAAGATATATCACCAATGGCACTTGTGGAACTTCCAGACAAAAAATCATACATTTTAGAAAAAGGTACTTTAGTTGGATCAAATGGAGGATATGTTTACACTATCACAAAAGATCGTGTAATAATAAAAGAACCTTATTTTGATTTAATTGAAGGAAAAAAGATTAAAGAAATAGAATTAAAGCTCCATCCGTCTGAGGGAGAACAAAAATGAAAAAAGCCATTTTGTTTTTAGTAATGCTTTTTTACCCCCTTTCTGTTTTAGGAGCAAGTCTAACTATATCTTTTTCAAAAAATAACACTATAGTGGACCTTGTTGATATTGATAATATATCTTTTGACATACAATATTCTTTCCCAATCTTTGTATTAAAATTAAATCCACCTCTATCAAATTTACAAAAACCAATAATTCCTGATCAATGTGTAATAAAAGATATAGAAATTAGAAAAACAGACGAAAAGATAGACACAATAATTATAAAATTAAAAAGAGATGTCCAATATCTGGCTACAAAAAAACAAAATAGATTGAGCATATTATTTACTGAAATTGATAATAAAAATCTATTAAGAGAGTTGAAATTTGTAAAAGATAGTGAAAATAACCTCATTATTAAATTGTATATGAATAAAAAGGCAACTTATTCCTTGAAATCTAGCAAAAATAGGACATTAGATATTCTTTTAAATGATACAGCTATTCCTAAAAATTTAATAAAAATATATGATCTATCTCAATTCAACTCCATTGTTATAAAGATGTTTTTACAAAATAGTATAGAAGGAGGCGTGGTCAGACTTTTCTTTAAAAAAAGAGAACCTATAAATATAGAACAAAAAAATAAACTTTTGATTATAAAGATTCCTTATTACAATGAGTCAATACAAAACATCTCCGTGGCCCAAAATAAAGTTACTCAATCCACGAATAATACCCCAAAAACATTAGGATCATCAAATTATCTACTACCTGGAATGAAACAATGCTATTCAGGAAAAAAAATATCTATTGATCTTCAGAATGCTGATGTAAAACATGTTCTTAGGTTGCTTGCAAAAGTTGGAGGTTATAATATTATATTTGATGACCAGGTTTCTGGATCAATTACATTAAAATTAGAAAATGTGCCTTGGGATCAAATATTAGATCTTGTTTTAACACAAAAAGGACTTGGTAAGGTTGTAAAAGGAAATATTATGAGAATAGCTCCATTACAAAAGATTCAACAGGAGCAAGAACAAGCCAAAAGATTAATGCAACAAAGACAAGAAGTGGAGCCGCTATATACGAAATACATTAAAGTCAATTATGCCAAGGCATCAGAAATGGCTGCCCAATTGGAAAAATTTAAAGGTCGTAGAGGAACAATCACATATGATATACGCACCAATCAATTAATAATATCTGACACAATTGACAATATAAACAGGATTGAACAGGTATTAAAAAAGCTTGACCAACCAGAAAAACAAGTATTAATTGAAGCAAGGGTGGTATATGCCACAGAATCTTTTCAAAGGGGACTAGGATTAAATTGGGGAGGAAATCTAAACACAGGGGCATCATATGGAGGTGAAAAATTTGATATTGGACTCCCAAGCCAATTTGCAGTAAATCTTCCTACCTCTCCAACTGTTCTAAATTTTGGAGGCTATATATCGAAACTCACAGGTAGTACTTTATTTACCTTAGATGCCCAACTAACCTTAGGAGAATCAAAGGGCGAGGTCACCACGGTCTCTTCTCCAAGGATAATTACTTTAAATAATCAGCAGGCTAAAATTGTTCAGGGGACAAAAATAGCAACAAAGACTGAATCAGAAAGTGGGGGAACAACAACAGAATATAAGGATGCAGTGCTGAAACTTTCAGTAACACCACAAATTACTCCAGACAAAAATCTAATACTGGAGTTAGAGGTATCAGATGACAGTCCTGTTGGTGGAGGAGAAAATATAGAAACAAAATCTGCAAAAACAAAGTTAATGGTAAAGGACGGAGAAACCATTGTCATTGGTGGCGTGCAAAGAGTAAGTGAAAATAAGAAGCAAGATAGGGTTCCTTTCCTTGCAAAATTGCCAATTATTGGAAATGCATTTAAGAATAACTATAAGTCCAAGGAAAGAAGGGAATTACTCATATTTATAAGACCAAAAATTTTGGAGTAAGGATAAAAATATGGCTAAAGAGACTATAAAAGAAACTTTATCAGAAGAATTTTATCAGGTAAGTCCAGAAATTTTAGAGAGTTTTCCTCGGTTTAGACCACCTTTAAATATATATTTTTTTAATGAAAAGGTAAATGATGTCCAGCTATATGCGAGAAAAGGAGAGCGTTTAGACGAAAATAGACAAGAAGAGTTACGTGCACTTTGCGAAAAAGGAAATATCTTTTTTTCTAGATCTGACTATCCCCTTTATTCAGAATTTATAAGTAAACAGCTGGATTTGATACTTCAGGCATCATCACTTACTGAAAAGGAAATAGTAGATATTTTATGGAAAGGGGTGCCTGATAATCTTCAAAAAATATATACTCAACCAGTTAAACTGGTTTTTGAAGGCATCTTACCAAACCTCTTTGTTGTTTCCCAATATGTATTAGATGATCCACATAGAATTGCAGGGCTTATAAGGCGCATTCATCCATCAAACAACCTATGGGATCAGGCCACAAATGTATTATTTTTAGGTTTGGGAGCTTATTTGAGAACATTTTCCAATGAAATTGATGAAAGATTTGTAAAGGCCATTACAGTAGGATTGTCTTTGGTCTATCTTGGAAAGACCAAACTGCCCTCACATCTTCTTAACAAAAAGAATCTAACCTTAGAGGAACAAAGGCAATTAAAATCATATCCTCATATAGGGGCTCAGATTGTAAATAAATTTGGATATAGAGAAAAATATGCACTTCAATGCATCTTAGAACATCAAGAACGGCTAGATGGTTCAGGATATCCTCAAGGATTAAAAGACCGTGAAATAAGTATTGCAGGTAAAATTGCAGGTATTGCTTCCTCCTTTAATGAAATGCTTTGTGAAATAAATGATAACTCAACTGACACAATAAAAAAGATATCTCAAAGCCTTTCAAAACAGGCCGATAAATTTGATTCTAGCTTGGTAAATGGACTACTTACAATTATAATTCGTATGTGATTAATGATAAGCTATTTATACCCAAATTAATCAAAATCTGCGAGTAAGCTTCCAACATGTAGTCTGTTTCCCAAGGAATATTGGTTATATGCAGTGCGAATTCGCCATACAGCCTGCTGCAGATGATCACTGGTGATTCCATTTTTCAGTGCAGTATATGCCTCAATAAATGCAGCTATATTATCGCAGATCTTCAGAGTTAATCCATCCTTTGGATCAAAATCATCATAATTATACTTATTATACAATATATCCCATGTAACCTCTTTTGCCTCATTATTTAATTTTATAACAGGGGTGAATTCTGAACCAACATCCATACCCAATAGATATCTCAAATCGCTAGCCAAAAATTCGTATCCTCCTTGAGACAAGATTCTAAATATCCTATTTTCCAATTCTCTATTCTCATACTCTTTTATAAAATCACCTATTTTTTTTACAGATTTCTTTACAGGTGATATTATGTCCCTGGTCAATAGCTCTGGCAGGTCATGAAATAGACCAGCAAAAAAATTATTAATAGCCATCTTCTTGCATCCACCCATCACAAGAGTAAAAAAATAGGCATAACAAGCAACTATAAACATATGCCCCAAAACAGATGTTTCTGGAATCCTTGGTGTTTGAGACCATCTTTTTTGAAACCTCAGTTGACCACATTGAAAAATAAATTTTTTTAGTGGTGTGTTTTCTGACTTAATGAGCTCAGAAACACCTCTTATTTCACCAAATTTTGTTAGTTGACTGCGAAAATTTTCTTCTATTTCCTTTGTCTCTTCGTCAAAGTAATTTAACGACTTAATTAAATTAAATTCCCATTCACTTGCATATAGGTGTGCTGCTCTTAATATCTTTTTTGCAAGACTTTCTTTTTCCTTTAAAAAATATCTTTTAAACCTATCCCAAAATTCGTCTCCTATAGGCTTTATTTTGGGTTCCAAATTTTCAAATACCCATTCAGTTAACTGTTTGTAGTGCACAGGATTTGACTTGATCCTGTAAAATATAGGGGGTTTTATATCAGTTATTATCAGTCTATATAGATATTCAAAAATCCCACCTTCAATGACCTCCAGGGCCAATAATTTTTTTTCATCTTTTGATAATCCTTTAGAATTAATGCTAAACAAGACCCAGGCTATTATCATTTTATGTGCCTGCTTATCCACCTCATAAAGCTCAACTGGCCTCAATTTATCATTCCACCTTTTTAAAAATGAACCAGAAAAGATAAGTTGTAATAGACTTTTTCTTATAGTACCCATGTAATCACCTTTCTCTTTTTCTTGGTTATTACTGGCAAGACATTAAAACATCATTTAGTTCTTGACAACCTAAATCTTGCAAAGTATAGTCTTCTTTTCTGATTGGGACATTTAAAAAAGTCAGGAAAATGAGAGGAGCAACAAGATGAGTCAATTCAAAACCTTTGCTCTACCTAAAGAAAAGGCATTGGAAGAGCGTAAATGGTATATAGTAGACGCAAAAGATCAGGTATTGGGAAGATTGGCTAGTAAGATAGCCACTATTTTAAGAGGAAAACATAAACCAGATTATACTCCTCATGTGGATAATGGAGATTTTGTTGTTGTTATTAATGCAGACAAGATCAAGGTTACAGGAAGGAAATTGTCTCAGAAAAAGTATTATCATTATTCAGGTTATCCAGGCGGACTCAAGGAAATCACACTGGAAAAACTTTTGCAAAAACGGCCTGAGAGGGTTATCTATTTTGCAGTAAAAGGGATGTTACCCAAAAATAGACTTGGTAGAAAGCAATTAAAGAAACTAAAGGTGTATGCAGGCGAGTCACATCCACACACAGCTCAAAAACCAGAACCTTTGACAATTAAACTGTAAAATTGGAGTAAGATCTATGAGTCAAGACTTTTTCTATGGAACAGGAAAAAGGAAAACAGCTGTAGCACGCACAAGGTTATATCCTGGTACAGGAAAGTTTGAAGTAAATGGAAGATCCTTAGAGGAATATTTTCCCAGAGAGACCTTGAGAATGATTATAAAACAACCGTTGAGACTATTAAATCTAGAAGGGAAATTTGACATTAAGGTAAATGTAAAGGGTGGAGGTATTTCAGGACAGGCGGAGGCTATAAGACATGGTATAAGCAGGGCCTTGCTTGAATATGATCCAGAACTTAGAAAGCCATTAAAAAAAGCAGGTTTCCTTACAAGGGACGCAAGGGTAAAAGAAAGGAAAAAATACGGACAGCCCAAAGCAAGAAAAAAGTTCCAATTCTCCAAACGTTAATACCTATCTTTTTATTTCAAAATTCAAATACTGCCACAAAGGAGGCTTGGAGAAGCTTCCTTTGTGTCTTTTTTTTATCCTGCTCAATGTATGAAAAAAAAGATACATCCCCATCTCTTATTTTCAGATGAAAAAGGAAATATCTATGATCACCCTCACCTTTTAATGGTGTGTAGAAAGGGAAATGAATTTGTTTTACCAAGGCCTGATGAATTAATTGAGCTGCCAGATGAATCCGAGCTATTTTTTTTGCCAGGAAGGCGTGCCGTTGGTTATAATCCAGATACAGGTAAAACAGAAGTCCTGGATGAGTTGGCAGTATCTGCCTTTATTGCTCCAGCATATACTTTATGTTCTCATGCTGCTTATGTAAAAGAGAAAGATGCCCCTGTGCTTCCTTTATTTGCCTATGCACCTGTTGGATATTTTAAAGGCAAACTTTATGTGTGTGCCAAAAAAGTAGATGAGGATAAAAGACAGGTATTTAAAAATATTTCTCCTAAAAAGATTTCTTCTGCTGTCCATGATATGTTAAAGAAATATCCGCAAAACAGGCTTATTTTCCATCTAAGCAAATGCGCTCTCACGTACGGGTGTCCTGCTGCAAAAAACTTTGCTTTAGGGAGATTTGAAGCACCTATACCCACATCAACTTCTTGTAATGCAAGATGTATAGGGTGTATTTCTTATCAACCCAAAGAATCAAAGATTCCAGTAACACAGGATAGGATAAAATTTACACCAACACCTGAAGAAATATTAGAAGTAATGGAAATACACGCATCAAGGGAAAAAAGACCCATCTTTTCCTTTGGTCAAGGATGTGAAGGGGAACCCTTGACCCAGTGGAAAAAGATTGTCAAAGCAGTAAAATTGTATAGATCAAAAGGTGGAATAGGCACTATAAACATAAATACAAATGGTTCTATAACTGAGGCAATAGAGCCACTCGCTAGGGCAGGTATTAGCTCTTTGAGAATTAGTTTAAATAGTGCCAATAGTAAATTTTATGAAAAATATTATAGACCTAATGGATACCAATTTCAAAATGTTGTGGATTCAATCATGGTGGCAAAAAAAATGGGACTTTTTATATCATTAAATCTCTTATTTTTCCCTGGGATAACTGATACAGAATCTGAACTTGAATTCCTTATGGGTCTAATTGAAAAAACAAAGCTAGATTTTATCCAGCTTAGAAATCTAAATATAGACCCAGATATCTATCTTTCCCTAATAACCACAAATTCGCCCTGCATGGGACTTAGCAACTTTATAAAAAGATTGAAAAAAAACTTTCCTTGGCTAAAATTTGGTTACTTCAATCCCTTTATCGAAAGATAAATTTTTCATAGCATGGATAAAAAATTATTCCCCAAATACCATAATTGGAAATGTTTTTTATTCATTTTTATTTGTTTTTTCCTTTTTTAATAAATCAATAACACTTTCTGGCAAGCTTTTTAAATATACATCCCTTTGAGGGAAAGGGATTTCTATGTTTGCTTCCTTTAATTTTTTAAACAGCATAAAATAATAATCACTCATTAACCCTGCTTTAACTTCATTTAATTCATTTATCCTGCACCATACCTTTAAGGAAAAGTTTATAGAATTATCTCCAAACCCTTCAAACCATACCAAAATGGGATGGTCATCATCTTCCCGTGTAATAGGGACTTCTCTTGCAGCTTCTATTGCAATCTGTGTTACTAATTCAGGATCTGCATCATAGCTTACCCCAAAGGGTATAGTTAACCTCCTCCAATCATCACTATAAGTCCAGGTCTTTACCCTGGCTGAGATAAATTCAGAGTTTGGAACTATTATATCTTGACCGTCATAAGTTCTTATTACAGTTGCCCTTATAGCAAGATTTTTCACCTTCCCAACAGTGCCATCTGGAAGCTCCACAATATCACCAATCTGGACAGACCTATCACTTAAAATTATTAGCCCTGATATAAAATTGTTGGCAATTGTTTGTAAACCAAAGCCTATACCAACTCCCAGGGCGCCCATAAGTATGCTCAATTGACTTAAATCAATACCTGCAGTGGACAACACTATTACAACAAGCAATACCAAAGAAAAATAATAACCAAGTGTGGTAATGGAGTTTATTGTACCCTCAGACGAACTGGTCTTTTCTTGCATTATAGAAGAAATCTTTTTTCTGGCCCGTCTTAATCCAAACAAACCTACACTAAATATGAACAACATTTTGAAGATTATTGCAATGCTAAGTTGCATGTTCCCAATTGTTACAAAAGGATAGAAAACTACAAACTTAATCTTTTCATACAGCATCATAAATTTTTCTTTACTCCAAACATTGAGACTCCCAACCAACCCAAACATCTTTTTTAAAAGTGTTGAAATCAGGTATGCCTCATTTAAAAATTCAGAACATGTATGTTTGTTTTGAATTAATATGAAAATGATGTCATCAATCAGCTTACTTTGTCTTTTTAACTCATAGTTCAAATTATAAATTGCCTGTTTCATCTTTTTGTCTTTGAGATTTTTTATTTCTTGAGAATTAACAGCCAGGGATTGCTCAAGATCTATCTTGGCCTTTCTTATATCTGCCAGCTTTTCAATTAAAAGATTTAACTTGTGTTCAACGTCATCAATGATATCACCAATTGATTTAAAAAAAGTATCATTAGTGATACCATTCTTTATATTATTATACCCCACTAGCCATAAATAATAAAAATCATAATATTTCTTTTTTAATTCAGTACTCAAAAGATCCTGAAAAAGATATAATTTTTTGAAATTATAATAGTTAATGATAGATTTAATTCTTTTTTCATCTAATTTCAGCAGTCCTTTCCTTAAATTAGATGTGTTAGAATTTATTTTGTTTTGAAGGGATTGAAGTTCTATTTCATAATAAATAATCTTTTTATCTATATCCCTTTGTTTTTCTAATATTTTTGTTTTTTTAAATTCAAGTTGACTTGCTAAAGATTCTTTTTTATTTTTGATTTTTTTTATATCTAACTGTGTAATTGACAAATTTTTAAAAATATAATTTATCTTTTCTGTTAATTCTTCTTTTTGTTTCTTTAATTTTTCTATTATAATTTGATAATTTTTCTGTTTTTTATATAAAATCATATTCTGAATTTTAAGTGACAAAATAGAGGTCAGTTTAATATACTTCTGTAATATACTAAGATTTTGTTCTTCTTTTAAATAATCATCTGTTAAGTTTTTACAATTCTTTTCAACTGCTTCAAGTTTATCTTCAATATCCTCATTTAGATTTTTATTTTCTGAAATAGATAAATTTATTTCCCTTAAACTAGTAATATAACGTTTAAATAATTCAATAGTATAAGGAGGTTTTTCTTCTTTTAGATTATAAATTGATATGGATGGTTCAACATCCTTTATTTTTTTTAATACCTCTATTTGTGAAACAATCAAATCTATATTATTTTTTATTAAATCTAATTCATTTTTATCAATTTTAGTATTTCCAGCATTTAAAAGAGACTCTATGCTAATTTTTAATTGATTAGTGCTATTTAAGCAATCAGCTATAAATTGATCTATTGGATAGTTTTTTATATCTTTAGATATTATACTTTTAATATATTCAATTATAACATTACTTGCAAATAAACATCTTGCTGCAATAAATACAACAATAAACAAAAAAATAATACATATATATTTTTTCATATAAATAAAACCTCTCCTAAACAATATTGTTCTACCTTTACATAATCGCCGTTTCCAAAACTAATCTTTATAACAGGATAGGGATTAAAATCATATTTGTCATAAATATAAAGCCCTTTGAATAACTCTTTATTCCCTAAAAATGTTTCTGCCAAGGTATCTAAAAACAAACTCTTTCCAAACCTGCGGAGACGTGATAGAAAGTAATATTTGCCATGTGTTACAAGTTTATGCACAAAATTAGTCTTATCTACATAAACATGATTTTCCTCTATTATCTAATTTAAGCCTGCAAGACCCCTTCCTTTAGGTAGGGGATGTAGCAGGCTTTTGTTTTTCTATATACTGTTTAATAATCTCCAAAGAGGCACCACCACATGAACCAGCAAAATAACTCGGTG
>JAMOPG010000065.1 GCA_027064715.1 Desulfobacterales bacterium
TTGAGGCAGGGGAGGAAGTTATAATGGCAGATGCGGAGGATCCTGAACAGATGAAATATGTTTTAAAAATTCTCAATGATTTAAAACAAGGTAAAGATCAGGATAAAGGAAGCAAAAACAGGGCAAAGAAGATAGTGATTCTTCTGGCAGGCCAGATGGAACAATATTACTGGAAATATTATCCTTATGTATTTCCTTTGAAAAAAGAGCATGTAAAGAGATGGCATATTACTGGTCTTCCTGCAAAATTGTTTTTAAATAAAAAAGGGATAATTGTTGTAGAAGAGGGATTTAAAGCAGATGATTAAGAAAAATCTTCTGATTCTGGGATTTTTTACAGGGATAATAATCTTCTGGATATCCCATTTTGCAGACAGATTTTCCAGAAATATTTCTGTTAATCAATTTATGGATTCTGTTTTTGAATTTTTCAGACTCCACTGCTGGGAAAGTATGGCAGTCTCTTCACTGATACTTGGCATGTGGTTTTCTTTGGTAAGAAGAAGAGTACTCATATCCATCTTTTTTCTCCTGGTTGCTTTTCTATGCTCCTTTGTGCTTCCTCAGTTAATTTCTTCTTTTTGATTGAAGGAGAAAGGTATGTCTGATGATGTAATAACTATTCCAATGGAAGAAACGTCTTACAGAATTCCAAAATCAATCATTGATGCAATTTCTGACATTCAACAATATACAGTTATGGAATCTGAGGGAATAAGTGATATACCAGAGGGTTATCTTACACTCAGAAGATCTCTGGCATACGTAAATATCGGTTTTAAATACGGTCTTGGAGATAATTTTATCGTGTGGTTTATTTCTCCTTTTCTATATGGTGTTCTTTTTAACATGTTTCCTATATTTGGTCGTAAGGATCTCACTCTATTTGATAAAATTTTTGCTTTTACTCTTTCAAAATATATAACAGTGGGACTTTTAACTTTAATGATTTATCTTTTATTTAAAGCAAAAGGCACTTTGTCCAGGGGATGTTCCTCTTCTCTTATATCAGGTTACAGCATAGCACTTCTTTTAAGAATGGTCGTATTTCTTTTTGCTTATCGTTACCTTTACTCTGTATGGCCAGTGATATGTCAGTCTATCTATAATTTTGGTTTTAAAATCAGCCGCTATTTGCCTGTAGTAGCAGAAAAAATTCAACTCGTATCAATAAAAATGACAACAGTAAGGGAAATTCTGTTAATTACTTCGACCTATGAAACAATCTTTTCACTTGCAATGCTTCTTTTTATAAGTTGTATATGGTTATCTTTAAAATTTGTAAGGAGGAAAAGTTTTAATCCATATTATGGAAGGTTTGAGTGAAAAAGAATAAGCAAGAAACCGAAAATTTAAAAGCCGGGAAATTTTTGGTACTTATGAGGATGCGGCCTTTCTCTTATTGTTCAGTATAACGTTCTAGGGATATGTGAAGTTTGCGAAGCAAATTTGGGCAAGCATAAGCGAGCCACATATCCTCCTGTTAGCAGACCCGAAGGGCGAGCCTGCAATAGCAGGCAAAGAGTTCCGCACGCCGCCGAGAAATTTTTTACAATAAAAGATCATTCAGCTCTCCCGTTAGGTTTCTTACTTATTTGTTTGATTAACAATTCACAGAAGTTTTCATCTTCTTGAGGCATGGAAAAAGTACTTTCTTTTATAATTTCATGTTCGTTAATCCTGATATTAAGACTGGAAATATTTTTACCATTCAAGTCAATAAAGTTGAATTGGAATTTTTCATTTTCATATATTATCCTTAATTCAAGGTCATATTCCTCACTTCCCGATTTATATTTAAATCCTCTTAGTAAAATATACGGCTCATCATATGATGTGGACTCCACATATTCTGTGTAATTAAAAGGCTCACATGCTTTTTTACCTTCTAATTTCCACCAAACCTTCCTATCACTTTCAGGTTTTAAACCAAAGCATTTGTTAAAAAGATGCCATGAATGTAGTTCGACATGGCGCCCGTTCATTCGCTTGTGTTTTAATAAATAAATTTTATTGTCACTAAATCTCAATTGTAATTCTTCACAATATTTGATGTAATCTGGATTTTCAATGAAGTATTTTCTCCAATCAGTAACCGTTGATTTTCTGATAATATTGTTTAATTCATCTTTTATGTTGTGAGTTGAATTTATAGCGTCAAGTAAGCTTTTTAGATACTCTTTTTTACCGCTTTCAAATACCCTATGCCAGTTCTCAGATTTTGCCCTGATACCTGTGTCAAAGGAACAAAATGTTTTGTTTTGTCCCACTTCCGGTAAATAATCCCCTTTTGAAAGAAGAGCTTGATATAATAAAATTTGGTTGTCCTTATTATCCTTAGCAAAATCCCAGAGTTTTATGAATTTATCCCTGTATTTCTTAAATGCTTCTAAATCATATAAATCATAAGTGTTACTATCTTTGCTAAATTCTATTAAAAATCCAATTTTACCATCTAGATACCAATGATTTTCAGCTTCGATTATTTCGCTCTCCCAGTTACTGTCTTTATTGATAAGTTCGGCTTTTAGAATTTCTTCCCTTTGTTGGTTTTGGTTGAAAAATCCAATAAATTTTCTAGATTTTTCTTTGTATTTGATGTAATCCAAAATTTTTTGCCCATTTAAGTCATCATTCAATTTTCTAATCGCTTTTAAGGCGTTGAGATATTCGCCTAACGAATCAATCCGTGTATTGTTAATAAGATTTTTCAATACTCTGTACCAATGCTTATCGTTTTTATGCTCAATTATTCCTAAATAGTAAGCATAGAATCTTACTCTGTCCCACAAAGTAGGATTTTCTCTTAAGATGTCTTTGACTTGTTCTGGGATACTTTGATTATTGCTACACAGATAATCTAAAAACTCAATTAGATTATCTATCTCTTTTTCCGCTCTATATGCCTTTTCAAAAAATGAGACTAGAGAATTCTCTTGAACAAAATCATCTATTTTATTG